>DEPR01000043.1:1867-8957 GCA_002358895.1 Ruminococcus sp. UBA3387 | reverse complement strand
ATAGTTCCGGGCATTGGAGCTGTAACCTTTGTCCCGTCTGCAACAGGTGTTGCAGCAGGTGCTGGTGCAGCTGCTGGAGCAGGAGTAGGAGCAGCAGCTACAGGTGCAGAACCTGCGTCTACTTCTTCAACTGCAACGTCATATACTTTTCCGTTTACTGTAATGTTATATCTTTTCATATTAAAACCACCTTATCTGTATTTTACAACTGGATGTTGCTATGTTTCTTAGGAAGTCTGGAAATTCTCTTTCCTGCCATTATTTCAATAGCGTTCACGAGTGCTTCACGAAGCTGAGCTGTTTCAATAACATTATCAACACAGCCGTTCATTGCTGCAACTGCACTGTTAGCCTGTTCTTTTGCATACTTATCGGCAAGCGTATTTCTTGCAACTGTCAGATCTTCTGCACCTTTAAGTTCATCGTGAGCAAGGAACTCAACAGCTGTTATTGGTGCAAGAGCTGAAATAACAGCATCAGGTGTTGCATAAACCAAATCCGCATTAGCACCCTTGCCGGCAAGAGCAATAAATGCAGGGCCATAAGCCTTACCTGTTACAACGGAAATCTTGATTGTTGTAGCTTCTGCATAAGCGTGTGCAAGCTTTGTCATCTCTCTTACTGCACCTGCTGTTTCTGTTGCATTATCAGCCTTAAAGCCTTCTGTATCAACCAAAGTTACAACAGGAATTGCATAAGCGTCGCATACTCTTACAAAACGTGCAATCTTTGTGCAGTCGTCAGCAGTAAGCTTGTCCTCTGTCTTGTTTGTAGCAACCACACCGACAGTAGCACCACCGATTGAACCAAGTGCAGTATATGATGCTCCACCGAAGTCGGCTGA
This sequence comes from Ruminococcus sp. UBA3387, assembly GCA_002358895.1. GTDB lineage: Bacteria > Bacillota > Clostridia > Oscillospirales > Ruminococcaceae > FB2012. Next base: position 8,113 of record DEPR01000043.1, on the reverse strand, counting down.
AAGCTCAATTAAGCTTTCATCATCACACACAGCCTTCGCCTGTGTATCAGCGGCAGCACCAAAAGCAGTTTCGGGCAATGCAAACTCATACATTGGAACAGGTGAGAGGTTATTCTGTGGGAGCTTGAGAAGAATTGCTTTTGCAACTTCAAGAGCTTCCTTATCATCCTCAGCAACAACTGAAGCAGTCCCGTTCTTACCTGCGTTTTCAGCTGAATTGTCTACATCGCTGTTTGGAGCAACATAAAGCTGTGAATCCTTAGTTACCACAACAAAGTCAGCAGACTCAGCAAGCATAGCTGAAGTACCTGCACATACGCCTGCAACAACTGAAATCTGTGGAACAACGCCTGAGAGGTTAGAAGTCCACATAAGCAGTTCTCCGTAAGAATTAAGTGCTTTACAACCGTTATTAAGGTCAGCACCGAAAGAATCATAAATTCCAACAACAGGAACACCTGTTTTTGCAGCAAGGTCATAAACCTTAACAATTTTCTTTGCGTGAGCTTCTGTCAATGCACCGTTTTTCACTGTTATATCCTGTGAAAAGGCATAAACAGGATTACCCTCAACGTAACCGAAAGCAGTTACAACTCCTGCGAGGTCTGAATCAGCAGAATAATAAGGGTCAAGCTCAGTAAATGTACCCGCATCAAATAAATATGTCAAGCGAGTTCTTGCATCAGTTACGGCATTTGTTTTTGCTTTCAGATCAGCAAGATTCATATTAAAATCAGACATATCTTAGCCTCCTATCAACATACTTAAAAGGGTATAAAATCACGAAAAACATTATACCTATATAAATTTAATTATACTATTTATTTACCCTTTTCGCAAGGGTAATATTCACTTTTTTACAATTAATATAACAGTTATTCATTTTTTGTACACACAAAAAATGAGAGCAGATTTTCTGCTCTCGTAAAGAATTTATTTTCCCTTTGATATCGCTGTTCTGATTGCACGAAGTTCATCAGGCTTCAGCTCTCTGTATTCACCGGGCTGAAGCATTCCGAGACGCAATGGTCCGATTGAAGTTCTTTTAAGTCTTGCAACTTCAAGACCTACAGCCTCACACATCTTTCTGATCTGTCTGTTTCTGCCCTCGTGAATTGTCATCTGCAAAACCACTCTGCCTGGCTGTTTATCCAGAACAATAACCGTTGCAGGCTGTGTTTTCTTACCGTCAATCACAACACCCTCAGAAAGCTGTACAAGCTGTTCATCGGTTATATCAGGACGAACAGTTACACGGTATGTTTTTGAAACGTGATGAGACGGATGCATTATATCATTTGCAAAATTGCCGTCATTTGTGAACAGCAAAAGTCCCTCGGAATTTTTGTCAAGACGTCCGATTGGATAAACCCTGTCAGGGAAATCTGCCAGCAAATCTGTTACGCACTTTCTGTCAAACTCATCACTTGTTGTTGTAACATATCCTCTTGGCTTGTGAAGCATAATATAGTGCATTTCCTTTCTTCTCTGCACCCTTATCTGCTCACCATCAACTGTAATCAAATCCTTATGTGGCAACGCTTTATCACCCAGCTTACAAGGTCTGCCGTTGACTTTGACCCTGCCCTGAGCAATAAGCTCTTCGGCTTTTCTTCGTGAGCAATAGCCGTTATCTGCCATAATCTTCTGAATTCTGATTTTTTCCATTTAAATCACTTCTCCTTAATGCTTCACAGCATAAATTTATGTACGGGGTAACCCCCGATTTTAACTAAAACATAACCTGATTTTATCTAAAATATCAGCAAATAAGCTTTTCTTTACTGCTTTCTTTTCATTAACCATATCAACCGTCCATATGGGCTCTTCGTGCAACAACACATCGTCAAGATAATACCTCACACTTCCTACCCTTATATTTTCAGCAACAGGTGCATAGATAAAATGGTTTATGTGCACTTCCGACCTGACAGATTGTGCCTTACCTTCAAGCAGATTAAGACTTACCTGCTCCGTCCGGCACAAAACTGTATCCGACTTGCCACCCACCACATTTACCTGAAAGCTTCTCTGCTCTAAGGGCAAAACCTGCTTTTCCATCTGCTCAAAGCCATAATCATAAAGTCTTGAATGGTCAAGCCAGTCATCAGGTGCATTAAGGGTAACGCAGATAAGCTCTCCACCATCTTTTTCGCAAGCTGACACAAGGCATCTCTTTGCTTTGTCCGTAAATCCTGTTTTAACTCCGATAACACCGTCATACATATTCAGCAGTTTATTTGAGTTAGTAAGCCATCGCTCATAGGGTGGGTTACCGAACTTCAGCTTTGCATTATACTGACTGCAAATCTGACGGAATCCTGGAATTTTCATAGCTTCCTGTGTAAGAATTGCCATATCATAAGCAGTAGAATAATGGTCATCAGTATCATCATCAAGACCTGATGGTGTAACAAAATGAGTAGATGTAAGACCCATTTCAGCTGCACGGTCATTCATAAGCTGAACGAAATCCTCTACAGAGCCACTTATTTTTACAGCAGTAGCATTTGCGGCATCATTACCACTTGGCAAAAGCATACCGTAAATTAAAGCACGCATAGTAACAACGTCCCCTTCCTGCAAGCCCATTGATGAACCCTCAACTTTTATGGCTTCGCTATCCACAACAAACTCCTCGTCAAGGTCATCACACATCTCAAACGCAAGCAAAGCTGACATTATTTTTGTGGTACTTGCCATAGGTAGTTTAGCATAGGCGTTTTTCTCATACAATACTTCACCTGTAAGAGAATCTATAAGTATTGCACCTTTGGCAGATACTGAGAGTTCTCCTTCAGCTGACGCATTAAACGAAAAAAGGGACGCTGACATTATAATCGCTGATATAAAAGATATTATTTTCACTTCGACACTTCCTTAAATTATTTATCATAATTATAATGTGTCGATAAATGAAATTAATTCTGCAAATTTAAGGAATTAAGCCTCGCTGTTTTCCTTGCCTGTTTTCTTATCGATAAAGCTGATAACCTTATCAACAACGTCAGGAACTACGTTTACTACAGCATTTTCATATGGTGTATTTGTAGTCATCTGCAAAAGCTTTGTTTCGCCATTATGGACAGCAATAAAAGCTACAGGACTGATTGTAACGCCTGCTCCTGAACCACCGCCGAACTGATCCTTTGTACTTTTAGTAGGAAGGTCTGAGCCACCTGCTGCAAAGCCGAATGACACCTTTGAAATAGGAATAATTGTTGTTCCATCAGGTGTGGTAATAGGCTTTCCAACAATAGTTTCGCTATCAACAATTTCGTTGATTTTTTCCATTGCAGTTTTAACCAGATTTTCAACTCTTGCTTTCTCGTTCATTTACGATACCTCCAATTTATTTTCTGTCATATCATTTTCAGATTTTTTAAATTTTCTTTGTTTCAGATAAGTTATACCAAAATTAACCACCACACAAAATGCTATAGCTATTATTGTGCTTGGTCGGACTCTGATATAACACTCGCCGTTTCCGTCAACAATATTTTTGGCAAAAATACAATTTACGTTTGCTCTTTTTATTTTCATTGTGAAAATGCTTGCCAGAACAGCCAGAGTATTAAACAGCACGCCCTGCACAGAGCCATAATAAATTACAGCTTCGTGAGCATCTTCTCTGCCTACATCAATATTGATTTTCAAATCTGTTATCCTTATAGCCTTGAGCAATTTCTTGAAATACTTCCAGCCCATCGGCAGATAAGGCTTGATTTTATAATATTTTTCTTTAAGCTCCTGAAGCTTACTTTGTTTTTTAGGTTTTTCTGTCTGTTCAGGTTCTTTCTCAATTTTTTTTACCTGTTTGTTTACAACAGTTTTATCTTTCTTCTGTTCAGGCTCGATCAGAACTTTTTCTTCCTTAGCCTGCTCCTTAACAATAGTTTCAGTTTTTTTCTCTTCAAAATCATCATCAATATTATCTTTGAAATCCTGTTTTGAAACCTCAGCAGTTTTTTCTTTTTCAACTACAGTTCTTTTCTCATTTGTCTTCTTTTCTTTAACTTCCTTTTCTTTTTTCTCACGAGGGTAGATTGTAAAGAAAAGATATTTTACTCTTACAAAAAAGCCGTCATCATCAAGCCGTACATAGGCATATACGGAAAAATGCAGGAGAATGACAACAAGGGCTATTAATGCAAGTAATATCCATAAAACTATTATTGTCATCATCTCCTATCGGAAGTTTTCCTTTATTCGTCCTCAGTTTCTGCAGTTATTTCATCAATAGTTATCTGTTCCTGCTTATCAGGCACAGGTGGCAAATCCCCAAGCCCTGACAGCTGGAAGCTACGCAGGAAATTATCTGTAGTCTTATACGCAATAGGTCTGCCCGGCAAATCAAGTCTTCCTGCTTCAACAAGCAAGCCCTTTTCAACAAGAGAATTGACAACACCTGATGAATCAACGCCTCTGACGTGTTCTACAAAGCTTTTTGTTACAGGCTGGTTATACGCCACAACTGCAAGAACCTCCATAGCAGCAGGTGAAAGTACAGTATTCTTCTTAATCTCAAGAGCCGTTTTAATATAAGGCGCATAATCTTTCTTTGCTGCAAGCTGATAAGAAGAATTAAGCTGTATAAGCTCAATGCCACTATCCTCATTGCTATATTTTTCTTTTAACATTCCAACAAGCTCAATCACGTCGTTTTCGGTAATCTCAAGTGCAATACAAAGCTTGTCCACTTCAATAGGGTCTCCACCTGCAAAAAGCACAGCTTCAAGCACAGGCAATTTTTCTCGTATATTCATAGAATGTTCCTTTTCCTTCAAATTTATTCCTTAAAATTATCCAAATCTCCAATAATTATTTCTGCCGTCATCGCCTACCATACTTTTACCCCAGAAATATCTTCTCATATTCCAGTAATTCGGCTTGAAGATATTCTCAGGTGGGTCGGTCAGCGTAGTAAACTCAAAATCTATATCAGTAGTTTCATCCTGCAAAACATCGGGTTCAGTCTCAAATTCCTCAGTTTCCAATACTGCATCATCATTCGTAACTTCAACATCAATTTCTACAGGACAGGAAATAATATGCGTGTTATGTACTCTTTCGGTTGAAATTTTAACCACAGGTTTAGGTGTGTCCTGCTGTTCAGCTATAGAACTATCTATTACATCTTCAGTCGCAGTTTCAGTTTCAAAATCCTCATTTTCATCTGAAACGGAACTTATTTCTGATGTATCAATCTCTGTTTCAACAGGCTTTTTATTTTTGCAACGGTTGAATCTGATTTCGGTATTATCATCGTTAAGATGAATTCTACCTGATTTCGTAAGCTCAAGGACTGCTAAAAATGTTGCAACTCTTGCAGATTTATCCGTTACACCCTCATAGAGTCCCGCCATATTATAGACACCTGTTTTATAAAGCTTTTTCAGGACGAAAATAATCTTTGATGTAACAGAGACTATTCTTTTTGAAACAATAGGTGAAAAGATTTCTGCACGGAGAGGTTTTGCGTTACGGTTTTTAGCTGAAATACCCATATAGGCATCGAACAGCTCCTCAGCTTCGTGGACTCTCGTATAGGTTTTATCCACAATCACAGCCACAGGATTTCTTACAAAAATACTGTTGCCAACATAGTCCTCCCTGAGCATTTCGGCAGCCTTTTTACAGATGGAATACTCGATAATCTGACCTTCAAGGTCTTTTTTCAGCTCTTCTGCTTCTTCAGGTTGTGGGAGCAAAGAAACGGTTTTAATATAAATCAGTCTTGCTGCCATTTCGAGAAACTCACCTGCTGACTCATAATCCTGACTGTCAAGCTGGTTCATATACTCAAGATACTGCTCTAAAAGCAACGAAATCTCTATATCACAAATATTCAGTTTATGTTTTGTAATCAGATGCAGAAGCAAATCAAGCGGTCCTTGAAACGCTTCTAATTTAAACTGAACAGCCATATTTACCCCACTACAAATCCAATAATTATATCTACCCAGAAAGTAAGTTTATCCAAAACCCAGAACATTCCACTCTGAAGCCAACCCAACGGTCTGTCAAGAATGCCTGAAACGATAAGTATTATAAATGCGATTGAAACGTACTGTTGATACTGTGCCATAAATTTATCAAACTTGGCACCTGTAAAATAACCCAGTATTTTTGAGCCGTCGAGCGGTGGAATCGGAAGCAGGTTAAACACTGCAAGTCCCACATTTACGGCAACAAAATAATACAAAATCATTGTGAGCCAATAAAGCCCCTCGGAGCCGTTTATAA
>DEPR01000043.1:0-1785 GCA_002358895.1 Ruminococcus sp. UBA3387 | reverse complement strand
GGTCCTGCCAAAGCTGTGAGAGCCATTCCTTTTCTGTATTTTTTAAATTTAAAAGGATTAATCTGCACAGGACGTCCCCAACCAAAGCCTGTAAGCACCATACATATTGCACCCAAAGGGTCTATATGCGCAAAAGGATTCAAGGTGAGTCTACCCTGATATGTAGGGGTATTATCACCCATCTTCGTTGCTGCCCAAGCGTGTGCAAACTCGTGTATAGGTATAACCATAAACAGCACTATGAGATGCACTCCGATTTCCATAATTGTATTCTGATTCATTATATTTGCCTCCGAAAAAACAATTCAAGCCATTTTTTATATATACACATACATTATACACTATTTATTAGAAAAATTCAAGGCTTATTTTTATTATCAAAACTTCGATAAAACTTGACAACAGGGTTCAAATATGCGATAATATTATGTGAATAATTTCTTCGGAAGGATTGAGACATATGTGTAAAAATGAAATACGAAACATATTTGTTCCTTTTGAAAAATTACCCGGCGTCCGAGTCTGATTTACTTACACATCGGGATAAATTTTATTGAAAGGAATGTTAATTATGAGAAAAGAGCTTTCAAAGCTTTATGAGCCCTCAGAGGTTGAGGACAAAATTTATAAATACTGGATTAACAACAACTATTTTCACGCTGAACGTGATTCTGAAAAGGAGCCTTACACTATTGTAATCCCTCCTCCGAACATCACAGGTCAGCTTCATATGGGACACGCTCTTGACAACACTTTACAGGATATTCTTATCCGTTGGAAGAGAATGTCAGGATACAGCACACTCTGGGTACCCGGTACTGACCACGCTTCTATTGCAACTGAAGCTAAAATCGTTGAGGCTATGCGTAAAGAGGGTCTTACCAAGGACGACCTTGGCAGAGAAAAGTTTCTTGAACGTGCCTGGGACTGGAAAGAACAGTATGGTGGCCGAATAATTGAACAGCTTAAAAAGATGGGTTCATCCTGCGACTGGGAAAGAGAACGCTTCACTATGGATGAAGGCTGTTCAAAGGCAGTTAAGGAAGTTTTCGTTAAATACTACGAAAAAGGTCTTATTTATCGTGGTGAACGAATTATCAACTGGTGTCCGCACTGCCGTACATCAATTTCAAACGCTGAAGTTGACTATGAAGACCAGGCAGGTCATTTCTGGCACCTGAGATACCCACTTACTGACGGTTCAGGCTATGTTGAGCTTGCTACCACACGTCCTGAGACACTTCTTGGAGACACAGCTGTTGCTGTAAACCCTAAGGACGAGAGATACAAGGATATTATCGGCAAGACTGTTACGCTTCCTCTTGTAGGACGTGAAATTCCTGTAGTTGGGGACAGCTATGTGGATATGGAATTCGGTACAGGTGTTGTTAAAATTACTCCTGCTCACGACCCTAACGACTTTGAAGTTGGTGTAAGACACAATCTCCCTGTAATCAACGTTATGACAGATGATGCAAAGATTACTGACGATTATCCAGCATATGCAGGTCTTGACAGATATGATGCAAGAAAGAAAATTGTTGAGGACCTTGAAAAAGGTGGCTTCCTTGTTAAGGTTGAGGACCACGAACACAATGTTGGTACTTGCTACAGATGTGGCACAACTGTTGAACCAAGAATTTCCCTTCAGTGGTTTGTTCAGATGAAGGAGCTTGCAAAGCCTGCTATTGAGGCTGTTAAAAGTGGCGACATCAAGTTTGTTCCACAGCGTTTCGAAAAGAACTATCTCCACTGGATGGAGGATATTCGTGACTGGTGTATTTC
>DEPR01000054.1:18746-24879 GCA_002358895.1 Ruminococcus sp. UBA3387 | reverse complement strand
TATGATACAGCTATGAACACAGCTACAGAAATGATTGACAAAATCCGTGATACAGCTCAGTCGCACGACAGATGTTCCGTCGTTGAAGTAATGGGCAGACACGCAGGTTATATTGCATTGAACGTAGCTATGTCGGTTGGTGCTGAAGCTTGTATCGTACTTGAAAGAGATTATGACCTTGAGCAGATTGCAAAGGATATGCTTGAAACATCAAAGGGTGGTAAGACTCACTTTATCATCGTTGTCGCTGAAGGTGTTGGCAAGACTCAGGAAATCTGTGAAAAGATTGAAGAGCTTACAGGTATTGAATCAAGAGCTACAGTTCTCGGACACGTTCAGCGTGGCGGTAATCCAACAGTTCGTGACAGAGTTATGGCTACAGGTATGGGTTATCGTGCTGTTGAGCTTCTTGAACAGGGTATTGGTAACAGAGTAGTTGGTCTAAAAAATAATGAGATTTATGATGTGGATATCCAGGAGGCTCTTGCTATGAAGAAGCCTTTTGACGATTATCTCTATGATATTCTCTACAAGACTGCATTTTAATTAATATCGGATATACAACTGCCGTGAAATAACGGCAGTTTGCATATTACAGAGTAGAAATCTGTGCGTTAAGTGCCTGAAGGACGGGGAGTTGCCGTCAGGACGAAAAAGTAATCTTTGCGGTACAGGTTTCGCATCCCGCTGAATGTGTAATTTGAAGCTTTTCATTGCCTCGGTTATGCACAAAGCACAGTATTTGCTCGCATATAAGGAGGTAATTATGAAGAGCTTTTTTTTATTGTTTTCAGACTCGGCAAATGAGCTGAAGAAAATTTCAACCCTTACGGTTTCGGGACTGTTTATTGCGTTGTCAATCGTGCTCAGGAACCTGACAATCAACATATCTGCTGACCTGAGAATTAATTTTGCATTTCTCGGAGTTATGATTATTGCTATGCTTTATGGACCTGTAGTGTCAGTTATGGCAAATGCAAGCGTGGATATTATCGGATATTTCCTTGACGGCTTCAAGGCAAGGGATTATAACTTTGCTTTGCTTCTGGTGAAAATTATTGCAGGGCTTATTTATGGTATTATGCTTTACAAAAAAGCGACGGGGAAATCTTTGGTTGTAAACTCTGTTCTGTCAAGAGTGATTGTAGTTTTGATATGTAATCTGCTTCTGAACTCAATGGTTTTGTTTTATTGCTATCAGAACAGGAATTTTCCATTTATGACTGCATCGGAATGGTCGGCGTTCGGTATTTGGATGGTGCCGAGAATTACAAAGAATGCGATTATGCTCCCCGTGGAAATTGCTTTGTCGGTCATAATTCTCCCTATTGCAAAGCAGGCTTATGTCAGAGTTTTTGGCAGGAAATTCAGCTGACAGGCAGAATGAAAATTATTTGAAACAGCTTTAAAATACTTGCTTTATTGTACGGAGTGGTGTATAATAATAGCAAGTATTTTTTTGAGAGGAAATGAAATTATGATAAATGTTGGTTTTATCGGTGCAGGAAATATGGGCTACGCTATTATGAAAGGCATCGCTAAAAGTGAAATGGGCAAGGAAATAAGTCTTTATGCTTATGATAAGTTTGCACCATCTCTTGCAAGAGCTACAGAACTTGGTGTAACACCTTGTGGAAGTGAAACTGAAATCGTTGAAAAATGCAGTTATGTTTTTCTTGCAATCAAGCCTCAGCAGCTTGACGAGGTGCTTGATGTGATTGCTCCTGCTGTAACAAAGGATACGGTAATCGTTTCAATCTGTGCAGGAATTACTGATGAATACATAGCTTCAAAGACTATAGAAAACGCTAAGGTCGTACTGGTTATGCCAAATACTCCTTTGCTTCTGGGCGAGGGGGCTACCGCACTTTCAAAGGCTGAAAGCGTCAGCGATGAAGAATTCGGGTTGGTATGCAGAATTTTCGGCTCGTGTGGCGAATATGCAGTGATTTCAAAGGACAAAATGAAGGAGATTATAGCTGTAAACGGCTCAACTCCTGCGTTTATTTATCTTTATGCAAAGGCTTTTATTGACTACGCTAAGTCGGTTGGCATTGAAGAAGATGTATCAAAGCCTTTGTTTGCAAAGACTCTTATCGGCTCTGCAAAGATGATTACTGACAGTGGTTATGACATTGATGAGCTTATAACTATGGTATCATCAAAGGGAGGAACTACTATTGCAGGGCTTGAACAGCTGAGAGCAGGTAATCTTGAACAGGTGGTTGAAAACGCCTGCAAGGCTTGTACAAAGAGGGCTTACGAGCTTTCAAAGTAATTTTTCAGCTGAGTGATGCATATATATTACACAGGATTGGAGTGGTATATATGCAAAATTCAAGGACAAGCAATGATTTTATACACAAGACAAGTTTTTTCGCATTCCTTGCAGGAACAGCCATTATGGGTGTGCTTTTCGGAGTAATGTCGTATTGCTTTATGAGCGAGGACTTCTTAAACCAGCTTTCCCTTGCTGAAAGGAGCTTTATGGAGCTGAGACAGAATCAGGATTTTGCTCAGATTCTGATGAAATCCTTTTTAAGCTCCAGCGTTTATCTTGGATGTGCGTTTGTGCTGGGGTTTTCAGCTGTTGCACAGCCTGTGGAGATAATTATTCCATTAGTAAAGGGTTTGGGTCTGGGTGTTTGTGTTGCTCAGATTTATGCACAGAACGGTAAGGAAGGAATACTTACTTGTTTGCTATTGATACTGCCTTGCTCATTGGCTTCAATGTACGCACTTATAATCGGCGTCAGGGAATCTGTTGGGCTTTCTAATATTCTGTTGACTAATCTGCTGACGTCTGGTCAGACAAATGGACTTTTGTCAACGGTTAAGCTTTATGGCACAAAGTTTCTGGTGCTTGAAGCAATAGTTGCTGTTTCAGCTGCTGTGGATTGTATATGCACGGTGTTTTTTGCAGGGAAATTATAGGGATTTATAAAAGGATTTAAAATACAACAGTTTTGAAAGGAAAGAAAAAGATGGGATTGTTCGGTAATTATGATACTCCCGGTAAGGGGATACCAAAAGCTCCTATGGAGAAAAAGGGTTTATTCAAGTTTTTTGAGATATACGGCAGACGTATCTGGAAGCTTATGCAGCTTAATATGATTTTTATACTCGCCTGCCTTCCTGTAGTAACAATAGGTCCTGCTATTGCAGGTATGACAAAGGTTGCAAGAAACTACTCACAGGAAAGAAACGCTTTTATATGGTCTGATTTCTGGGCTACATTCAAAAAGTGCTTCAAGCAGAGCTTTGTTATTGGTTTGCTTGATTTGTTCTTCGCCTTTGCATTTATAGTGGGACTTCCTGTATACTATGCACTGGCTGAACAGAATTCTGTAATGTATATTCCATTGGTGCTTTGTATCAGCTGTATGCTGGTGTTTATTATGATGAACTTTTACATATATCTGATGATTGTATCTACAAACTTAAATCTTCGTCAGATTCTCAAAAATTCACTTTTCCTTGTGGCACTTGGATTTAAAGGCACAATATTCACACTTCTTTGCTGGGTTCTTGTTATTGCTCTGCTTGTTGTGTTGGGATATCTTGCACCGTTTGTTATGTTCGTATGGCCGTTTGCATTTATGTGCTTTGTAACATCATTTAACTGCTATCCTGTTATCAGGAAATATGTTATCCAGCCTTATTATGACGCTAAAGGTCAGGATAACCCTGAATTCGATTACCTCAAGTTAAAAGAAGGTGAAGAAGCTATATTTGAGGATAACTTACAGCTTGAGCAGGACGCTGCAAAAGCTGAAAAGACAAATGCCAAAAAAGGTAAGACAATCAGTTAAAATTATGACGGAACGGCAGAATGTTGTTCCGTTTTTTTCTTAAGATTATCTTAATTTTAGAAACATTTGTTAAAATTTGCTTGACAATTTATTAGTTAAGTATTATAATTAAAATACAGAAAGTGTTAAATATTTTACACTATGAAGGGAAAGATCAGAATGAGAAAGAGTGTTTTTAAAACGATACTATCAACTGCTGTTGCTTCAGTAGTCGCTTTTTCAAGCTCTGTATGTTGCTTTGCAAGTGAAAATGTGGCTGATACAAGCTTGGCAACAAATATTCTTGGTATGCTTGATTCTGCTCCTGCTGATGAAAATTTCGGCTACGAGGGAAATCTTAACATTACTTTCGGTGATTCACTTGTTGAAACATTCGGCGTTGAAATTCAGCCTATTGATATCAGTGCAAGAATCAACTCCTTTGACGGAGATGTTGATGTAGACTTAGCTGTTAAGTATAACTCGGAAAACCTTGCAACTGTTGATGCACTTTATGAGGGTGCAACAGGAAAGCTGTTTTTCAGAATGCCTGAGCTTAATGATGCTTACATTGCAGGCACAATGGAAGACCTTGAGGCGCTTCTTGCTTCTTCTATGATGGGAGATATGGAAGATTATGAGGATTTTGAGGAGTTCCCTGAAGAAGATTTTGACTCAATGGTTGATACAGGCACAATAGATTTTTCAGCTCTTGAAAATCTTGACCTGGTAGAGCTTGAAGAACATTTCTGGGAGTATGTTGATTTTGTAACTGCTCAGTTGCCTGCAGGTGTTGACGGTGAAAAGGCTGAGGGACAGATTGACGGTAATGATTACAGCTTTGACACAAAGTCATTCGAAATAACAGGTCAGGATATTTATGATATCACTAAGTCTGTACTTGAAAAGGCTAAGGCTGACGCTTATCTGAAGGAGCTTGCAGCTTCACTTGGTATGGACGAAACAGCTTATAACGAAGAAATCGACTGGAATCTTGAGCTTAACGAAGAAACTACAGTTGAAGAGCTTAACAGAAAATATGATGTTGAGCTTTACTATGCAGACGGTAATATCACAGGCATAAAGGTTGTTCAGGACGGCGAAGAAGTCCTCAGATTTATGCTTCTCGACAATGACGATGTTTTCGCACTGGATATGTATAGCTATGACGAATTTATGGAAGAATCAACTTCAATCAGTGGTTCTTGCGTACCTTCATACGGCAAGGTAAACGGTGTATTTGAGAAGGTTGTTACTGACGGCGAATACTACGAAGAAAAAACTACCTGCACATTGACAGACCTTGGTCTTGATATGGGTGTATTGCAGGGTGCAGTAAAGATTGAAAGCGTTGACGAGTGGTTTGATGACGGCGATGTAACACACACTGTTTATGACTTCGTTTCAAACAGCACACCTCTCAAGGATGATATGACTCTCAAGATTATAACTGAAGGCGTTGAAGAAGTTACAATCAGATTTACAGGTGAAGAATTTGAGCCTGAAGCAGTTGTAATTCCTGAAGAGTCAGTTTATAATATAGCTGACAGTGCTGAACTTATGGAATATATGTCAGGCTGTGATTTTGAAGGACTTTTGGAAAATGTGAAGAATGTTCTCGGCGAAGAGCTTTATACTATCATTGAAGAAATGTTTACTTATGGAGACGAGTTCGAAGGCGATGACTGGGGAGATGACTCATATATCGAACCTGAGGACAGCAAGGCTGATGACACTTCGAAGGCTGACAGCAACAAGACAAACACAAACAAGACAAACGGCAGTGATAAATCTGCAAATACAGGTGTAGCTTCGGGTCTTGGAGCATTAACTCTGGCACTTGCAGGGGTTGCAATAGTAGTCAGAAAGAAAAGATAATTAGTTAATTGAGAGACGGCTTATGCCGTCTCTTTTTTGTCCGAAAAATCAGATTCCCCATAGAATATGACGGATTTATGAATATGCTTGACAAAAGGAGAAGATTTAAGTATAATTATATTAAATAATTGGAGTGATTTTACTCGCGGTCAGGGGGATTGTATGAATCAAGTTGATGTTGCCGTTAATACACAGGTAGAAATGGTTGAATCAAATCAGATAAATGTTGCTTCTCCAGCTGAATATGAGGTTGACTATAGAGAGAAAAAAGGATATGAAATTGTTAAGCGTGCTTTTGACATAGTTGCGTCTTTGTGTGCTTTGACAGTGTTATCACCGATTTTTCTCATTACTATAATTGCCATATTCCTGACCGATTTCGGAAGTCCTTTCTTTGTTCAGGACAGAGTTGGTAAAAACGGTGAGCTTTTTAAGATATACAAATTCAGAAGTATGTATAAAAA
>DEPR01000054.1:0-18596 GCA_002358895.1 Ruminococcus sp. UBA3387 | reverse complement strand
GATGAGCTTCCTCAGCTCATTAACATTCTTAAAGGCGATATGTCTGTTATCGGGCCGAGGCCATTTATTCCTAAAGAACAAGCAAAACTTTCAGGTGTACGTCTATTGGTGAGACCCGGATTATCCTGCTATTGGCAGATCGGTGGCAAAAACAGCCTTACAGTGGAGGAACTGATTGCTCTTGATATAAAGTACATAGAAGAACGTTCTTTGTTTGTTGATTTTAAGATTATTATAAAGACTTTCTCGGTTCTGTTCAAAAATGAAAATAGTTAAAAAATATGCGACTGCAATAATGCAGTCGCTTTTTTATAATGTGATTTCGTGTTCTGTTTCAAGGGCACATTTTTTGTCTGCTTGGTTTACATATTTTTTCAGCATTGAAGTTGATTTCTGTACACTTTGCAGAGTGCCTGCACCTGCCACACAGCCACCCGGACAGCCCATTCCCTCAAGGAGATAGCCGTTATATTTACCTGCCTTTGCATCTCGAAGAAGCTTGCGACATTCTCGCAAGCCCTGAGCAGAGGCTACTTTTATTTCACGGTCAGGCTCAAGTTGTCGGATTACATCTGCTACAGCCTGTGCAACGCCTCCACTGACAGCGAAGCCTCTGCCTGAAGCTGTACCTTCGTTGAGCAAAACAGCTTCATCGTCAGAAATATCTTCGAACTTTACATTTTTTGCTTCAAACATACCCATAAGCTCCTCAAATGTCAGCACAAAATCAACGTGGCTTCTTACTGACTTTCTGCTTGCTTCAAGCTTTTTGGCAGAGCAGGGACCGATGAAAGCAATAAATGCGTCAGGATGTTCCTTTTTCACAAGCCTTGCTGTCAGCACCATTGGTGTCAATGCCATTGAGATGTTATCTGCAAGCTCGGGATACAGCTTTTTTGCCATTGCCGACCAGGACGGACAGCAGGAGGTTGCCATAAAATGTTGGTGCTTAGGGACTTCTCTTATGAAATCCTTAGCTTCTTCTATGGCACAAAGGTCGGCACCGATTGCAACCTCAACAACCTTGTCAAAGCCTAATTTCTGCATTGCTGCCGTCAGCTTTTCGGGCGTTGCTTTGTTACCGAACTGACCAAAAAATGACGGTGCAATAAGTGCGATAACTTTTTTACCCGTTTTCATTGCGTGGATAAGCTGGAAAATCTGCCCCTTGTCAACGATTGCTCCAAACGGGCAATTAACAAGGCACATTCCGCAGGATACGCATTTGTCATAATCAATTACTGCCTTGCCGTGCTCATCGGAGCTGATTGCGTCCATACCACAAGCTCCTGCACAGGGACGTTCCATTTTGTTTATTGCACCATAGGGACAAACGGTCTGACATCTGCCACACTTAATGCATTTGCTCTGGTCGATATGTGATTTGCCGTGGACAATTTCGATTGCACCTTTTGGGCAGATCTCTTTGCAGGGGTGTGCAAGACAGCCCTGACAGCAGTCGGTAACGTGATAGTGAGCTTCGGGACAGCCGTTGCAGGCAAAATTTATAATGTTCACCAGTGGTGGGTCATAGTATTTCTCTGCAATGGCACTTTCTTCGATACCTTGTGAAACCTCGTTGTGCTGGTCGATAGGTCGCAAGGGAAGCCCTATTGCAAGCCTTAGTCTTTCTTCAACGATTGCACGTTCAAGGAAGATTGACTCACGATAAACTGCTACTTCTCCCGGTACAATTTTGTATGGTAACTGGTTTATTCTTGAATAATCTCCGCCTTCATAAGCAAGCTTTGCAACTTCGGTGAATACCTTTCTTCTTATGTCGGTAACGGAGTTGTAAATGCCTCTCATTTTCATTTGTTGTTCCTTTCTATACATAAATTTTATTTCTATCTATATTTATGTCAAGGATATTATATCATAACTGAACTCTTTGTCAACAGTGCAAAAAATATTGGAAATTCGCTGAAATCCATTGTTTAGCATTGCTTTTTTACAAAAAGTATGCTAAAATATTAATGTATGTAATAATTTTTGAAAGGAATTGTAAGATATGGAGATTATAAATAAATCCGACAGGGCTTTACTTGAAGAATATGAAATGTTTGCAAAAACAAGCCGTTACGGTAACTTTATGCAGTCTTTGAAGTGGCCTAAGGTAAAGGATAACTGGGGTTGGGATGCTGTTATTTCCCGTGATGAAAAGGGTGAAATAAGAGGAACTTGCCTTGTGCTTATCAAGAAAATCCCAATTTTCGGCTGTACTTTTCTTTATGCTCCTCACGGACCTGTTTGCGACTGGTCTGACAAGGAGGTTATGGCTGACCTTTTTGAGGGAATTAAAGTTCTTGCAAAAAAATACAAGAGCTATCAGTTTATGTGGGACCCTTGTTTTGAGGAATCTGACAAGGAAACTGCTGAAATGATTTGCTCAATGGGCTTTTCACATATTTACAATGCTCCTGAGCTTTCAACAATCCAGGCAAGAAACAACTATATGCTGAGAGATATTGAGGGCAAGACTCCTGATGAGGTTATGATGACTTTTAAGGGCGACTGGAGAAACAGAATAAGAAAGGCAAGCAGAAAGGGCGTTGTCTGTGAGGCTCACGGAGTTGAGGCTCTTGACGATTTCTACCCAATGATGCAGGCTACCGGTATCCGTGATGGCTTTTCAATCCGTTCAAAGGAGTATTTTGTAAAGATGATTGAGGGTCTGGGTGAAGAGCATTGTCGTCTGTTTATGTGTTATCTTACCGAAGAGGGAAGCGACAAGAGAATCCCTGTTTCAGGTGCTGTAACAACACAGTATGCAGGCAAGACCTGTTATGTTTACGGTGCTTCGTCAAACCAGCACAGAAACACATATCCGAACTATCTGATGCAGTGGACAATGATTAACTGGGCTTTGGAGGGCAACAACTTTATCTATGACTTCCAGGGAATTCCGTTCTATACAGATGAAAGCCACCCTAACTATGGTGTATACAAGTTCAAAAAGGGTTTTAACGGCGAGGTTGTAACTTATGTAGGTGAGTTTTTCTACACATTTATGCCTATCCGTAAGAAGCTTGTTGACCTTGCAGAAAAGATTGTTATGAAGATGCACTCAATGAAGACACATCAGCTTATCAGAAACAGAAACAAGGATATGAAAACGAGCGAATAATAAAAAGCAGGTAACATTTTAGTTACCTGCTTTCTTTATGCAATCTGAAAATCAATTTTTCCTGAGTTTACGTTTGCGTCAAGAACCTTAATTCTTATGCTGTCGCCTACTGTGTATTCTTTTCCCGTATTCATATTTTTCAGGCTCATTGAGCCGTCGTAGTAATACTCTCCGTCGCCTAAATCCTCAATACGGATAAGTCCCTCGCAGGTGTTTTCCAAAAGTACGAATACACCGAAATCCGTTGCTGATGAGATAATGCCGTCATACTCTTCTCCGATGTGGCTTCGCATATATTCTGCCTTGTAGCAGTCCTCACATTCTCTTTCAACGTTCATTGCCACAAGCTCAGTGTTTGTGGACTGGTCGGCTGAGGCGTGAACAAACTTCTGGAACTTTGTGTTGCATTCTTCGGCAGTTGCACCGTCAAGAAAAGCACTCATAATTCGGTGGATTGTAAGGTCGGGATAACGTCTGATCGGGGAGGTGAAGTGAGCATAGTCATCCAGCACCAGTCCGAAATGCCCCACAGGTTCAGGTGAATAACGGGCCTTTGACATAGAACGCAGAACAAGGTTGTTGACCACCATAAACTTGCTTGAATCCTTTGCTTTTTCCAGTATCTCTTTAAGGTCCTGGGGTTTTAAATTTCCATTTGTATTATAAGGAATATTCAGTTTCACAAGCCCTTCTTTAAGCTCCTGGATTTTTTCATCAGAAGGATATTCGTGGATACGATAAACAAAAGGCAGATTGTTTTCAATACCGAATCTTGCTGCACATTCATTGGCAACAAGCATAAAGTCCTCAATTATCTCCTCGCTTCTACCTCGTGTTCTGGGAACAACATCTACGCAGATATCTTCATTACTGATAATCAGCTTGCTTTCCACGCTTTCAAGCTGTGGTGCACCACGATTTTCCTTGTTCTTATACAAAACATCTGCAAGCTCGGTCATAGCTGGGAAAGTAGCCATTACTTCTGCGTATTTTTCCTGTAGCTCGTCCGTTATCTCACCACGGAGAATACGATTTATTTCAGCATAGACACCTTTGACTCTTGAACGGATTAGGGTTTTTGCAAACTTGTAGTCAATGATATGTCCGTTGTTATCAAGGCTGATTAAAGCAGAAAAGGCAAGTCTGTCCTCTTGCGGATTAAGTGAACATATGCCGTTAGAAAGCTCTTTCGGGAGCATCGGAATAACACGGTTTGCATAATAAACGCTTGTGCCACGGTGAAAAGCCTCGTTATCAAGTGCTGATTTAGGGGTTACATAATATGATACGTCAGCGATATGAACACCAAGCTCAAAGCCTTTTTCATTCTTTTCAACTGAAATTGCGTCATCTATATCCTTGGTATCTGCACCGTCAATGGTGAAAATGATTTTGTCTCTTAAATCAAGTCGGTTTGGTGCTTCGGTTTTTATTTTGCTGTAATCGGACACCTGTTTTGCCTCATAAATTACCTCGGGAGGGAATATAGGTGAAAGATTATTTACCTCAAGAACAGACATTGCACAGGCTGATGCTTTAAGTGAGCTTCCGAAGCTGGAAACGATTTCACATCTGTGCTGTGAATGTTTTTCACCACGATAGGTGATTTCGGCCATAACCTTATCGCCCTCATAAAGCTCAATGCCCTCAGGGTTTTCAAAGTCTATTGCATATTTTGAAAGAGTATCGGGAATGATTTTCAGCACACCGAATTCGTTGACAATCTGTCCCGTGAAACGGGAGAAATTCTCCTCAGTAATCTGCATAACTTCACCTTCGATGCAGTTGCCCTCACCTTTGAAAGTTCGTACAAGCACTTTATCTCCTGGCATTGCACCTCTCAGGTATTTGCCGACAATAAAGATTTCCTCACCTGTATCATCATTAGTAGCAAAGCCATAGGTTTTATTGAGCCTTGCTATAGTTGCTTTTGTAAGCTCTTTTCGGTCAACAAGGGTAAATCCACGATTGCTCTCAATAATTTCACCCTTGGCTTTCATCTTTTCAATCACTTTTACAAACTTATCAAAATCAAAATTCTTGCTACGGCAATATTTTAAAAGTTCTTTGAATTTAACAGGCTTTTTGCCCGATTTTTTCAGTTTCGTATAAATCAGTTTTCTGTAATCCGTTTTCATTGTTACCTCATTATATAAAATAAAAGCCCTGCGTTTTGCAGGGCTAAGATATTATTTCTTTACAACAGCTAAAATGTTTACAGCCAGTGTTACAACTGCGAATACAATAGCAACAATTCTTGTGATTTTTGTGAGCCTTGCTGCACGGGTTCTGCCCATATTCTTTTCAAAGAAAGAATCGTTTGCACCACCACCAATTGCAGATGTAAGACCTTCGTCCTTGCTTTCCTGTACCAGAACAAGAAGAATAATAAGAACGCTTGCTAAAATCAACAGTACTCCAGCAATAATTTCAACTATACCCATAATTATTTACCTTTCCCTTTCCTTATATCTTGTGCACAATTTATTCAAAAATCCGGTCAGTCCTCAAAAAGGCATAATCTGACCCAATACAGAAGCACAATTTTCTAATAGTATAACATATATTTTCAAAAATTTCAAGTACCTTGACAAACTTTTTTAAAATATTTGAAAAACCTATTGAAATTCATTTGGAAATGAGATATACTATAAATATAGATAAGATTTCGAGGAGGATTTACTATGAAAAAATGTACAAACGCTTTGCTTGCCATCACAGTAATTTTAGGTCTTATTGCAGCAACAACTGTACTGTTGGAAATCTTTTCAACAAGCCTGAACAAGTATTACAAGGTTGACGGCAAATAAATTTTACGCCTAATGAATAAATATTTCTGACTTCAAAACTCGTTTTTGAAGTCTTTTTTTCGGTATATTAATTTCCCTTACGGTTAAAATATTTCCATAAAAGCTTTTTTGGAGGTATTATTATGGAAAAAACAAAAATTGTAGCAATTCACGCAAGGGAAATTATAGATTCAAGAGGCAATCCGACAGTTGAAGCTGAGGTGCGACTTGCTGACGGAACAATTGGCAGAGGAGCTTCACCAAGTGGTGCATCAACCGGAATATATGAAGCCTGCGAACTGAGGGACGGAGATAGTTCACGTTATATGGGTAAGGGGGTTTCTCAGGCAGTTGCAAATATAAAAGAGAAAATCGCTCCTGTACTTGTAGGTGCAGATGCAAAGGATTTATATAAGATTGATAGAACAATGATTGCTCTTGACGGTACAAAAGACAAATCAAATCTTGGTGCAAATGCAATTCTGGCAGTATCTCTTGCTTGTGCTGACGGTGCTGCAAAATCTTTGAAATTGCCGATGTTCCGATTTATCGGTGGCGTTTCTGCAAACAGAATGCCAGTGCCGATGATGAATATTCTCAATGGTGGTGCTCATTCTTCAAACAAACTTGACGTACAGGAATTTATGATTATGCCCATTGGTGCAAATACTTTTTCACAGGGCTTGCAATGGTGCGTTGAGGTTTTTCACACGCTTGCAAAGATTTTGAAAAACAGGGGACTGTCTACAGCTGTTGGCGATGAGGGTGGCTTTGCACCTGAGATAAACACGGATTATGAGGCTATTGAGCTTATCTGTGAGGCAATTACAGCAGCAGGATTTAAGACAGGCGAGGATTTTGTACTGGCACTTGATGCGGCTTCAAGTGAGTGGAAAACAGAAAACAAGGGTGAATACCTGCTTCCTAAGAGTGGTGAGAAGTATACTTCTGAGCAGTTGATTTCGCATTGGGAAAATCTTTGTAACAAATATCCTGTCCGTTCTATTGAGGACCCACTTGATGAGGAGGATTGGCAGGGCTGGAAAAGGCTTACACAGAGATTGGGTAACAGGATTCAGCTTGTGGGAGATGACTTGTTTGTAACAAACACAGAACGTCTTTCAAAGGGTATTTCCGAGGAGTGTGGCAATGCTATTCTCATTAAGCTCAATCAGATTGGTACGGTTTCAGAGACTATTGAAGCAGTGAGAATGGCGAAGAATAATGGCTATAGAGCAATTATGTCCCACCGTTCAGGTGAAACGGAAAATACGGCTATTGCCGACCTTGCAGTTGCTCTGAATGTAGGGCAGATTAAAACAGGAGCACCCAGCAGGAGCGAAAGAACTTCCAAATATAATCAGCTTCTGAGGATAGAAGAAGACATTGTTTATTCGCCAAAAGATAGCTTTGGTAAGTGTTTTTGATTTTATTGCAAATATACCTTGACTTGTGGTCGAAAATATGTTATCATACTATATGTAGAGATAAGGTGTAACAAAAAAGTATAGGAGTAAAGAGAAATGGAAAGGAATTTCAGACCCGAATGGGACGGCTTTAAGCCGGGTAAATGGAGCAGGGGCTCTGTTAATGTAAGAGAATTTATACAAAAGAATTTCACCCCTTATGACGGAGATGAAAGCTTTTTGTCAGGTCCGACTGAGGCTACAAGAAAATTGTGGGATCAGGTTATGGAGCTGTCTGAAAAGGAGCGTCAGGCAGGTGGTGTCCTTGATATGGATACAAAAATCGTATCTACAATTACTTCACACGGTCCGGGATATCTCGACAAGGAGCTTGAACAGATTGTAGGCTTCCAGACAGACAAGCCTTTCAAACGTTCACTTCAGCCTTTTGGTGGTATCCGAATGGCACAGAACGCTTGTCATCAGAACGGCTATGAAGTTGACCCTGAAGTGGTTGAGATTTTCAATAAATACAGAAAGACTCATAACCAGGGCGTTTTTGATGCGTATACACCCGAAATGAAGCTGGCAAGACACGCTGCTATCATCACAGGTCTTCCTGATGCATATGGCCGTGGAAGAATTATCGGCGACTACAGAAGAGTAGCTCTTTACGGTATTGATTTGCTTATACAGGACAAGCAGGAACAGCTTGATACTTCACTTGTGAGAATGACATCAAAAAATATCCGCCTGCGTGAGGAACTGGCTGAACAGCTGAGAGCGTTGGAAGAATTGAGAGAGCTGGGTAAGATTTACGGCTATGACATTTCAAAGCCTGCAAAGAACGCAAAGGAAGCTATTCAGTGGCTCTATTTCGGCTATCTTGCTGCAGTCAAGGAGCAGAACGGTGCCGCTATGTCCCTTGGCAGAACTTCTACATTCCTTGACATTTATATTCAACGAGACCTGGAAAGAGGAATTATAACTGAAGAACAGGCTCAGGAATACATCGACCACTTTATTATGAAACTGAGACTTGTTAAGTTTGCAAGAACTCCTGAATACAATCAGCTGTTCTCAGGAGACCCGACCTGGGTAACAGAGTCTATCGGTGGTGTATCTATTGATGGTGTACCGATGGTAACAAAGACTTCGTTCAGATATCTGAATACTCTTGATAACCTTGGCTCAGCACCTGAACCAAACCTGACTGTGCTCTGGAGCAAAAAGCTTCCTGCTAACTTTAAGAAATACTGTGCTAAGATGTCAATAAAGTCATCATCTATTCAGTATGAAAACGACGACCTGATGAGAGCAACACACGGTGATGACTATGCTATTGCCTGCTGTGTATCATCAATGAGAATAGGTAAGGAAATGCAGTTCTTCGGTGCAAGAGCTAACCTTGCAAAGTGCTTGCTTTATGCAATTAACGGTGGCGTTGATGAAAGACTTAAAATTCAGGTTGGTCCAAAATATCGCCCAGTTAAGAGTGATTATCTAAATTACGATGAGGTTATGTCCAAGTATGACGATATGATGGAATGGCTGGCAGGGCTTTATGTCAATACACTTAATATTATCCACTATATGCACGATAAATACTGTTACGAAAAGCTTCAGATGGCTCTTCACGACAGAGATGTAAAGAGATATTTTGCAACAGGTATTGCAGGACTTTCAGTTGTTGCTGACTCACTTTCTGCAATCAAATATGCTAAGGTTAAATGTATCCGTGATGAGGATGGAATTGTTACCGATTATGAAGTTGAGGGCGATTTCCCTAAGTATGGTAACAATGATGAGCGTGTTGACAGCATTGCTGTTGATATCGTAAAGAGATTTATGAACAAAATCAGAAAGCATCACACATACCGTGACGGTGTTCCTACAATGTCAATTCTTACTATTACATCAAATGTTGTATATGGTAAGAAGACAGGTTCAACACCTGACGGAAGAAAAATCGGCGTACCTCTTGCTCCCGGTGCAAACCCAATGCACGGACGTGATACTCACGGTGCAACAGCTTCACTTGCTTCAGTTGCCAAACTGCCGTTCAGACACGCTCAGGACGGAATTTCAAATACATTCTCAATTATCCCTGACGCTCTGGGTAAGGATACTCAGGTGTTCGTTGGCGACCTTGATATTGACAGTATTTCAAAGGAGCTGAACAACGATGGGGTATGATGTAACAAGGGATGACGAAAACGGAGAGCTTGATGAGCTTGTTAGCATTATCGACCGACTTATCGAACAGGGCGATCAGAGAATACATCTTCAGGTTGACAAGCTTGAGGACGGTGTTAAAATAAGGACTTCAATCAGTGATGACTGTGGCACAGGTAAAGGTGCCTGCTGTCAGCCTACTGAGCTGATGGACGAAGAAGATAAATAAGTAAAGGAGATTTGAACTATGTCAAAAGTAGAACCAAATGAAAAGCAAATTGACAATCTTGTTGAACTTCTTGACGGATATACAGAAAAGGGTGGACATCACCTGAACGTTAACGTGTTTTCAAGAGAAACACTTCTTGACGCTCAGAAGCACCCTGAAAAATACCCACAGCTGACAATCAGGGTATCAGGATATGCTGTGAACTTTGTAAAGCTTACAAAAGAACAGCAGGACGACGTTATTTCAAGAACGTTCCACAAAGATATTTAATAAAACATTCGGGCAGGGTTTATTCCTGCCCTTGTTGTTACTGGGGTGATATTTTGGAAGGATATATCCATTCAACCGAAAGTTTCGGTACTGTTGACGGTCCTGGAATAAGATTTGTAGTTTTCCTGCAGGGTTGTCCTATGAGGTGCCTTTATTGCCATAATCCTGACACCTGGACGCCGAAAAAGGGTGAAAAGCGAAGCGTTGAAAGCATACTGAAGGAGTATGATTCTTATAAGGAATTTCTCAGGAACGGTGGAATAACCTGTACAGGTGGTGAGCCACTCTTGCAGATTAACTTTGTTACTGAGCTTTTTGAAAAGGCAAAGGAAAAGGGAATTCACACCTGCCTTGACACTTCGGGGGTTACTTTCAATGCTGAAAATGCCGATATAGTTGAAAAGTTCAGACGGCTTATGAAGTCCACTGATCTTGTTATGCTGGATATAAAGCATATTGACCCTGAAGAGCATAAAAAGCTGACAGGGTATAGTAATGGAAATATACTTGCTTTTGCAGAATTTCTTCGGGATGAGGGCGTGGAGCTTTGGGTGAGGCACGTTGTGGTGCCCGGAATTACCGACAAGGAGCAGGATTTGCATAACCTTGGGTATTTCCTTGGCGGACTTCGCAATCTCAAGGCACTTGATGTTTTGCCGTATCATACAATGGGCAAGGCAAAATACAAGGAACTGGGGCTTGAATATCCTCTTGGTGATACACCACCGGCAGAAAAATCCCTTGCGTTATGGGCAAAGGATGTGATTATGGAAGGACTTAAAGACAGGTTGAGAAAAAAATAGATTTTACACTGCTCTGATTAACAAATCAGGGCAGTTTTTTGTTGTATATCTATTGAAAGAAAATGAGATTTGTGATATAATAAAAAAGAATATAAACTTATTTGCAGGAGTGTTCTGATGAAGAAATGGATTGTTAATAAACCTGACAATCAGGCTGTTTCCGATTGTATGAAAAAATGCGACCTGAACAGGCTGGTTCTTGAGGTTCTGACATCAAGAGGTATTGATAGATTTGAGGATATAATAGAGTTTTTTAACGGTGAGGAAATGGGCGACCCTTTTATGATGAGGGATATGTCCCTTGCTGTTGAAGCGATAACGGAAGCCGTTAATAATTATGACCTGATTTGCGTTTACGGTGATTATGACTGCGACGGTGTAACGGCTACTGCCATTTTGTATGATTATCTGTTGAATATGGGTGCAAATGTGATGTATTACATTCCTCAGCGTTCCGACGGGTATGGTATGCATATTGATGCTATTGAGAAGCTGAACGAACAAGGGGTTAAGCTGATTGTTACAGTGGATAACGGTATTTCAGCTTTTGATGAGGCTGAAAAAATTGCTGAGCTTGGTATGGGACTTGTAATTACCGACCATCACCAGCCGTCCGAAAAGCTGCCAAAGGCAATTGCTGTTGTTAATCCTCACAGACAGGATTGTCCATCACATTATAAGGCACTTGCAGGTGCAGGAGTAGCACTGAAGCTCTGTGCGGCACTTGATGACGGCAATTATGATATGGTAATGGAGCAGTATTCGGATATATGTGCTGTTGGTACAATAGCCGATATTGTGCCACTTAAAGGAGAAAACAGAACTATTGTCCGTAATGGGCTGATGTATCTGAAAAATACAGAGAATTTCGGGCTGAATTATCTTATGGACAGCTCAAACACAGACAGGGATCGACTGACATCATCGACTGTTGCTTTTCAGATTGCACCGAGAATTAATGCTGCAGGACGTTTTGGCTCACCACTTACTGCCGTTAAGGCTTTGCTTTCAGAAAGCGAAGAAGATGCAGAAATGTATGTGGATTTGCTTGTGTCGTTGAATAATGAACGCAGGGAAACAGAAAATAAAATAATGAGTGAAATTTACGCTTTTATTGACGAAAATCCCGTTGTACTCAATCAGCGTGTACTTGTAGTTGCCGGTTACAGCTGGCATCACGGTGTTATCGGAATTGTGGCAGCAAAGCTGTTGGAAACCTACGGCAAGCCTACAGTTGTTATATCTATTGACGAGGACGGCATCGGCAGAGGGTCGGCAAGAAGCATACGAGGTTTTAATATTTTCAAATGCTTCACATATGCTTCCGATTATCTGGAACAGTTCGGTGGACACGAATGTGCGGGTGGCCTTACTGTCAGGGAAAGTAATATGGACGGATTTATTGCAAAAGTCCGTGAGTTTGCTGAGAGTCAGAAAGAAATGGCTGTTGCTGAGCTTGTGGCAGATAAACAGATTATGCCACAGGATTTCACCTTGAATAACATAAAGAGCCTGTCCGTTATGGAGCCTTTCGGAGCAGGAAATCCTGAACCTGTTTTTGCAATGATTGGTGCAACAGTTGAAAGGGTATTTTCACTGTCCCAGGGTAAGCACAGTAAAATTGATGTTACATACGGTCAGGTGAAAACACAGGTGCTTATATTCTTTCACAGCCCTGAAAACCTGCCTTTTGGTGTTGGCGATAAAATTGATTTAATGGTGAATATAGGTGTAAATGTATTCAATGGTAAGGAGTCTCTTTCCATAAAGGCTCTTGACTATAGAATTCACGGAATAAATCAGGATAAATATTTTGCTGCAAAGGATTGCTATGAAAAATATCTCCGTGGCGAAAGATTGCCTGATGCATTCCTTAATAAAATGAATCCAGACAGAAATGAACTTGTGAAGGTATATAAAACTATAGAGAGACTTGGTGAAATTTCATTTGACAGGCTTTATATGGCACTTATCGGACCTGATATGAACTATGCAAAGCTGAGATTTTGTGTAGATACATTTGCAGAACTGGGATTGGCCAGGTTTACAGCTTCAACACAGCAGGTAAAGCTTTTACCTGCAAAGGCTAAGGTTGATATAGAAAGCTCAGAAGTGCTGAAAAGCCTGAGAGCAGAAATACAAAAGGGAGGTTGCTGATTATGGACGGAAGAGAATCAATGCTGGCACAAAAATCTGAATATACTGTTGACTCGTTGATTCAGGTTATACTTGATGGTGAAAAGCAGTATGACCTTTCTAAAATCGTTTCGGCTTATGAACTGGCAGAAAGCTGTCATCATTGCCAGAAACGTGAGTCAGGTGAGCCATATATCAGTCATCCTCTGGCAGTTGCATATATTCTTCTTGGGCTTGGTATGGATACTGATACTATCTGTTCGGCACTTCTGCACGATGTTGTGGAGGATACTGAATGTACCCTTGAACAGTTGCAGAAACAGTTCGGAACAGACGTTGCGATGCTTGTTGACGGTGTTACAAAGCTGAAAAAGGTTGAAACTTTTACTAAAGATGAGCAGAAAGCCGAAAACATCAGAAAAATTCTTCTTGCTATGAGTGAGGACATAAGAGTAATCATTATCAAGCTGGCTGACAGACTGCATAATATGCGTACTCTGAATTTCTGTAAAGATGAAAAAAGACGAAATATCGCCCTTGAAACAATGAACATATATGCTCCGATTGCACACCGACTTGGTATCAGTCAGATTAAAGACGAGTTGGAGGACCTGGCGTTCTATTATCTTGACCCATTTGCATATGAGGACATCGAAAAGCAGATGGCTATGAGAAAAGAGGCAAGAGAACAGCTTGTTGAAAGCATAAAAGCAAAAATTCAGGAAAGACTTGCGGATGATTTTGACCCTGCACCTCAGATTGATGGCAGAGTCAAGAGCAACTATGGTATTTATAAAAAGGTTTATCGTGACGGCAAGGATATTGACCAGATTTATGACAGATATGCTGTAAGAGTTATTGTGAATACGGTTACTGAATGTTACAGCGTGCTTGGTATAATTCACGATATGTATAATCCTATTCCTAACAGATTCAAGGATTATATCTCAACTCCGAAGCCTAATATGTACCAGTCCTTGCACACTACTGTTATCGGCAGAGAGGGTATACCTTTTGAGGTGCAGATTCGTACCTGGGATATGCACAAGACTGCTGAATACGGAATCGCTGCTCACTGGAAATACAAAGAGGGAATTAAGGACAACTCAAAAGATGACAAGCGTCTTGCCTGGATAAGACAGATTATCGAATCACAGCAGGAGTCAAATGACGTTGAGGAAATTGTCCGTGCAATAAAAAATGACCTTGCACCTGAACAGATTTATGCTTTTACTCCTAAAGGCGATATGATTACACTTCCTTTAGGTTCAACAGTTATCGACTTTGCTTATGCTATTCATACCCAGGTCGGACACAGAATGTGTGGTGCAAAAGCCGATAAGAAAATGGTGTCCTATGAGCATCAGATAAAGACCGGTCAGATTATTGAAATTATTACAACCAACGCTGAAGGCCACGGACCAAGCCGTTCCTGGCTAAATATATGCAAAACCAATGAGGCGAAATCAAAAATCCGTTCCTGGTTCAAGAAAGAACGTCGTGAGGAGAATATCTTTGAGGGACGAAACGCACTTGAAAGAGAGTTCAGGAAAAACTTTATCCGTGTGCCTGAAGAAGACCTTGAAGAATTTCTGGCTATGGATATGAACAGACACAACTGTGAAACTCTTGATGATTTCTTTGCTGCAATCGGTTATGGCGGAGTTCAGCTTTCCAAGCTTATACAAAGGCTGAAAACTGCATATAATAAGAAATACGGGGACAAGATAGCATCTGAAAATGCACTTGAATTAAAGCCAAAGACAACGAAAAACTCATCAGGCGTTATTGTGGACGGAATTGACGACTGTGTAGTTAAATTTGCACAGTGCTGTAATCCTCTGCCAGGTGATGAGATTGTTGGATTTATTACAAGAGGACACGGTGTATCGGTGCACAAGCAGGACTGTATCAATTACAGAAGTCAGAAAGATAATCCTGATGCAGCAGAACGTTGGATAGATGTAAAATGGAAGGATAACAATGATTCAGGTTACTTCAAGACGACACTTGATATTATTGCTGTGGACAGAATTGGTCTCCTTGCAGACGTTTCATCAGCACTTGCTATGATTAACATTTATATCTATGAAATGACTTCCCGTGAGCTGAAAAACGGGAATGCAATTCTGACGGTAACTGTCAGTATTGCAGGCAAGGAACAGCTTAATAATGTAATTTCCCGTGTTCAGAAGATAAAGAATGTTATTTCTGTTGAAAGAAGTGGAAAGTAGGATTAGTTTATGGAAATTTACAAGCTGAAGCCTTTGAGTGTATGTGGAACAAACAGCTTTATTATTGCAGGTGAGCAAGGAAACGCTGTTCTTGTTGATGCACCTGATGATGCGGAGTATATTCTTTCACAGCTTGAGGAAAAGAAGCTTAATTTGAAAATGATACTTCTGACCCACGGGCATTTTGACCATATGGGTGCAGTAGCTGACCTTGCAGAGAAAACAGGCTGTCAGGTGTATATTCATCAAAAGGATTTACCTAAGCTGACTGATGATAGCGGCAACCTGGTAAGTCATTTCGGACTGACGGGGCTTAAGCATTATAAAGACGGAATTGCCTTTGAGGACGGCGATGTTATAAAGATGGACGAACTGAAATTCAGGGTGCTTCATACACCGGGGCATACATCAGGCTCAGTATGCTTTATAATCGGTGATGCTATGTTTTCAGGGGACACTCTTTTTGCAAGGTCAATCGGCAGGACGGATATGCCTGACGGAGATACAATGACTATGCTGAAATCCTTGGAAAAGCTGGCTGGACTAAAAGAGAACTATACGGTATATCCGGGGCATATGGGGACTACTACGCTTGATGGTGAAAAGAAATACAACCCTTATATGAGGGGTTCGTTCGGAGATTTTTAATATGACACTAATATTCAGTGGAAATGAATATAAATATGAGCTTGAGGGGGTAATGAAGCTTTTTATCCCTGCAAAGCTCTTTTCGCATATTTATACAGACGGCTTTGAAAAGGTCGAGGGCGATTATGCGTTTATAAGACGCAGGAAGGGCAGAACTAACACCATTTTGTATGTTTATGTTTCATACAAGGGTAAGACTTCTCATAAGTCGGCTGTGCTTAGAAATAATATTGCTGATTATGATAATGAATGTGAGCTTGTTTTGTCAAAGCTACTGTTCAAGGTAATGGCAAAACTGACCGATAAGCAGGCAAAATGGGGAATTATAACAGGAATTCGCCCTGTAAAAAGGGTGAATCTTATGCTTTCCCAGGGCAAAACCAAAGAACAGATCTATAATGTTATGGCAGAGAGATTTCTGTGCAGTAAGGATAAGATTGATATTGCTTATCAGACGGCTGAAACTCAGAGTAAAATTCTTGAAGGGTTGAATGACAAGACCTTCAGCCTTTACATATCCATACCATTTTGTCCTACAAGATGTTCCTATTGTTCGTTTGTTTCACAGTCTATAGAGGGGTGTATGAACCTTATTCCTGAATATGTGGACAAGCTGTGTGAGGAAATAGAATACACAGGTGAAATAGTACAAAGAATGGGACTTGTACTTGACACGGTATATTTCGGCGGTGGCACTCCCACAACACTTGAGGCTCATCAGCTTGACAAGATTATGAAAACTATTGCTAAGAGCTTTGATATGACAAATGTCCGTGAATATACAGTTGAAGCAGGACGTGCCGATACAATAACAGAGGAAAAGCTTCGTACGATTAAGGCTAACGGATGCACAAGAATTTCTGTTAATCCGCAGACGCTGAACGATTCTGTGCTTGAAGCTATCGGTAGGAAACACACTGCAAAGCAGTTTTTTGACAGCTTTGAGCTTGCAAGAAATGTTGGCTTTGACAGCATAAATACAGACATTATTGCAGGGCTTCCTACAGATACGGTAGATAGCTTCAAAGCGACTGTGGACAAGCTAATTGAAATGGGACCTGAAAATATAACGGTACATACTTTGTCAATCAAGAGGGCGGCAAGGCTTAATCGTGGAGAAAATGAAGATGTGCTTGAAAATCCTGCGGCCGATATGGTTGAATATGCCACAAAGGCTTTGCTTGAGAATGGATACAAGCCTTATTATCTCTACAGGCAGAAAAATATGCTTGATAATCTTGAGAACATCGGCTGGTCAAGGCCGGGATTTGAGAGCCTTTATAATATTTACATTATGGAAGAGGTGCAGACTATTCTTGCTATGGGTGCAGGTGGTTCTACAAAGCTGGTGGACCTCAAAAAACGCAGGCTTGAAAGGGTATTCAACTATAAGTTCCCACTCGAATATAACAAACATTTTGACCTGATGATTAGTAAGAAAAACGAAATTGAGGAATTCTATGCTGAAAAAGAATGATATTATTACCCTTGAAATTACGGGTATGACAAATGAGGGAAACGGTGTAGGCAGGCACGAGGGTATTACTGTTTTTGTGCCGTTGACTGCTGTGGGAGATGTAATAGAATGTCATATCGTTAAGGTGCAGAAAAGCTTTTGCTATGGTATCGTGAAGAGTATTATTACGCCCTCAGACAAGCGTTGTGATGATAGGTGCGAGGCTTTTACAAAGTGCGGTGGCTGTTCATTCAGGCATTTTACTTATGAAGAAGAACTCAGGATAAAAGAGGATTTTGTAAAGTCCAGTTTTGAAAGAATAGGGAAAATTTTTGTACAGCACGAACCTATACTCGGAGCAGACAGGGTAGAAAGATACCGCAACAAGGCACAATATCCTGTTGCACAGCAGGACGGAAAAGCAGTTTGTGGCTTTTACTCAAGGCGTTCTCATCGCCTGATTGCTTTTAATGACTGTGTGCTTCAGCCGGAGGTTTTCGGGCAGATAGCAAGAGAAATAACCGATTATCTCAATGAAAACAAAATCCCTGCTTACGATGAGGAAACGG
This sequence comes from Ruminococcus sp. UBA3387, assembly GCA_002358895.1. Taxonomy (GTDB): domain Bacteria; phylum Bacillota; class Clostridia; order Oscillospirales; family Ruminococcaceae; genus FB2012. The sequence continues at coordinate 754 of DEPR01000054.1, read as the reverse complement.
GCAATGGGCTTGTAAGGCACATTTACATTCGCAAGGGAGAGCACAGCAATGAAATAATGGTGTGCATAATCGTAACGGATTTGCGAAAGTGTGGAAAGCTTTTTGGTGTAGCAGGAGTGCTGACAAAGAAGTTTGACAACATTGTCAGCATTGTACTGAACGAAAATCCGAAAAAGACCAATGTTATTATGGGTAAGAAATTTTCTTTGCTTTATGGCAAGGAAACCATTTCGGATACTATGTGTAGCAATGAAATTCAGCTGTCGCCCCAGTCTTTTTATCAGGTGAACACCATCCAGGCAGAGAGGCTTTATAAGCTTGCTGAGGAATATGCAGGGCTAAAAGGCGATGAAGTACTGCTTGATTTATATTGTGGTGCAGGAACAATCGGTTTGTCAATGGCATCAAAGGTGAAGAAGCTCATAGGCGTGGAAATCATTGAGTCTGCTATTGAAAATGCCAAGCTGAATGCAAGCAGAAACGGCATAGACAATGCAGAGTTTATATGTGGTGATGCTGGGCAGATTGCCGAGATACTTTACAACCGAGGCGAACGGCCTGATGTAATAATAGCTGACCCTGCAAGAAAGGGTTGCGACAGGGAGACGCTGGAATATATGGCAAAGATGTCCCCTGACAGGATAGTTATGATTTCCTGCAATCACGCAACGGCTGCAAGGGACTGTGCAATTATGTCAGAACTGGGCTACAATGTACAGAAGGTCAGGGCAGTAGACCTGTTCCCGAGGACAAC
>DEPR01000057.1:6077-7363 GCA_002358895.1 Ruminococcus sp. UBA3387 | reverse complement strand
ATGTCAGCTGTACAAGCAAGCTCATCAAGCTTATAATCAACCTTGAAGCCGTCAAGTACAGTCATATTTTCGAGTGCCCACTCAGAAGCTGAGTTGAGCCAGAGCTTGAAGTTTACAGTATCAATAGCTTCAACCTTGTCTGTGTTGAGATACATATTGTACTGACCACCTGTGTAAAGGTTGCCATCTTTGTTAACGCTGATGCCTTCACCTGTAAGTGTAACAGAAGCATAATCTGATTCAGCAGCAATTACGATCTGTTTTGTAAGCTTTGTATAGTTGCCCTGTTTGTCAGCGATTTCAAAAGTAATGTCGTGTGTTCCGTCAGGAAGAACAATACCTGTAGCTGAAATCTTGCCTGCAGCAAACTTAGTAGCAACCTTGTGGCCGTCTACATAAACCTGAGCTGTGTCAGCGTCAAGACCTGTGTAGTTTGTGCCGTGTGTAGTATCTTCAGCAGCGTCAGCTGTAACTGTGATTGTGTTGTAGTTAAGTGTTCTGCCGTCGATAGCGTAGCTTGTCTGGTCCTCAAGAATAAGAGGATTTGAGATTACTGGAACGTCTCTGTCATCAACAGCGTCACTGTAGTCGAGAGAGATGTCGTCAATGTAGAATGTACACTTTTCTGCACCTGTTGCAGAAGAAGATACGATAAACTGAATAAATGCAGGAGCATAGTTAGAATTTGCTTCACGAACCAGGTTTCCGTCTGCGTCCTTATAATAAGAAGTAGAAACATAAGAGTTTGAAATCTGATTCATATCAACAGTAACGTAAGCCCAGCCAGCTTCAGGAATCTTGTCGCTTGTCAGCTTTGAGAATCCCTTTTCAACATACTGATATGTCATATAAAGATATGCTACGTTGAGTTTACCTGTTGTGTTATCCTTGTAGTTGTATGCTAAACGAGCACAGCTTCCTACAGCTTCTTCAGGAATATACATCCACATACCAAGTCTTGTACCGGCAATACCATTAGCTGTATCTCTCAGTACAATAGGTTCGCCCCAGTAGTAGAGATAAGCATACTGCCAGTTAGCGTGGTTCTGAGAATATCTGTAGTCAAGTGTGTAACCGAGTGAATAATCACCACTGTGAACCTTACCGTTTTCCTTTGTAGCAAGGAATACGTCTTCGTGAACACCGTTTTCTACCAGGTTGCTTGTAGTAGCGCCTACTGACTGATAGTTTACAGAGTAGCCGTTTGTGTATTCGCCCTTTTCAGCAGCTTCAACCAGGTCAAAATATGTACCCCATTCATCAATACCGTCTTCAAAGTCGAAGAG
>DEPR01000057.1:0-6000 GCA_002358895.1 Ruminococcus sp. UBA3387 | reverse complement strand
CTGTCATACTTGTATGAAGCAGTAACGGTAGCTTCTGTTACAGTATCAGCAGGAGCAGTGTAGATAAAGCCGTTCATAGAACCTGCTGTGCAAACGAAGTTGTAAGCGTCAGCAGCTACATACATATCAGCACCGTTATAAAGTGCGTCTACAGTAAAGTCTGAAGGCTTGCTGTAAGGTACCATCTTTTCTTCAGCCTGGAAAGCAATGCTTGTAGGATGAACGATAGTTACGTCAATAGAACCTACAACTTCATCGTCAACAAGCATATTAACAGCTACAGTACCTGTCTTGCCTGTAGAAGTGAATACACCGTCAGCAACAGTACCGAATGAATCATCTGAAAGTGCCCAGGTAGCATTTTCAGGGATTTCAGCAGGGTAACCACCCTTGTCAGCACCGAAAGCAGTGATATCAACCTTTGAGTTAGGAGCATAGAAAGCATATTCTGTGCTCAGGTTAGCGTGATGGAAAGTACCGTCTGCAACAGCAGTAGAAATAACCATAAGTGTGTTGGAAACAGAACGAACTGTACCATCACAACAGCTGTTTCTTACAACTACTTCATCAGTACCTTCGAGCTTAGCAGCATAAGTAGCTGATCCACCACCGTCAAGTTCAACAGCAGCAACACAGCCGAGGCTGATCATTACTTCAGCCTGTTCAACCTTTGTAAGACCTGCAGAAACAGGCTTCTGGTTACCGTCAGCAACCATAAGCACAACGTCGCCGTTAGCCTTTACACCAACAGTTGAACGAGGATACTTAGACTTGTCTGTAGCAACGTTTTTGCCGTCCCATACGAGCATTGTCCAGCCACCAACAGCTTCCTGAATCTGGTCAGCATAGTTGCTGAAAGTACCCTTTTCACCAATCATAGCTGTACCGTCCTTCAGAACAGCGAAGAATGGATAGCTGTTTCCGGCAGAGTTGCCATTAATGTTTACACCTTCCATAACGAAGCCACCGGATGGCTGACCAGTACTTACGTTATAGTAGGAAGCGTTAGTAGAAGCAACAACGTTGTAGCCACGTTTTTCAGTAGCAGCATTAGCCTGTTCTACAACAGTAGCTTTGCCCCAAACACCAGTATTGTCGTTGTCGTGGTAGTTAGCCTTGACCTGAACGTCGGAGTTTGTAGCAACATTTGCTTCGATTGCGTAGTAAACGATACGATCGCCGTTAGCGTCATATGCTACTACTTCCTGTTCCTGTACACCTGGTGCAAGAGCAGAAGTCTTGGTTGATGCAATAGTAAGAGACATTGAAGCATCTGCGTCCGCAGCAAATGTAGTCATAGGCAGCAAGCCTGCAACCATAACAATGCTCAGAACCATAGCAAGAACCCTTGTGAATTTGGATCGATTCATAGTTTTTTCTCCTTTTAAAATATTTATAGTCAGCTTACGCAACTATACTAAATTAATAGTGATGTATCTTACCTGATACTTCTGGTGTATACATCGAAGTCCATTCCGTCACGATAGTGTCGGTAGTGGGTGTATGACTTTTCGGTGTCAACTAAAATAGCGTGCACCTTGCATTTCCTGTCCTCCTCAGGGGGCATAGTCATATAATCCCCATAAGCAGTAGTGAGAAGCTCATCATAGTGGGCCGATACAGGCAGAGTCAGATGTTCAAATGGCATATCCACCGTCTCGGTAATCCATTCTCTCGGGTATATACCTTTTTTATATACACAAGAGCCACCGAAAAATGTGTGTACCTTTTCACTTGCCGGGTTTTTCCTCTGAAGAACAATACTGTGGCAAAGCTTTAACGGGAATATCTTGCAACAAGCGATGAATACCTTTTTCAAAAGATTGTCTGTTTCATATCCACGCTTTGACATTGTCTTTGCAAGTACAATTCTTGCACAAAGAAACTGTATTCTCCTCATAAGTCCATTAGCAGAAGCATTGTCGCAAGGGAAAATATCTATGTAAATGCCCTGATGTATTTCAGGGTCTCTCGGATGATACTTTTCAAGACAGGTTGTGTTGTTTTTGCGAAGCTTGGAAAAATGCAACGGCCAGTGGTTTGAAAATTCCGACTGTACATAATACTTGTCCAAAACCTCTTTGGGAGCAACCTCCATAAATCTGTCATAGTCATCACGAAGCATAACCACATCCACATCATCGTCCCAGGGAATAAAGCCCTTGTGGCGAACAGCACCAAGAGCAGTCCCCGCAAACAGAGTGTATGGAATATTGTGTTTTTTGCAAATTCTGTCGAACTCGCCGAGGAGTTCCAGCAAAACTGCCTGATGTTCTTTTAGTGTAGCCAATTTATATCTCCTCAGTTTTCAATAGCCTTGATAATTTCAGAATAGGTGTGATTTCTGTCGAAGCGTTCTTCTGCACATTTCCGTGCCTGAGCACCCATCTGAGTACGAAGCTCTTTCGACTTCAAAAGCTTATCTATCTTATCTGCAACGTCCGAAGCATTTTCACACTCACAGTTAAGCCCCATCCCGTATTCTTCAACCAACTGCCTGTATTCAGGACTTTCCTGAGTGTTTATAACAGGAATACCCGAAGCGGCGTAGTCGCCGTGCTTGTTGATGATTGATCCGGCTGACTTTTTCTTGATAGGGTTTATGGCAATATCACATCTGCAAAGTGTTGAAACCATATTTGGATAGGGTTGCATTCCCGTGAAGCAAACGTTGAGATTTTTCTCTTTTGAGTATTGCTCAAATTCAGATTTTAACGGACCGTCGCCTACTATGACGAATTTGAGTCTGTCATAATAATCCTTGTCCTTTAAAAGCACCATTGCGTCAAAAACGGTTTTCATATCATAACTGTGTCCGAGTGTGCCAACATATCCAAGCCATAAGTCGTTTTCCTGCTTTACAAGTGCAGGAGCCTCAGCCTTGTAGCTGTCAAACCTTGATAAATCTGTACCAAGGAAAACAGCCTTGCATCCTGACTTGTCGTTTCTTTCCTGTAAAGCCCTGTTTATGTAAGTCTGTGATACAGCAACAACCTTGTCAGCAGTGCGGTATAAATATTTCGCCCTCCACCTGAAAGGAGTGAAAATCAGTCTGCTTACCAGTGGTATGTTAAGCACCATTTCAAAAGCCTCAGGCCATAAGTCCTGAATGTCTGTTATAAGCTTGATGTTATGCTTCTTTGCAAACTTTGCAGCCTCATAAGCAAAGTCCAGAGATGGAACAGCACAGTATATAACGTCAGGCTTTCTCACATCTTCCAGCCACTTTTTCAGATTTTTTGAAAGAACATAATGGCTGTAAAATCTTTTTATGCATACATTTCTGGGATACCCGGGCTCGTGTAAAGCCTTCAGCTCACAACCCTTGTAGCTGTCAACTCCCGATATATGCTGTTTTGAACTGTGGATAAAATTTGTCGTTGCAATTCTTACCGTGTGTCCCTTTGCAACCAGAAGGTCAGCAATGGTGAGAAAACGGCTGTTGTAGCTGACAGGATTTTTTATGTTATCCAGATATTCAGCAACGATTAATATATCCACAGTATCACCTTCATTTTACTTGATTTTTCTTGCAGGAACACCTACATAAGTACCACTTTCGGTTATAGGCTTTGCAACTACAGCCCCCGCACCGATAAGACAATCGGAGCAAACATTCTGTACAACCGTTGCACCAACGCCAACAAAAGTAAGGCTGTCTATTCTCATAAGCCCTGCCATATGAACACCTACCGAAACGTGAGCAAAATCACCAAGATAGCAGTCGTGGTCAACAGATGCACAGGTGTTTACAATAGCACCGTCGCCGATTTCGGCGTCAACGCCCACAAAAGCCTGAGCCATTACCACAACACCCTCACCGACCTTTGCAGTCGGTGAAACAACAGCAGACGGGTGAAACAGAGTAACAATATTTGCACCAGCCTGTTTCAGCTGTTCAAAAATACGTTTTCGGATTTTGTTGTTGCCCACAGCAACGAAAAAGTCAGAGCTGTCAATGTAGTTTACGAATTCAGCAACAACTCCCTTGACAAGAGGATTGCCGTCAGGGTTGTCATCCAGGAATATAATTTCTGTGTATCCGTTCAGCCCGGCAATCTCAGCAACAACCTTGCCGTGGCCACCTGCACCGATAATAATTATAGATTTTCTGCTCATAGTTTTATATCTTCTCCCGAAGGTGTCCCCATGAATTCCTCCATAGTTTCACTTGTTTCACTGCTTATTCCATCACGTCTGAATACAGCCTTCACCGTTTCCAGAATAATTTTTATATCACCAATAAAAGTAATGTTGTCCACATATTCAACGTCAAGTCGGAATTTTTCTTCCCAGGAAAGAGTGTTCCGACCGTTCACCTGTGCGTATCCCGTAAGTCCGGGACGAACCTCGTGACGGCGACGCTGTTCAGGGGAGTATCTCTCTAAATATTGAACAAGCAAAGGCCTTGGCCCAACAATAGCCATATCACCGATTAGTATGTTTATAAGCTCAGGAAGCTCGTCAAGGGAAGTGCTTCTTAAAAATCTGCCGTATCCCGTAAGTCTCTTTTCGTCAGGAAGTAAGTTCCCATCAGCGTCTTTCTCACAAGTCATAGTCCTGAATTTAATCAGCCTGAAAATCTTTTCATTCCTACCGGGGCGAAGCTGTGTAAAGAAAGGATTCCCTTTCATTTTAACAGCACCCAGTATAATCAGAATGAGAAAAACAGGCGAAAGTATAGCCAACGCACATAGCGACAGGATAAAATCAATTATGCGTTTTATGTATTTTGCGTACATCTTTTCTCCTCGAAACAACTGCGAATTATATCAATTATGTAATCCTGTTCAGCCTCTGTCATTTTTATGTCAGACGGTAAACATAGTCCACGGGCAAAAATATCCTCGTTGACAGGGGAGTCCTCAACATAAATGAAATCATTGCCATCATAAAGTGGCTGCATATGCATAGGCTTCCAGATAGGTCTTGCCTCGGCATTTCCCTCATTCAGCTTGTTGAGAATATCCATAGCCGTTACTCCACAGTCCTCATCTAATAGTATGCAGGAAAGCCAGAAGTTAGGCTCTGTGCAGTCAAGATATGGGTTCATCATAACAGGCAAGCCCTTTAAGCCCTCAAGGTATCTGTTGTAAATAGCCTTCTTTGCCAGCCTGTGTTCATCAAGATGTAAAAGTTGTCCACGGCCGATTCCTGCAACAATGTTGCTCATTCGGTAGTTGTAGCCCACTTCGCTGTGTTGATACCAGGGAGCAGGGTCGCGGGATTGTGTGGACCAGAAACGAGCCTTCTTTATAGCCTCATCATCATCCGACAAAAGCATTCCACCACCTGATGTGGTGATAATCTTGTTGCCGTTGAAGCTGATTGCATTATATCTGCCGAAAGAGCCTGTCTGTCTGCCCTTGTAAGTAGCCGAAAGACTTTCAGCCGCATCCTCAATAAGAACAGCACCCTGTCTGTCGCAGATTTCTTTTATTTCATCAATCTTTGCAGGAACGCCGTATAAATGTACCAGCACAACGCACTTGCAGTCAGGGTATTTCTCAAAAGCCTTTTCAAGTGCCGACGGGTCCATATTCCAGGTTTCACGTTCAGAGTCTATGTAAACAGGGATTCCGCCCTCGTACGTAACAGGGTTTACAGTTGCGGCAAAAGTCATATCCGAGCAGAACACAACGTCTCCACGTTTTACTCCTGCAAGTTTAATAGCAAGATGTAAAGCAGATGTACCGCTAACACAAGCAGCAGCACTTTCAACGCCTACATATTCAGCCATTTCCTTTTCAAATCCGTCAACATTTGCACCAAGGGGAGCAACCCAGTTGGTGTCAAAAGCCTCTTTTATAAACTGCTGTTCCTCACCGTGCATAGTAGGTGTGGATAACAAAATTCGTTTCATTATATATCACCGTTTGTCTGTATAGAATTTGCAAAAAATCACGCTTTTCTTTTATAATAGTATAAAAGGGCATAATAATTATATACCTTAAAGGGGCATTTTGTCAATAGAATACAAAAGCAAAATGCGATTTTATC
>DEPR01000081.1:3426-5760 GCA_002358895.1 Ruminococcus sp. UBA3387 | reverse complement strand
TAAGCCATTTTTCTTCTGTCAGTTTCAGAATAATTGTAATAAACGCCCAGCAAATCACAGGTATAATCAATAGCAGAAGATTGTTTGCGATGCAGATTGCACCTGTGCAGGCAAGTAAAATTGCACTGTAAACAGGATTTCTCACAATACTGTATACACCCGTTGTAACCAACTTGTTTTCCTTTATATTGTCAAATAGATTTGACTTGCGTTTCGCACAGTAGTTAAGGTAAACCCCGAAAATTATCAGACCAATGCCGATGATTTTCAATGGAATATCAAGAACATTAATTTTACCATAATCAAAATATCCACGATATGATAAAATAATTCCAATTACAGTGAGAACAATCTGAAAAGCATTGATAATCGGACCTACACCCAGTAACGGCAAATGTTCTTTTTTTCTCATAAATTCCTCCGTAGACATTGTACCTATTTCTTTTTGAAAACCACAAGCTTGCTGATAACATAGTTGAGTATAAGTACAACAACGTTTGCGATAATCTTTGTAATCCAGTAGTTGATGTTAAGGAGAGAATATCCTGCCCACATCATCAGCATTTCAACCAGAAGTGTGAATATACGACCACCGTAAAACGAGAGAGCCTCTGAAATAACAGGCTTTGCACCTCTTGCAGAGGATTCAAAAACCCAGATTCGGTTGGTGATGTATGCAAAGGTTACAGCACATATCCAGGAGAAAACAGTGCTTCCTGTTGAAACAATGTCCTTTCCGAAGCCGACCAATTCAAATATAGCCTTTGAAGCACCTGCCGTGATGAAGCTGACTACCGTGGTGAGTACACCGAAAAATAAATAAAGAAGCATTTCCTTGTTCTTTTTGTAAATCGGCTCAAGCCCTTTAAGTGGAGATAAAGCCATAATTCTGTCGAAAATGTCAGGCTTTTTGGTCTGGTTACCCATAGCATTCGTTTCCTTTCAATATCTTGCTTGCAATTCAAATATCTTCACTATTATACAATATAATGAGGAAAAATTCAAGTATCTATTGATTTTTCGGGGATAATATGGTATCATTATCCTGTATTTTTAAGTTGGAGGCTTATAAATAAATGATAGTACTGATAATCGTGTGCCTTGTTGTGTCAGCAATATGCTCATCAACCGAAACAGCGTTTTCTTCTGCAAACCGTATAAGACTTAAAAACTTTGCTGCAAGTGGCAATAAAAATGCAGAAAAAGCCCTGAAAATTATAAATGACTTTGATAAAGCATTGACAACAATACTGGTACTGAATAACGTGGTAAATATTGCGTCATCATCTCTTGCAACCGTGCTTTTTACAGAGAAATTCGGAGCAGGAAGCGTGGGAATGGCAACCCTGGTTATGACCGTGCTTGTGCTTATTTTCGGCGAAATTATGCCAAAGAGCCTTGCGAAAGAAAATTCAGAAAGCTTTTCAATCTTTATGGCACCTGTCCTGTCGGTTGCAATGTTTGTGCTGACACCGATTACAGCGCTTTTTATGAAGATAAAGAACCTTACAACCAAAATTCTTGGCAATGCTAAAAAATCACCGTCAGTTACCGAGGAGGAGCTGATGTATATTATCGAGGAGATTGAGGACGAGGGTGTGCTTGAGGAGCAGGAATCTGATTTAGTAAGGTCAGCACTTGAGTTTGACGAAATTACAATCAGCGAAATTCTTGTGCCCCGTGTGAATATTACAGGTATCGAGATTAATACCCCTGTGGAAAAAATCAGGGATATGTTTGTGGAAAGCAAGTATTCACGTCTGCCCGTGTATGAAAAAACAGTGGACTCAATCGTGGGTATATTGCATCAGTCGGACTTCTATGAGTTTTATTTCAATAAGGGCGAAAACCTGACGGAGATTATAAATAAACCTGTGTATATCTCCGAGAATAAAAGGATATCCGAAGCGTTGAAGGAAATGCAGAAGGCTAAAGTCCATATGGCTGTTATTATCGACCAGTATGGTGGAACAGCAGGAATCTGTACACTTGAGGATATATTGGAAGAACTTGTGGGCGAGATTTATGACGAAAGCGACGAGGAGGATACCTCCTTTGTCCGTATAAGTGATAAACGCCTTGAGGTTTCACCTGACCTGTCAGTAAGCGACTTCCTTGAAAGACTGGGACTGCCAGATGAAACAATCGAAACAGAAAGAACTTCAATGGGTGGCTGGATAATGGATATCCTTGACCGTATTCCTGAGCAGAACGAATTTCTGACTTATGGACCATTTAACCTGACGGTAATTATGGAAGACGAACAGAAGATTGAAAAAATCAAGGTAAGGATTAAAGAATAAATTAAGGGACTGCAAAACGCAGTCCCTTTTT
>DEPR01000081.1:2015-3390 GCA_002358895.1 Ruminococcus sp. UBA3387 | reverse complement strand
TTCTTTTTCATCTTTGCCCTGTCCAAAGCCAACCCTGAAACAACGTATAACACACTACTTGCAATGACCTGAATTGCGTTTGCAGGTGCGTCAATAAATCCTGCAATGAGATTCTGATAAATGAAAATCCCACTGTAAAGCCCGTATCCACCAACGCAAATTATAAGAGCAGGAATTATGGCAGTAATGTTTCTTTTGCATAGTATCTTTTCAGCATTTGATGTGAAAAATAAAGCAGTCAAGCCCTTTATTACAGCAGTTGCAGGTACCCATATCCAGTATCCCGATAAAGCGTCAGCCAGTGCACCGCCAATGGCTGAAACAGCTATTGCGTATGGTGTCGGCAAAAGTGAAGCAGATAAGAAAATCATAGCATCACCAATGTGTATGTACCCCTTTGCAGTGGGTATGTGTAAATATGCCGTAAGCACAAAAATTATCGCAATAAATAACCCCGATAACACTAAACGCCTTATATTAAGATTTCTTTCTTTTTTCATATTATCACCTCGCTGGTCGTTAAGTTAATGATACACCCGCAAAACGCAAAAATCAAATCTGAAATTTGGTGTAATTGTTTTATGGCTTTTGTGTATAATAAACATTGTGATGCCTCTGTTTGAACTGAAGTTTATCAAAAATCCCCACAGATTTTTAATGGATTTTCGGTCCCGTTTTCATCGGTTGTCCGTTTGTACAAATACAAGAGATTTTGAAGCTCCTATTTATGCAAAAAGCAGATTTTTAACGAAATGATTTGCAGCTAAGTTTCACCTGATTTTCATTTGTGCCCAAAACGTCGTAAAAATTGCAAGTCCAAACACAAAATTATTCAAAATCAAAGTAATTTTTTGGTGAGATAAAGAAATCCGAAAGTTTCCTTGCATAACCGAAGTTGAAATCCTGCATAAATCTGTTAAAGAATTCACAAAACAACTGTTGACAAAAAGGGGAACTTGGGGTATAATGGTATTTGTAGAAAATTTGAAAATTGCAAATTTTCAATACATTAATTAGTTTTGAGAGGAGAAAAAACTATGGCAAGTCTTACAAAGAACCCTAACGTAAATGCGTGGGTTGACGAAATGATTGCATTGACAAAGCCTGATAACGTAGTGTGGATTGACGGTTCAGACGAACAGCTCCAGGCGCTCCGTGACGAGGCTCTTTCTACAGGCGAAATGATTTTGATGAATCAGGAAGAATTTCCTGGCTGTGTATACCACAGAACTGACCCAAGTGACGTAGCTCGTGTAGAGGACAGAACATTTATCTGTTCAAAAAATAAAGAAGACGCAGGCCCAACAAACAACTGGTGCGACCCTGAGGAAATGTATGCTAAGCTTACACCAATGTATGACGGCGTAATGAAGGG
>DEPR01000081.1:1639-1968 GCA_002358895.1 Ruminococcus sp. UBA3387 | reverse complement strand
TCAATGGGACCTATCGGCTCACCATTGGCTAAGGTTGGCGTAGAGCTTACTGACTCAATCTATGTTGTACTCAATATGGATATTATGACAAGAATGGGTGCTAAGGCATTTGAAAACCTTGGCGACGAATCAAACGACTTCGTAAGAGGACTCCATTCTAAGGCTGACCTTGACCCTGAAAAGAGATATATCGTACACTTCCCTGAAGATAACGCTATCTGGTCTGTAAACTCAGGCTACGGCGGAAATGTTCTTTTGGGTAAGAAGTGCTTTGCGTTGAGAATTGCTTCATTCCAGGGTAAGAACGAAGGCTGGATGGCTGAACATAT
>DEPR01000081.1:0-1550 GCA_002358895.1 Ruminococcus sp. UBA3387 | reverse complement strand
AAAACAAACCTTGCTATGCTTATCCCACCTGTATGCTATACAGAAAAGGGCTATAAGGTATGGACAGTTGGCGACGATATTGCTTGGCTCAAGCAGGGTGAAGACGGCAGACTTTATGCTATTAACCCGGAAAACGGCTTCTTTGGAGTAGCACCTGGTACAAATGCTAAGTCAAACTTCAATGCGTTGGAATCAACAAAGAAGAACGCAATCTTCACAAACGTTGGTATCAATAACGATACAATGACACCTTGGTGGGAAGGCCTCGATAAGAACCCTCCTGTTAATGCAACAGAGTGGAAGGGCGCTAAGGTTAACGGTCCTGAATATATCGCAGCAGGCAACCCACTTGCACATCCGAACTCAAGATTTACAGCTCCTGCTGAGAACTGCCCTTGCATCTCATCAGAGTTCAATAACCCACAGGGTGTGCCAATTACAGCAATGATTTTCGGTGGCCGTCGTGCAAAGACAACTCCACTGGTATATCAGGCATTTGACTGGACACACGGCACATATATCGGCTCAGCTGTTTCATCTGAAACAACAGCAGCTGCAACAGGTGCAGTAGGCGTTCTCCGTCACGACCCAATGGCAATGAAGCCATTTATTGGTTATAACGTAGGCGACTATTGGGCACACTGGCTTAAAATGGGTGAAAAGCTTGGCGATAAGGCACCTAAGATTTTCAATGTTAACTGGTTCAAGAAGGACGAAAACGGCAACTTTATGTGGCCTGGCTTCGGCGATAATATGAGAGTTCTTGACTGGATTATCAAGAGATGTGAAGGTGAAGTTGACGCTGAAGAAACAGCAATCGGATATCTTCCAAAGGCTGAGGACATCAATCTTGAGGGTATCGAGGACGAGGTAACACCTGAAGTTCTTGAAAAGCTTCTTGCAGTTGATAAGGACCTCTGGACAGCAGAAATCGCTGAAATGAGAAGATATTATAACGAAGACCTTGCAGCAAAGGGTGCAAGAATCCCTGAAGCACTTATCAAGGAACTTGATATGCTTGAAGAAAGACTTGCTAAGTAATTTATAGTTAATAAATATTAAAGACGGACTCAATCGAGTCCGTCTTTTTTTGTTTCTTATTCAGCAGAAGAATTAGCATTAATTTTCTTTTGTTTTGAAAAAGCGATGAAGCCTAAAACCAAAAGTGGAACAGTGAACATAAAGTACAGAGGCATAAAAAGTGTAGCAACACAGAATAATATAGCTCCAACCAAAATTGCCCAGCAAGCTTTAAGACCAAAGCCTAACCAGCTAAAAATAGCTCCAAGGCTTACCATAACAATATGCGGTAGCAGTAGTGCTGTTCCAATAGCAGTACCAACCTGTTCAGCTGTGTCTCCGGCACTTCCATTTGCATTAGAAACATATACAATTAAATAAATAGCATATGCAAGAGCAAGGATTGCTGTGACGAATAATAATTTACTTCTTTCTTTAAACATAGGTATACCTCCCTAATAATTTATGTGATAATTATACCATAATTCTACAAAATTAGCAATGTTATTAACTTACAAACATTTTATGAT
>DEPR01000020.1:23888-24306 GCA_002358895.1 Ruminococcus sp. UBA3387 | reverse complement strand
TTCGAATCGCATCAGGCGTACCACCAGGGGCGTGCCCCTGGACCATTACCCGTTATCAGTTTGTGATGACGGGTATTTTTGTGCCCGATGTTTATAGAAAGAAATCATCTTAATTGCTCTTTATCAATATTCTCTTTTAATCATCTATCAAATAAGAATATTGCGACATAAATTCATCGACTTTTGTTTCTAATTCGTCTTTTTCGTTAAGTAATTTATCTTGAGCATTTGTAAACCAATCTTGCCTTTCAGGATCTTTTTCAAAACATGAATTTATTTTTATCTTATCCAATTGCTTATCGATTTCATATAACCTTTCATTCATATCAGCCAATTCATGACAATATTCTCTTCTATCCATAATTGCTTCACCTTTCCATTAAGTTAATATATCAAAAAAACAGCCCTCACAATCGTG
>DEPR01000020.1:18096-23848 GCA_002358895.1 Ruminococcus sp. UBA3387 | reverse complement strand
TTCTTCGTAATCGTCATAAAGACTGATTTCACCGTCAAATTCTTCGTCAAACTTTTCATTCATAAGTTCATAGTCAATCAGTTCTTCATATTCGGTTTCTTCGTCTTCAATGTCATAATCAGGATATGTAATAACTACATTTACCAGCAGAGTTTCCTTGTTATCCATAAGCATTGCCATTGGAGAGCTTATAAAATAATCCATACTGTCAATGTAATTCAGCATACTGTAAACCTGTTCCTTGAAGTCCACAGCACTATCTTCTGACGGCACAGGCAACTTCAGAAAAATACTTCCCTGTTCATCGTCCATAGCCTTTTTCAGCTGTTTCGGTATTTCATAAACACTTTCGATTTCTATGCTGTTATTAAGTCCGTAGCAGTATTTTGTACCCTTGCATTCAGGAAATTCCGACCTGTCCCAAGGATAATCACCTGTGTTCTTTGCAGCGTCAGGCACATTGAAATATGTATATGCAGGCTCCTTGCTGTCAGGTGAATCAAATGTCAGGTCAACGTGATACCAGTCATCGTCAAGTTTTACAATATTCCAGGCGTGCTCACCATTTGATGTAGAGTGGATAAGCTTGCAGTCAATATCCAGCATATCCATAAACAGCTTGAATGTTGTAGCATTTCCGACACAAATTGTGGAATGTTCCTTGAAAAAGCCGTATGGTGTGTGTGCAAACTCACCTGTAGACTCTATTGCGGATAATGAACCGTCATCAAAAGAGGTTACATCATACATATAATCATAAACAGCCTTTTCCTTTTCATAATCGGTCATATCATCTTTGATAATTTCCTTGATAACCTTTGTTGCCTGCTTGAGAATATATGCGTCCTCTTCGGAAAGCCCATCCTTGTCCCCACTTTTGTAAGCCTCGGCAACTGCAGAGGTATCATAAATCTCGTGAACCTCGTCCTCATAATCCTCGTAATCATTCATAAGCTCCACAAGAGTGTTTATCTTTCCACTAAGCTCTTCAATCTGCTTGTTCGCCTCGTCAAGCTTTTCATTTGTTTTTCCACAGCCTGCAAACAGACAAACTGCCATACACAAGCTGACTGCAATTAAAATCTTTTTCATTTTCATTCCTCATCTATCGTTGTTCAATTATAAACTTTATTCTTTTTTCCAGCTTTTCCACATTGTCCGAAATTATAAGCACAGCAAACCCATCACTTACAAAACAACTGCTGTTTTCGATTTTTGCAATTTCTGTAGGTCTGTAGCCTGTAAAATCCTGCACACGTCTTTCCACACGCTTTTCAAGCAAGGATAACACCACGCTGTCAGACATATCCTTCGCCTTTATTATGGAAATTTCATCAGCATATCCGCCACTTCCTGCATAAGCAATACCGCCGTCTTTAAGCTGTGAATACTCTATTCCGTACAGATTTCCGCAGTTTTCCACAAACAGCTCATCATCAAAAAAAGCCTTGCTGTCCAGATTTTCTTCATCGCTTTTTTCCAGAAGCTTTGTGAGTATCTCCTCAGCAGTAAAGCTGTTTGCTGTGGCTGAGCTTTCCTCTTTTTCATTGTTGTCAAAGCTACAGGAGCAAACTGAAATAAGTATAACAAACGACCAAAATGCCGTTACAATTCTTTTTATGTTCATATAAGCACCTCGCATCTTCATTATTAGTGCTTTTTTATTTTAGCACCTTTTTATATAAATTTCAATTACATTTATGTTTGTTAATATTAAGTTAACAATTATAATATATAATCATTATGTTATTAAACGTAGCTGAGTTATGAGGTATAATTATGGACAAAGAAAAGAACTTAATACCTGAAGATGATTACGAATATGAAAAAATGCTCGCCCAAAAGGCAAAAGAAGAAAGAGAAAAGGCCGAGACTGAAAAAATCGCTGCGGAAGAAAGACAAAAGCAGGAAGAAAAACAGCGTGAGAAGCGTATTCAGGCTGAAAAAATCGAGCTTATGAAGCTTAAAAACGGCGTCATTGAACAGTCGGAAACTATCAAGGAGGAGCACGACCAAATCCGTGAGCTTCACGGGGTTGAAAAGGTAACAAACATCTGGTACCACTATAAATGGATAATTATTTTTATCGCATTTCTCGTTGTGGTGTTCGGCTATATCACCTTCAATACTTTAAGCCGTGAAAAGCCTGATTTATCCGTGCTTATGATTGCCAATAACGGTCTCCAGTATCGTCAGGAGGAGCTTGAGGATTTCTTCGAGAAATATACAGATGACCTGAACGACGACGGAGAAGTTATTGTGTCAGTTATCTGTGCACCGCTTCAGGCAGGAAGCACCGACCAGTTGATGATGGCTAACCAGAATAAGTTTTTCGGTATTATGCAGACAGGCGACTGTATGCTTCTTATAACAGATTCAAACACCGAAGAGGATATTACTACACTTATGAAGTCGGATTTATCTGAGGATTTCCCAGGAAATAAGTACATTACCGAACAGGGCCTTTCGCTTAATATGGAGCTGTTCGCCGAGGAAATTAAGTATGAAAGCCTGCCTAATGACGTGGTTCTTTCTATAAGACAGCCAATGGAAACCATAAACTGCTCACTTGAAGATATGCAGAAAAAATATGATGTCAGCTTTGAGGTTTTCAAAGCTATTGCCGATGACCTGACAGCAAGAGCTGAACAAACAAATGACCCGGGGCTTGCTACTGAGCCGATAAAGCTTGACAGCTCATCTGCCGAAAGCTCATCACAGAAATAATACAAACGCACTCAACGCATACTGTACAAATAAACGTACAGTATGCGTTTTTTGATTTGCAGGCATTTTTTATACATCAGGTGAATAAAATATACTCAGATAGTGGGACTACCATTGAAAACGAAAGGAGAAATCATATGCTTGATGTATTGAAACAGGACTTGCATATAGACCAGGAGAACGCAGAGGAAACTATAGGTCTACCCTCGGGGGAGGCAGCAAGGCTTCTTCGGATTACGGGAGAAAACCGTCTTGCAAAAAAGAAAAAGAACAGTGCTTTGAAGATTTTTGCAGGACAGTTCCACGATATAATGGTGATTATACTGCTTGTTGCTACGGTTATATCCGTTCTGTTGGGTGAATATACCGACGCTATTCCAATTATGATTATAGTTGTTGTCAACGCAGTGCTGGGCTTTATTCAGGAGTATCGCTGTGAAAAAACACTCGAAAAGCTTGAAGCTATGACTGCTCCCAACGCTAAAGTATATCGCAACAACAGGCTTGTTACAATTCCTGCTTCCGAAATAGTACCGGGAGATGTGTTTGAAGTTGAAGCTGGAGACAGAATCCCTTGTGATGGATACATAATAAAATCAAACGGTTTTACCTGCGATGAATCTATACTTACAGGTGAAGCAGTTCCCGTTGAAAAGCGAAACCGTGGAATAGAAATAGAATTTTCAAGTCTTAATATGCCTTATATGGGCTATATGGGAACGGTTGCAACAAGAGGCTGGGCAAGACTTGAAGCTGTTGCAACAGGCGAACGTACACAAATGGGCAAGGTGTCAAAAATGCTTGAGGATATCGACTCACAACAGACTCCCCTGCAGAAAAAGCTGGGTGAGCTTGGAAGAACACTTGCACTTATCTGCATAGGCGTGTGCATAGTAGTTTTCCTTGCAGGAGTAATCAGGGGCGAGCCTGTTTTTGATATGCTTATGACGGGAATTACTATTGCCATAGCCGCAATTCCTGAGGGACTCCCTGCAACCGTTACGATCGCCCTTGCTATTGCCGTCAGAAAAATGCTGAAACGAAACGCCCTGGTCCATAAACTCCATTCAGTTGAAACCCTTGGCTGTGCATCGGTTATCTGCACCGACAAAACAGGCACAATAACAATGAACAAAATGACTGTTACGGACATTTTCACTATTGACAGCAAAGGGAATGAATATAAAGTTACCGATAAAGGTATGACAAATAAGGATAACCACCTTTTTATGGCTTGGGATAATCCTTCTCTGAATGAACTGCTCGTTTGCGGAGCTGTGTGCAACAACGCGAAATTTGAAAAACCTGAGCCTATACTTCTCCGTAACCGTCGGGGTAACACATCAAAATATCAGGCTGTAGGCGACCCAACAGAGGCTGCCATTCTTACTGCATCTGCAAACTGTGGCATTGACATTGAAAATCTCCAGCTGAAACGTGTTGACGAAATCCCCTTTGAAAGCGAAGCACGTTTTATGGCTGTTATATGCACCGACCTTTCAGGTGAACGGATCACCTATAAAAAAGGCTCCGTGGACGTAATTTTAAAAGAATGTGAGCATAAAATTTCAGAAGATACAGACACTCTGACCTCCCTTTCTATATCAGACAAACAGTTTGTTTTGAAGCACAACGACCTTATGGCTGAACAAGGACTTCGTGTTATGGCTTTTTCAAAAATCACAAACGGAAAAGCTGTATTCTTGGGACTTATGGGACTTTCCGACCCACCGAGAGAAGAGGCAAAACGTGCAGTCCGAGAGTGCCAGAAAGCCGGAATAAAAACCGTGATGATTACAGGGGATCATAAGCTGACAGCCTGTGCAATCGCAAAGCAGACTGGTATTCTCCACGATGGGGAGCTGTCTCTTACAGGCAGTGAGCTTGACAATATGACCGATGAGGAGCTTGCTGAAGTAATAAATAACGTATCGGTTTACGCCCGTGTAACTCCTGCCCATAAGCTGAGGATTATCCAGACTTTCAAGTCAAAAGACATGGTCTGTGCAATGACAGGAGACGGCGTGAATGATGCACCTGCAATAAAGGAAGCATCAATCGGCGTTTCAATGGGACTTTCAGGCACAGATGTAACAAAACAGGCTGCCGATGTCATTCTCCTTGATGATAACTTTGCAACCCTTGTAAACGCCGTGGAGGAAGGTCGCACCATTTATCAGAATATACGGAAATTCGTGCGGTACCTTATTTCCTGCAATATCGGCGAAGTTATAACAATGCTTGGTGGTATAATTATGGGGCTTCCAATGGTGCTTGTACCATCACAGATTTTGCTTGTAAATCTGGTTACAGACGGACTTCCTGCGGTAGCTCTCGGACTTGAGCCAAGCGACAAATCGGTAATGAAAAAGCCACCGAGAAAAGAGTCTGACAGCTTTTTCAGTGGTGGGCTTCTGTGGCGTATAATTATTCGTGGAATACTTATCGGGCTTTGCACGCTGGGCTGTTTCACTGTGCTTTTAAAAACGGGGCATACTCTTGAAACAGCAAGAACGGGAGCTTTGCTGACCCTGATTTTCTCACAGCTTATTCACGTTTTCGAATGTAAAAGTGAAGAAAAATCCTTGTTCAGCGTGCCGTTCTTTTCTAATCCATTTATGCTTTTTGCCGTGCTGACATCAATCCTTTGCCTTGTGGCCTGCATATATATCCCCCTGTTCGGCACAGTTTTTTCACTTGTAAAACCGGGCTTTGGCGTATGGCTTATATCCATTGCCTTTTCTATGGGTGTGCCGATTTTTGCAGGGCTTTTCTCCAAAATGAAATAACAGCAAAAGGGACGCATTTTCTGCGTCCCTTGTTCTTATTCTGTATCTTCATTTGGCTCATCAGCCTGGGCTTCAACCTGTCGGACCTCAGCCTTTGCAGTTATTTTCTTAATAATCCTGCCGTTTTTGTATTCAAAAACAAATATACAAATGGCGAGCAGAATACCGAATACTGAAATTATAATTGCAAGCTTGAAATAATTCGGGCTGAATTTCATTGTAATAACGTTTTCCCC
>DEPR01000020.1:11489-18007 GCA_002358895.1 Ruminococcus sp. UBA3387 | reverse complement strand
GTTATATTCCAGCCCTCCTGATAAGGAATAGTTGTGAACAAAACATTTTTATCGCCCTCAGCAAAAGCTGTTCCCTCAACATAGTTGCCGTGGTGTTCTGTAACCTCCCAGAGATTGCCCTCAAGTGTTTCGTTGGAATCTGCAAACGCATCAAGGTCAAACGAATAGAACAAAGCCTCTTTCCAATATGCCTCTTTATCCTCGTTGGCAACTGTAATTCTCACACGAATTCTATCACCTGCGTTGTACATACCCAGGTTCATAATTGCATAATCATCGCCTTCAAAGAACTGCCCTGCATAGGACATATCATTCATACCCTCAACATATTCCTCTTCGTTCTGCACCCAGACATTACAATAACGTTCATAGGATGTGGGTAAATACATATAAAGATATGATTCCTTGTCCATTTCCACAAGATAATCAATATGACATTCTTCAATAGTTTCATCAGCAGGATAGTATTTTGTATGCCCGTCTGTCAGCAAAGCCGTTGCCATATTTTCAGTATCCTGCCCGTAAGGCTCAATCCTTGTGAAATACTCTGTGTTGCCACCTGTTACAGGAACAAGAGTGTTATATACAATGTTCTGATTTTCAAATGGGTTATAGTCGTTCATAAGAATTCCGTTGATGCTTTCATCACAAACCACACCAAGGCTCAAAGCAAAAGGGTTTTCATAGAAAGTATATAGCGAGCCATTCTCCTGAACTTCCTTCACCTTTTCATAACGCTGTGGAATAATGGCAGTTGTAACATATTCCTCATTATTCCCCTTGTTTTCCACCTCAGGATATCTGTTTGAATAACGGTTTTCCCCGTCATCATCAACCTTGTCCATAAGATATTTGATATCAAAAAGTGCGTCAGTTATATAAGTTGCACCCTCATATTTTGTGGAATGTCCACCATAAGCATAGCCAAGCTGTTTAAGCGTAGTCAGCACAGGTGCATTCATAGTTGAGCTTGAATGTGAAACACCGTAATACCCCACACCGATAGGGTCATTCACCGTTCTGTGGAAGGTAGCTTCCATTCGGTAAAACGGCTCATCATCTTCTGCCTGCAACTGCTCTACAGCATCTATGGTGTTTGACATATAAGGCTCATAGGTTGAGCGAGAGCTATATACAACCTCATTGTCAATCTTTGCAATAGTGTCCATAGTGTTAAGCACCAGCTCAAGCCCCACAAAAAGTGTTGTTATAACACAAAGCACCTTTGTGGTTCTGTATTTTTTGCAAAGATAAACAAGCAAAAACCAAACAGCAAGAATTATAACCGAGAACCAGATTCCCTGAATATACGCACTTGTATCCCCGTTTTCATTTGTGTTTGAATCAAAAATCTGAAAATGAGAATAGTTCTCTCTTTCACACCATATAAGATAAACAAGTATGCCGAAAAATGCTCCACCGATTTCTTTTGACGTTACGCCATCAAGGTTTTCAAACACTTCATAAGCCATAATCAGCAGTATAAATGACAATGCAAATGAATATCTGAAAGGAAGCCAGTTAGGCATCTGGAAACCGTGCCATACCATATCCACAGGTCGGATATACATACAAACCAGCAACAAAGCTATTACTATACCCAGACCCACTTTTTTCTTGATAAACACCTTTTTGTTCAGGAAGAACAAAGGCAGAAGAAGTACCGTCAGCGTGCCACAATATATCATAGGCATTCCCTGTACATTTACCGAGTCATAGGTCATCGGGAACAGCTTTGTCAGCACCGATGCAAAATCGAACTGTGTAGCCATTGAATAGTCAGGGTCAGTAAACTCAAACTTACCCAGCTTCAAAGAGTTATATACAGGAATAAGCACAAAGGCCGCACACATAAGTGCCGTGAGTGTACCCAATCCGAACTTTACAACAGTCCTCAGAAAATGCTTGGGAAATACACCGTTTTTCTGTGTAAAGCAATAGTAAATGAAATATATGAAAGTAAAAATCCCCACCATATATCCTATATAGAAATGTGCAATGAACATAAGTGCAAGTGGAATTGCAAAAGGAAGAGTTTTGCCCCTGTCCACAAGTCTGTGTACTCCAAGGCATATCAACGGCAGATAAATCAGCCCGTCAAGCCACATAGGGTCCATAAGCTGAACAACCATATATGACATAAGTCCATAGCAGGAACCGAATATGACAAGGGATAAATCCTTTGGCTTGCTTGTTTTCTTCAGGAAAATTGCAAATGTAAGTGCTGCCGTACCGATTTTCAGTATCTGCAGAAGCTCAATGGCACCACACATCATCGTTCTCGGTAGCAGGCATATTATAAGCATAAAAGGACTTGCAAGATAATATGCGAATATGCCGAACATTTCTCCCGATAAGTTTCTCGACCAGTTATAAAACAGGTCCTCACCACCGTGGACAAAATCACGGAACGCCTCATAGTAGTATACATACTGACCGTTCAGGTCAAGAACAAGCACAGAGTTATCCCCGAAAGGATGCACTCTAAACAAAGCATATACCGCAAACATTATAAATGACGGAATAGCAAACACCAGAAAATAGGCTTTTTTATCCCATATCCATTTTCTTATCTTCTGCCAAACAGTTTTCTTTTCTATCGGCATAACCTGTTCCATTTAATTCTCCTTTTCAAAATCCTCTTTACTGATTTTTTCACTTATAATATATCTTGGACGGTTTTTGATTTCCTCATAAATTTTAGAGACATAATATCCGATTATACCAAGACTGAACATAATTATACTTGACGTGAGAAGCTGAAGGATAATAACCGTCGGAAAGCCCTCAGCCGAATTACCCCATATTTTGTTCCACAGTGTTTCAACCCCCAGCACAACTGAAATTATAAAAGTAACAGCACCGAATAAAGTTACCAGCTGAAGTGGAGCACTTGTAAACGAAGTGATTGAATTTACTGCATACTTCATCAACGCCTTTAGCGACCATTTCGATTTACCCACATTACGGTCTGCAACGTCAAAGTACACCTTTTCAGTCTTAAATCCTACCCAGCTTGACATTGCCCTGAAAAAAGTCAGCCTTTCAGGCATAGCGTTAAGAGCATCAACAGCTTTTCTGTCAAGAAGCCTGAAATCTGACGCACCTGTCAAATCAAGCCCTGAACTTTTGTTTATCAGCTTGTAAAACAACAGAGAAAACCATCTGTAAACGGAATTTTCCTTACCTCTGCCTGACTTAACCCCCTCAACAATATCAATATCATTGTTTTTCCAGATATTATACATCTCAATAATAACCTCTGGTGGGTGCTGTAAATCGCAGTCCATCAGCACACAGGCATCACCCTTTGCAACCTCAAGTCCTGCAAATATAGCACTTTCCTTGCCGAAGTTCCTGCTGAAATTAACAGCAACAATATGGTCCTGAGTTTTCGCCATATTGGAAAGTATCTCCCAGGTTCCGTCTGCAGAGCCGTCATTCACAAATACCAGCTCGTAGTCTATTTTGTTTTCTTCAAGAAGCTGTGAAACTACCTTCGCAGTGTTTTCAACATTCTTCTCCTCATTATAGCTTGGAATTATAACCGAAAGCATTATTATTCCCTCTCTTATCTGTTCTTTTTATAATAATCCGAACTAACCTTTGTAAAACGCCATAGCATTATAACAGCAAGGATATACATACCTATCCTGCATATTGCCATTCCCAATCCTGCTAAATCTGCAATTATGCGTACAGGTACAAGATTGAAAATGTTGAAACCAATACTTGCAATAGTGAAATAAACAAGCTTTTTCCAAGTGCCTTTAAGTCGTTCAACAGCAGAAAAATCGTTGAAGGATTCCTTGTCCTTTTCCATTACATCAAATATCTTCTTCTGAAGCCCTATAACAATAAGTGCTACAAACCCACCTACTATCAGCCCGAAAATGTTCATTACCGTCTGATTTATTTTCAAAAGGGTAAGTATTGGGAAAAACACAGCAGGCAAAGCCGATATAATAAGTATATTTCTCACCACAGGCATAAGCTTTTTGTAACCTGAGTTGTACTTTGCCAACTCCCACAGTCCACCGAAAATAAACAGCAGACCAACGGGCTTGATTATATAATTGGCAGACCAGCTCATATTAAGCTGAAAAGCTGTAATAAAAAATCCGACACAGAAAAAATTCATATATCCCACCTGTTTCAATCAGTCTATCTTATAATTATATTACATTTGCCCATTTATGTCAACAACGGTGATTTCGCCATATACACAAAAAAGCTGTCGCAAACGCAACAGCTTAATATAATTATTCTTCAATTTCAGCCTTGTTATCCTGCCTGCCTCTGTGAATTACCACACCCACAATAGCGATGATAACCAAAACAGTACTTACAATAAATCCGACGCCGAAGGACAACAGAAGCCTGTCAACAAAAAGGTCGTGTATGTTTCTTATAAGCTCTTTCATCTGAGGTGTGTCGCTGAATGCCGAGCGTTCAGGAATGTTATAAAGCTTCAGCATAACCAGAGGAATAAACCCAACTGCCGTACCCAGCCACACAGCTGTAAAAGCATTATAAAGCCTGTTCCATATGCTCTTTCCGTTTTTCCATATCAGCACTACAAAGCAAACCACAGCAATACCAATAAATGCGTATCCGAAGTATATTACCGACTTGTAGTTTGCATAAGATGGTATCTGATTGAAAATACCGATGCCATAAAACATCAGCTGTTTTCTTACTCCATAGCAAAGAGCCTCATAAATCTCATCTATTGCATCATCCTGAAGCTCAAGGTCGTTCTCCTCAGCATATGCCCCCATTTCAGAAACAAGTGCGTTGTAAAGATTTTCGCTTTCAAATTCAGGCTTAGGAACATCTTCGTCATAAACAAAATGTCTTACAATATTTCTGATAGATGAATGTGCATAAGCGATAATTTCTTCATCTTCAACAGAACGGTTGAAGGTGTCTCCACAGGGCAGATAAAGCTCAGTAGACTTTGCTATGTTTTCTCTTACCGTTTCAACTACCTTTGCATCAAGGTATCCGCCTGTCAGCTTTTCTGTAAGATAATCCTCGGAAAAAACAACGCCCCTCAACGGAATAAATATCAGCGATATAACTACAGACAGGCAAAGCATCACACCGACCAAAAATCTTACTAAAGTTTTAATCGCTTTCACGCTTACCCTCCTCATAATCTTCGTTGACCCAGCTGTCGCCTGATACCTTTTCACATATTATGGCAAATCTTTCAGTACGCACACCTGCCGAAACATAAGGATAACAGGTGTAGCATATAAGCTGGTCCTCCGTTTCTTCCTCAAGAGGAATTACCCAGGAATAATCGTGCTGACCGAAAATAACCGTGTCAACCACCTTATATACATACTTACCATAAATTGTGTCAAGTTCCACAAGATCTCCCGGCTTGCAGTCTGTAAGGTATCTGAAAAACCTTGTAACAGCAACGTGTCCGGGAATAACAATTCGTCCGTTCTGTCCGGGGAATCTTGAGTTAGGCGAGTGTCCGATAGACCTGTCAAGAAGCTCAACACTTTCTCCGTGAACAACAGGCTGGTCATAAACCTGAGCGCTCTCAATAGTCAGCGTTGCCCACTGCTCCCCTATGGCAATAGCAGGAAACTCACTGCTTATTCTCATACCCTCGTTGTTCTCCTCCAGCTTCTTCTTTGTTAAATCATCAAGCTGTAGATAAGTCTGATTGTCCTCAGTTGCAACACCCGTGCCCATAAACATACGCACATAAACGCTTGAGGACATAACCAGATTGAACACACCATATGACAATAAAATGATAGAAACCGTCATTAATAAAAACGGTGCACTTAAAATAAGTGCACGTTTTATAGTTTTTATTATTTTCATTTATTCTGTTACCTTTTTACGAGCGATAACAAATGCAGCACCTGCAACCAATGAAATCAAAGCACCGATGCTCAATACAACCCAAGTTGAATTGCTTGGTGTACCTGATGTATCTGTTACATAGTCGCCGTCATATTCATATACGAGCTTGCCGCTGGCATCATATACTCTCAGAATACCGTCTCCTGAGTGGATTGCATTAGTCTTACCGTCAAATGTCCAGCTGTAGTTAATAATTGCACAAGCCTGGTCAACCAAATCAAGGAATGCGTCAACAGTATCCTGACCATATTCGTGAAGTGTTGGTCCCTTGTCTACAGGGAAAAGAGCTGCTGCTTCCTGAACCAAAGGAAGAAGCTGATCTGCCTGAGCTTCTGTAACTTCAATGCTTCTTGCTGCATTTTCAAGTGATGCCTTAACGTACTTGTATGCTGCTGCAGCTGAAGCAGCCTCGATAAGATCAGCCTTAGTTGCAGCTGATGCAGGAAGTACAAAAGCTGACAAAGAAACAACTGTTGCAAGCAACAAAGCGATTATTTTTTTCATTTTAAGTCCTTCTTTCATAAAATA
The DNA here is from genome assembly GCA_002358895.1 of Ruminococcus sp. UBA3387. Lineage (GTDB taxonomy): Bacteria > Bacillota > Clostridia > Oscillospirales > Ruminococcaceae > FB2012. The sequence continues at coordinate 11,587 of DEPR01000020.1, read as the reverse complement.
TTAATATAAATTCCCAGAATAATTTATTTATAAAATAAGTATACAATATCGATTTATTGTTGTCAAGTGTTTTATATAAATTTGTCATCTTATACAAA
>DEPR01000020.1:5736-11397 GCA_002358895.1 Ruminococcus sp. UBA3387 | reverse complement strand
TACCGACATCAACTACATCTGGACTGACAAAAAGCGTACAATTTTCGGCTTGCCTCTGTCATTCACAAGATATTTCATAACAGAAACAAAGCTGATTACAAGAAAAGGCCTTCTGACTATTGAAGAAGACGAGCTTGAGCTTTACCGTGTAACCGATAAAAAGCTGGTACTGCCTTTGGGACAGAGAATTTTCGGCTGTGGCACAATCTCACTCCACGTCAAGGACGTTGACACTCCAATTAAAGATATCACAAGCGTAAAGAAGCCTCGTGAGGTTCTTGCACTTCTGGATAAGCATATCAACCTTAACCGTGATAAATATAATATCCGTGGCAGAGATATGATTGGCGATGACGCCTGCGACGATTTGCACCAGGACGATTTTTGATGATGTTCAGTTATGATTATTTTGCTTCTCTTGACAGCTGTTGGGAGAGGCTCAGAAGCACTTCTCTGCCTGTAGTTATCTATGGAATGGGGGATGGCTGTAATAAGATCCTTGCAAAATTTCAGGAGTACGGAATAAAATGCAGTGGTATTTTTGCCAGCGATGAGTTTGTCAGGGGACATAGCTTTGCAGGCTTTAAGGTCAGGCGTTATAGCGAAATTCAGCAGGAATATGATGATTTCATCGTAGTCCCCGCCTTCGGCACAAGCCTGCCTGATGTTATGTCAAGACTTGAAGCTATCGCAGGTGAACATCCATTGATAATGCCCGATACACCTGTTATAGGTGAGGAACATTTTGATAAAGATGAGTTTTTGTCAAGGTTCTCACAAGCCGAAGCCGTATATAATCACCTTGCAGATGAACAGTCAAAAAAAGTTTTCATAAACGTTCTGAGCTATAAAATCACAGGTGATATAAGTTATCTGAAGCCTGTGTTCACTTTGCCTGAGGAAGCATATGATAATATCCTGAGGCTGGGAGAAAATGAAACCTATGTGGACTTAGGAGCATACACAGGAGATACGGTGCAGGAATTTCTGAGCCATACAAATGGCAGATACGAAAAAATCATTGCCCTTGAGCCTGACAAAAAGAATTTCAGAAAATGTATCGCCAACCTGATTGAACTTGACAATATAGAGCTTTATAACTGTGCAGTCTGGGAATGTGATGAGCTGAAAACCTTTTCGGGCAGTTCAGGCAGACAGGGAAAGCTGTCTGATTCAGGAAAGCTGACCCAGTGCCGAAGTGTTGATTCGATTTTATCGGGAAACAAATGTACCTATATAAAATATGACGTTGAGGGTGCAGAAAAAGAAGCTGTTGCAGGAAGTCTTGATACAATAAAAAAACACAGCCCGAAGCTGTGCCTTGCCCTGTATCACAGAGCTTACGACCTGATTAACCTGCCAATGCTTATTAAGGAAATCAACCCCGACTATAAGCTGTTTATGCGACAGTATTCATATTACCCTGCCTGGGAAACAAATTTGTTTTGTGTAATATAGAAATATTGACATTTTCCACTTTTCTCATTTATATAATTTTTGTAGGTGCTGATGCCCACATCAGCCCGATAAATAATCCAAAAAATAATTATGGGACTGCTGATTGCAGTCCCTTTATGTTTTACTGATTTCTCAAATCCAGTATTCTCTGTGCCTTACCCTGGAATCTCTGCAAAGTCTTGTTAGCAACAATAGTAATCTTTGTGTCGATACCGAGAACAGTCTTCATTGCGTGACGAATGTCCTTGTGTAAAGCCTCAAGCTTAGGGAAGTTATCAAGGATTTCTGTGCATTTGTCAGAAAGCTCAACCTTGATTTCAAGATGGTCAGCAAAGTTTGCTCTTGTGAGAACCAGCTGGTAATGAGGAGCAATCTGCTCAAAGCCCATAAGCACACTTTCAATCTGTGATGGAAATACGTTAACACCACGGATTTTCAGCATATCATCTGAACGTCCCCTTGGCTTAGCCATTCTCGCAAATGTTCTTCCGCACTTGCAAGGCTCATAGTTAATCTGAGTAATGTCTTTTGTACGGTAACGAAGCATAGGAATACCCTCTTTTGTGAGAGTTGTGATAACAAGTTCACCCTCCTCACCCTTAGGCATAACCTCGCCTGTTACAGGGTTTATTGTTTCAGCATAGAAATGGTCCTCGTTGATGTGCATTCCGTCACGTTCAATACATTCGCCTGAAACGCCCGGGCCCATAAGCTCACTCATACCATAGTTGTCTGTGGCAAAAATGTTGAGAGTCTTTTCAATCTGGCTTCTCATCTCAAGTGTACAGCCCTCTGAGCCGAACAAACCAAGCTTCAGATTTATCTTGTCAAGCACACCCATTTCCTTTGCAAGCTCACCGATATACTGTGCATATGACGGTGTGGAAACGAGTGTGTTTGTACCGAAGTCCTGCATAAGCATAATCTGCTTTTCAGTGTTACCGCTTGATGTAGGAATAACTGTTGCACCGATTTTTTCAAGCCCGTAATGAAGTCCCAATGCACCTGTGAACAAACCGTAGCCGAATGCAATCTGTACAATAGTTTCATCGCTTGCACCAACTGCAGTTACAAGTCTTGCAACACAATCACCCCAGTTGTCAAGATCCCTTTTTGTGTATCCCACAACTGTAGGCTTGCCTGTAGTGCCTGATGATGCGTGAATACGTTCAATCTTTTTCATTGGAACAGCAAACAAACCGAACGGATATGTGTCTCTCATATCAGCCTTTGTGGTGTATGGTATGTACTGAATGTCTGAAAGCTGTTTGATTTTGTCATCAGTAACCCCTGCTTCAGTCAGACGCTTGTTATAAAAAGGAACGTTGTCCATACAGTATTTAACAAGCCATTTAAGTCGTTCAAGCTGTAGCTTTTCAATGTCCTTACGAGACATTGTTTCTATATCTTTCTGAAAAAACATAGTATATCTCCTTTGATTTAAAGTTTTAAAGCACTATAAGTATAACACATTTATTCCGATTATTCAAGGACTTTTTACAAAATTATATACAAAATTTACTTTTGCCCATTAAAATATATTCTGTTGACTTAATAAAAAATGTGGTGTATCATATAATAAGAATAACAGAAAGGAACTTTGTTTATGATATATAATAACATTTCTCAGCTTGTGGGTAAAACTCCACTTGTTAGACTTTCAAACCTGAGCAAAAAGCTTGGTGCAGAAAATGCAACCGTTCTTGCCAAGCTTGAGTATTTCAATCCTGCAGGTAGCGTTAAAGACAGAGTTGCAAAGAATATGATTGAAGATGCCGAAGCTAAGGGCGTTATAAAAGACGGTGCAACCATAATTGAACCGACCTCAGGCAATACAGGAATAGGTCTGGCTGCAATCGGCATTTCAAAGGGATATAAGGTTATCCTTACTATGCCTGATACAATGAGCGTTGAAAGACGAAATCTGCTGAAAGCATACGGTGCGGAAATTGTGCTGACTGAGGGTTCAAAAGGTATGGCAGGTGCTATCGAAAAGGCAGAACAGCTGAATAAAGAAATTGACAATTCCGTTATCTTGGGGCAGTTTGTAAATCCTGCTAACCCTGCTGCACATATTGCAACCACAGGTCCCGAAATATGGGAAGATACCGACGGTAAGGTGGATATTTTCGTCGCAGGAGTTGGCACAGGAGGAACGCTTACAGGTGTGGGACAGCACCTCAAATCAAAGAATCCTGATATAAAAATAGTTGCAGTTGAGCCTGAAGCATCACCTGTTCTCACAAAAGGCGTGGCTGGACCTCATAAAATTCAGGGTATCGGTGCAAATTTTATACCTGAAATCCTTGATACTAATGTATATGACGAGGTTTTCCCCGTTTCGGATAAAGATGCAATAGCTACAGGAAATGCTGTTGCAAAAACCGAAGGACTTCTGGTGGGTATTTCTTCAGGAGCAGCCGTATATGTCGCAACAGAGCTTGCAAAACGCCCTGAAAATGTAGGTAAAACTATAGTCGCACTTCTACCAGATACAGGAGAAAGATATTTGTCAACAGGAATGTTTGATGATTAAAATACCCCCTTGACAAAATTTAAAAATGGTGTTAAACTAATTCTATAGGTTAATATATGAACGCTTTGAATAAGGAAGCCGTCTTCAAAAAAAGATTTTTCCAGAGAACAATGTCATCGGCTGAAAGCATTGTAAATCTATGATTTCGGATACCACCTTATGAGTGTGCTTAATAAGCATCGGCTTGTCCCCGTTAAAGGACCCTTGAGGTGTATTACTGCACGAATCTGGGTGGAACCACGATGTATTCGTCCCGTGAAAGAGATAGTCTTTTTCACGGGATTTTTTATTTGTGGAGGTGTCTATTATTATAAGAAAAATCTTTGCATATCTGTGCTGTGCCTTGGAATTTGTGGCTATGGCTGTGGCAGGAATTTTCACATATAAAGCATATAAAGGTGAGATTTCATTTGACCTGGGACTAATGCTGTTTATCCCCGTGATGATTGTGTCCTATTGGTTTTCAACCTTTGGCTATCTGCTTTCCTGGCAAAAAGACAAAATCGGCGAAAGATGCTTTATAACCAATAAAGTTGTGGACAGAATCCTTTCTGTAATGTCCACCATAATCACGCTCGTGTTGGTGCTTGTGTGGTTATATATCTATCTCTGGCAGAAAGGTATCGTTACATTTCATCTGTAAACTAAAAGAATATAATAAATGGAGGAATTAAAATGATTAAACTGACATTGAAAGACGGAAGTATCCGTGAAATCGAATCAGCAATGCCTGCATCTGAAATAATCAAAGGCATTGGTATGGGACTTTATAAGGCTGCCTGCTGTGTAAAAATCAACGGCGAAGTTAAGGATATGCGTACCGTTGTTGACAGCGACTGCGAATTTGAGGTGCTGACTTTTGACTCAAAACAAGGTAAGGAAACTTTCTGGCATACAGCTTCTCACCTTATGGCTCAGGCAGTAAAGAATCTCTATCCTGAAGCTAAGCTTGCAAGAGGCCCTGCTACAGAAACAGGCTTCTATTATGACTTTGAGGTTGAAAAGCCCTTTGCACCTGCTGACCTTGAAAAGATTGAACAGGAAATGAAAAAGCTTGCTAAAGAAGGCTATGAGCTTGAACGTTTTGAGCTTCCTGTAGACGAAGCTGTTAAGCTTATGGAAGAAAAGAACGAAACTTTCAAGGTTGAGCTTATCCAGAAGCACGACAATTTGGGCGAATCCCTTTCATTCTATAAACAGGGCGATTTTGTTGACCTCTGTGCAGGTCCACATATTATGAGTGTTGCACCGATAAAGGCAGTCAAGCTTCTTTCCTGTACAGGTGCTTACTGGGGCAAGGCTGACGAAAATATCCAGCTTTCCCGTATCTATGGTGTTGCATTTCCTAAGGCTTCAATGCTTGAGGAGCATCTTAAAGCACTTGAAGAAGCAAAGCTTCGTGACCATAATAAAATCGGCCGTGAGCTTGAGTATTTCACAACTGTTGACTATATCGGCCAGGGTCTGCCAATTCTGCTTCCAAAGGGTGCAAGAGTTATCCAGCTTTTGCAGAGATGGGTTGAAGATACAGAACAGGCTAAGGGCTGTCTTTTGACTAAGACTCCACTTTTTGCAAAGAGAGATTTGTATAAAATTTCAGGACATTGGGACCATTATCTTGACGGAATGTTTGTTATGGGCGACCCTCACGATGAGGAGAAAGAATG
>DEPR01000020.1:5583-5706 GCA_002358895.1 Ruminococcus sp. UBA3387 | reverse complement strand
TGTCCGTTCCAGTATCAGGTTTTCCTTAACAGACAGCGTTCATACCGAGACCTGCCAATGCGTCTTGTGGAAACATCAACTCTGTTCAGAAACGAAGACAGTGGCGAAATGCACGGTCTTATC
>DEPR01000020.1:4096-5535 GCA_002358895.1 Ruminococcus sp. UBA3387 | reverse complement strand
GTTCGTCAGTTCACTATTTCCGAGGGACACTATATACTCCGTCCTGACCAGCTGGAAGAAGAATTCCAGAACTGCCTTGAGCTTGCAAAATACTTCCTTGATACAGTCGGACTGCTTGAAAACTGTACATTCAGATTTTCACAGTGGGACCCTGCAAATCCTAAGAATAAATATGAGGGTACTGCAGAACAGTGGACTGAAGCACAGAATGTAATGAAGAAAATCCTTGACAATATCGGACTTGACTATGAAGTTGGTATTGACGAAGCTGCGTTCTATGGACCAAAACTTGACATCCAGTATAAGAATGTGTTCGGTAAGGAAGACACAATCGTTACAATCCAGATTGATATGCTTCTTGCCGAAAAATTCGGTATGTATTATATCGACAAGGACGGTCAGAAGAAGCTTCCTTATATTATCCACAGAACATCTCTTGGCTGTTACGAGCGTACACTTGCATATATGCTTGAACGTTTTGCAGGCGTGCTTCCATTGTGGCTTGCACCTGAACAGGTAAGACTCTTGCCAATCGGCGAAGAACACGTTGCATATGCTCAGGAAATTGCCGACAAGCTTACATCTTATGGTATGAGAGTAACAGTTGACAGCCGTTCTGAAAACATCGGGCCAAAGATTAAAGCTTCCCGTCTCGACCGTATCCCATATATGTTCATCATCGGTGATAAGGAAGTTGAAGCTAATGCAGTAACTGTACGTTCAAGAAAAGAAGGAGAGCTTGGTGCCCTCCCTGTTGACGAAGCAATCAATAAGCTTGTTGAAGAAGTCCGTACAAAAGCTAAGTAATACACAAAAAATAAGCACACTCAGAAGAGTGTGCTTTCTTTTTATTCTTCACCGTAAATATCAGGAAGTTCATCAAGTGTAATTACCTTTTCGTGGTTGTATACCTCTTTAAGGTTTGGTTCGTCATTGTTAATTACATGATCTGTGTGCCAGATCATAAACCAGGACCACAATGCACCGTCTGCCTCAAAAGCTTCATATGAAGGCACGTTACCACATTCGTGGAATGCCAGAGGCTTGTCGCTGATTTTCTCAAGCTTTTTCCAAGCGTTTTTGTTTGTTGTGTTGTCATATGTATCAGAGCCGAGAATGTCCACATATTCATCACCGGGATACCAGTTGTCCTTAACTTCACCTGAATAACCAAGCACCCAGATAAGGTTTGTCAGCTCAAACTCATTTGTGAAACGGTCGTACATCATCTGCCAGAGCTTTATGAAGTTGTCTGCTCCGCCTTTGCCCCACCAGAACCACTGTCCGTCAAATTCGTGGAAAGGTCTCCAGAGTACAGGGATACCCTGGTCACGAAGCTTCTGCAAAGCCTTTGCAGCCTTGTCCCAGTTTTCAATCATAGCGTTGTATTCATCAGTACCCTCAGTAAGGATTTTGTCAAAATCAGGGTCATCATTCAA
>DEPR01000020.1:2631-4006 GCA_002358895.1 Ruminococcus sp. UBA3387 | reverse complement strand
TTGTGCCATGCAATAGAACGCTGAACAACTCCGTTAAAGTCAGCATTCATAAAGTCAAGACCTCTCATAGCAGGTAATTTCCCTGTAGTTTCTTCAATGAATTCCATCTCATATTCAGGAGAATCCATCCAGGTAGATTCCTGCTGACAAGTGAGCATTGTCTTGCCAAAATTATCGCAGATATAGTCATACAGCTTCTGAGTATTCACATCAGCATTCGGGTTTGAGAGCTGATATTTTGCCTCATATTCACCACAGCCTGTCAAAACAATAGACATTGACATAACTACAGCACAAACAAGAGCAAATATTTTAAATTTTCTCATATTATAACCACCTTTTCATTAAATTATAGTCTAATTATATCCTGTTTTCATATGTTAGTCAACTTAAATTTAGGATTACAAATAAAATTCAGCATTTTTCATATTAATGCTCAGACATTTTTAGCATTTTGACGAAAATAAAACACACCGTCTTTGTTGCATAGATTTTTTCTTGTGGCTTTCAAACTGTGCCCTTTTATTCGTTCAGTTGTTCGTTCAGTTGACACCAATTCACAGCGTTTTACAGCCGTTAGTAACATTCAGACAAAAAAATAAAAGGCTTGCAAACAACGTATTTACACTGTTTGTAAGCCTTTTCTTTTGGAGCTGCTAACCGGGATCGAACCGGTGACCTCGTCCTTACCAAGGACGTGCTCTGCCTACTGAGCCATAGCAGCATCACAGTTATTTATTATATACCAAATACCCCCGTTTGTCAAGTAAAAAAGGAGTATTAATATAAAAATTCCCGAAGCAAAAACGCCTCGGGAATCATTTTATTTAGCAACAATATTTACAAGTCTGCCCTTAACGTAAATTTCCTTGATAATGTTCTTTCCGTCAATAGCTTCCTTAACCTTGCCGTCAGCCTTTGCAAGCTCAAGAGCCTCAGCCTGCTCAATGTCAGCAGGAACGTTGATTTTAGCCTTAACCTTGCCGTTTACCTGAACAGCAATTTCGATTGTGTCATCAACAGTCTTGCTTTCGTCATAAGTCGGCCACTGCTCATAAGCAAGAGTGTTGCCGTGTCCGAGAATTGACCAGATTTCCTCGCCAATGTGTGGACAAATACAGGAAATCATCTTGATAAAGCCCTCAGCATATTCCTTTGAGCATTTGCCCTCCTTGTAAACAGCGTTTACAAAAATCATCATCTGTGAAATAGCTGTGTTGAATGCGAGCTTTTCATAGTCATCTGTTACCTTCTTGACTGTCTTGTGATATACCTTTTCAAGTGCAGGAACTTCAGCGTCAACAATGTTTTCAGCCTCAGTAAAGAATGCCCATACACGGTTTAGGAATCTTCTTGCACCCTCAACGCCCTGATT
>DEPR01000020.1:0-2523 GCA_002358895.1 Ruminococcus sp. UBA3387 | reverse complement strand
ACAATGTCGCTTGGATTTACAACAAATTCAGGGAAACGCTTGCCCATCTTAATACCGTTTGAACCGAGAATCATGCCCTGATGTACCAGCTTCTTGAACGGCTCCTTAGTTGGAACAAGTCCCTTGTTGTAAAGATATCTGTTCCAGATTCTTGAGTACATAAGATGTCCAACAGTGTGCTCAGGACCACCGATGTAAAGGTCTACAGGCATCCAGTAGTCAAGAAGCTTCTTGTTTGCGAATTCATTTTCATTGTCAGGGTCGATGTATCTCAGGAAGTACCAGCTTGAACCTGCTGACCCCGGCATAGTGGATGTCTCTCTCAATCCCTTGATACCGTTTTTGTCATACTGCTTCCACTCTGTTGCATTTTCAAGTGGAGCCTTTCCGTTTTCACCCTTGTAGTTTTCAAGCTCAGGAAGAACAAGTGGAAGCTCCTCATCAGCAAGAACGTGAATTTCTCCGTCCTCACCGTGAACAACAGGTACAGGTTCACCCCAGTAACGCTGTCTTGCAAAAATCCACTCTCTGAAATGATAGTTTACAGTTCTCTTAGCTACACCCATTTTTTCCAGCTTGCAGGTAATAGCCTCCTTAGCCTCCTCAACAGTAAGACCACTGAATTCCTCAGAATTTATAAGTCTGTATCCCTTGCCGAGATATTCATTCTTTTCGAAAGCCTTTTCAGATACATCAACGTGTCCAAGGTTTTCATCGCCGTCAATAACCTGAATCATATCAATGTTGTGAGCAATAGCATATTCAAAGTCTCGCTGGTCGTGAGAAGGAACAGCCATAACAGCACCTGTGCCGTAGCTTGCAAGAACGAAATCACCGATAAACATTCTTACTTCCTTGCCGTTTACAGGGTTAATACAAGTAACACCCTTCAGCTCACAGCCCGACTTGGTCTTGTTAAGCTCTGTTCTGTCCATATCATTTTTCTTGAGAGTTTCTTCAATATAAGCCTGAACCTCGTCCTTGTTCTGAATGCGAGGCATAAGCTGTTTCACAATATCTCCGTCAGGAGCAAGCACCATAAAAGTGATACCGTAAATAGTTTCAATACAGGTTGTGAAAATTGAGAATTCTCCACCACCTACGATTTCAAACTTAACCTCAACACCTGTTGACTTGCCAATCCAGTTTTTCTGCATAAGCTTTGTAGATTCAGGCCAGTCAATTTCATCAAGCCCCTCAAGAAGCTCTTCGGCAAAAGCAGGCTGATTGATAACCCACTGCTTCATATTCTTTCTTATAACAGGATATCCGCCACGTTCAGACTTTCCGTCAATAACCTCGTCGTTTGAGAGAACAGTACCCAGCTCCTCACACCAGTTTACAGGCATATCAATGTACTGTGCATATCCGTCAAGATAAAGCTGCTTGAATATCCACTGTGTCCATTTGTAGAACTTAGGGTCGCTTGTTGCAATCATCTTGCTCCAGTCATAGTCAAAGCCAAGCTCCTTGAGCTGTTTTGAGAAAGTTTCGATATTTTCCTGTGTAAAGCCGTTAGGATGGTTACCTGTAGTAACAGCATACTGCTCTGCAGGAAGACCGAATGAGTCATAACCCATTGGGTGAAGTACATTAAAGCCCTGCATTCTCTTCATTCTTGAAACGATGTCCGTAGCTGTGTAGCCCTCAGGATGACCTGCGTGCAAGCCTACACCTGATGGATAAGGGAACATATCAAGAGCATAGAACTTAGGCTTTGAAAAATCCCATACGTCAGTCTTGAAAGTCTCATTTTCTTCCCAGTATGCCTGCCACTTCTTTTCAATCTCACTGTGATTATACTTACTCATTGTTCATCAATCCTTTGTTGTAATAAAATCCGTCAATTAGTCGTTAATATATTCATCAATATCGCACTGTTCACCGTCAGACCAGAGTCTTTCCAGCTTGTAGTAATCTCTTGTTTCCTTGTAGAAAACGTGAACTACAATGTCTGCATAGTCAAGAACAATCCAGGTTGAACCTGAATAGCCTTCTGTTCTTACAGGCTCAATGCCCTGCTGTTTCAGCTTGAATTCCACCTCATCAGCAATAGCCTTTGTCTGTGTTGTTGAACTACCGTTTGCAATTACAAAATAGTCAGCCACAATAGTCAGGTCCTTGATACCGATAAGCTGAATATCCTCAGCCAGCTTGGAATCCATAGCCTTGATAATCGTCTTGAGAGTATCCTTCTGAGAAATCTTTGCCATTTCCCTTCTCCTTTCAAATTCTTGTAATTCTGCACAAATCAGAAGATGTATTTTTGTGCAGAACATTAATTTTATTTTTTAATTTTGAATATTTTGTTCATATTGAGACGTTCCCGTGCAAAAAATCCCTGAAAAGTCGCTATTTATAGAAGGGGTTTTATTTTTACCGTTTTATCAAAAATAAAAGAACGAAGTTCAAACTATCCTCAGCGAGGACGAAACTTACCTAATTCACAAACGAATATCGTGAAATGGTGCAGGGGCACGCCCCTGCCGTGCAAAAAACTGCAAAAAGTCGCTATTTATAGAG
>DEPR01000031.1:5932-14036 GCA_002358895.1 Ruminococcus sp. UBA3387 | reverse complement strand
GCTGATATCGAAAAAATTTCATCAATGGTTGACTTTGTATTCTGTGCTGTTAATATGCCTAAGGCTGAAATCAAAGCACTTGAAGAAGCGTATGCTAAGGCTGAGTGTCCTGTAGTTTCAAACAACTCAGCTCATAGAGGAACACCTGACGTTCCGATGGTAGTGCCTGAAATCAACCCTGAACATATTGAAATTATTGAAGCACAGAGAAAGCGTCTTGGTACAAAGCGTGGATTTGTTGCAGTTAAGTCTAACTGTTCACTTCAGAGCTATGTTCCTGCACTTCATCCACTTATGGAAAAGTTCAAGGTAACAAAGGCTTTGGCTTGTACTTACCAGGCTATTTCAGGTGCAGGCAAAACATTCGAAACAATGCCGGAAATTGTTGATAACATCATTCCGTTTATCGGTGGAGAAGAAGAAAAGTCAGAACAGGAACCACTTAAAATATGGGGTAAGATTGAAGGCGATGTAATCGTAAATGCTACAACACCTGCAATCACAACACAGTGCCTCAGAGTACCTGTTTCAGACGGTCATACAGCAGCTGTATTTGCTTCATTTGAAACAAAGCCAACTAAGGAAGAAATCCTCAAGGCTTGGAAAGAATTCAGTGGCGTTCCTCAGGAACTTGAGCTTCCTTCAGCTCCAAAGCAGTTCCTTAACTATTTTGAAGAAGATAACCGTCCACAGGCTAAGCTTGACAGAAACCTTGAGGGTGGTATGGCTGTATCAATCGGAAGACTCCGTGAAGATACACAGTATGACTATAAATTCGTATGCCTTTCACATAATACATTGAGAGGTGCAGCAGGCGGAGCAGTTCTTATGGCTGAGCTTCTTGCAGCAAAGGGTTACTTTGACTAATATTTGACTTAGGAGGTCAGATTATGAAAAAGACTATTTTTACCGGTGCAGGCGTTGCAATCGTTACACCTATGTTTGATGACGGTTCAATTAACTTTGAAGAACTGGGACGCCTTATAGATTTTAATATTGATAACGGAACAGATGCTATTATCATTTGTGGTACAACAGGTGAAAGCTCAACTATGACTGATGAAGAGCATATTGAATGCATCCGTTATGCAGTAGAAAAAACAAATAAGAGAGTGCCTGTTATTGCAGGTACAGGTTCTAATCATACTGAGTATGCTGTAAACCTTTCTAAAAAGGCTGAGGAGCTTGGTGCTGACGGACTTTTGCTTGTTACACCATATTATAACAAGACTTCTCAGGCAGGTCTTGTAAAGCATTATACAACTATCGCAAATGCAGTTAATCTGCCTATTATTCTTTATAATGTACCATCAAGAACAGGTGTGAATATTACTGCTGAAACTTGTGCAGAACTTGCTAAGGTTGAAAATATAGTTGCTGTTAAGGAAGCAAGTGGTAACATCAGCCAGGTTGCTAAAATTGCAGCACTTTGTGGCGATTCACTTGATATCTATTCAGGTAACGACGACCAGATTATCCCTATTATGTCCCTGGGTGGTAAGGGTGTAATTTCAGTGCTTTCAAACTGTATGCCAGCTGAAACACACGAAATCTGTCAGCTCTGTCTTGATAACAAGTATGACGAAGCAAGAGAGCTTGCATTGAATACACTTGAGTTTGCAAATGATTTGTTCTGTGACGTAAACCCTATCCCTGTTAAGGAAGCTCTTAACATTATGGGATTCAAGGCAGGTCCTTGCAGACTTCCACTTGTGGAAATGAGCGATGCTAATAAAGCTAAACTCCGTGCTTCAATGGTTAAGGCAGGACTTGTAAAGTAAATAATAATCAGGGCGAATAGTTAGGTGCATTGCTATACATCAATTCGCCCTTTTGTTTTATCAAAACATAAGGAAGGATATTTAATATGACTAATATTGCTATATGTGGTGCCTGTGGAAAAATGGGCAGAGTAATAAATGATATTATTTCAAATCGTGTAGATTGCAAAGTAGTAGCAGGTGTTGATAAGGTTGCAGAAAGCTACGCTGATTTTCCTGTAGTTGCAACAATGTCAGAGTTGCCAGTTAAGCCTGATGTGATTATAGATTTTACACATCCATCATTGCTTGATGACCTTCTGGACTACTGCCTGACTAATGGTGTTGCAGTTGTAATTGCTACAACTGGTTATTCAGCAGAGCAGATAGAAAGGATACATAAAGCAGCTGAAAGCATACCTGTGTTCTTTACATTCAATATGTCTCTGGGTATAAATCTGCTTGCTGATCTTGCAAAGAGAGCTACACAAGTTCTTGGTGAGCAGTTTGATATTGAGATTATCGAAAAGCACCATAACCAAAAGATTGACGCACCGAGTGGTACTGCTATTATGCTTGCAAATGCTATCAATGAAGAAGCTGAGGATAAGTATAACTATGTTTATGACAGACATTCTGTCCGTGCAAAGAGAACAAAAAATGAGATTGGTATGCACGCAATCAGAGGTGGCACTATCGTTGGCGAGCACGAAATTATTTTTGCAGGCCGTGATGAAGTTATCTCATTGAAGCACGAAGCTCATTCAAAGTCAGTTTTTGCCGTAGGTTCAGTTAATGCAGCTGTTTTCCTTGAAAATAAGCCAGCTGGACTTTATGCAATGAGTGATTTGTTAAAAGAGAGCTAAAATAAAAAGCCCGACATATGTCGGGCTTTGGTTTTGTAAAAATTACTGTTCGTGATGACAGCAACCACAGTCGCATTCGTCATCATCCTCGTCATCGAATGCAAACATTTCTTCAATTCGTTTCATAAAAATGTTGCCGATTTTTTCGTATTCATCGTCATCATCAATAGAAACCATAATTTCTTCGTCACCCTCAATTTCAGATTTGAGGATAACAACTGCACCTGCGTCTTCAAGCATTTCAGCAGGGTCTTCAAAGTATGGAGTAAGAGCAAAGTATTTTTCACCCTCATATTCCATAGCGTCAAGCATTTCAAAAGTCTGCTCGTTGCCTTCTTCATCTTCAAGTGTGTATAAATCAGGTGTGTATTCCTTATCCATTTCAATACCGTCCTTTCAGCAATCTTAAAATAAATGTTGTAATGTATAAAAACTACACTACAACACTTTTATTATACAACACTTCATAAAAAATGTCAAGTAAAGCACATAAATGTGAAAATGTATAAAAAAATCAAGAAAAGTTTATAAAAACTATTGACAAAGCACAAAAAGTATGCTATATTATAATCAAGGAAAGGATAAAACTTAAAACAAAAGCTTTAAGTGAAACCGAGTACTAAATCAGTCAGCTTTTGAAGAATATTTAAAAATCAGTGAGTGCATAAATCCAGACAAGGTTTTTAGATACAAAAGAAATGATGATAAAGGATTGGAAAGGAGATCGGGTCCAATGGAAATAACAGAGAGCCAGCAGAATATCCAGTGGCTCGATAGAATGTAATAATAAGAAGGTTAAACTCAGATATAGACTGATAAACTTAAACGAAAAGTTGATAATAAACAGATATCGAGCCCATATAGATAATTTGACATTCGGTTTATACAAGGTGGATATTCTAAGTTACAATTAAATATTCAGAGAATAAAGAAGGTATGAAAGATGATTTACTTTATTAAATATCTGAATAAATAGTAGCAGGGAGTGAATCCAATGCACAGTTCAAGTTTCAAAGAAGTGATTTTCAAATAACTTGAAAGAGTGATTCCGATGTAAAGATTAAAACAAATTCAATAGAAATTAATCTGAGGAGTGATGTAGTATGGTAAATAAATACTACACAAGAAGACTTAACATTTAATATTAAGGAGTGAGTCCACCAGAAATTTCAATTTGAATTTCGACAGAATTAACTGAATTAGGTAAACAGTAAGATACGGAGTGATGTTTATGATTAAAGTATTCATCAAACGATTGATTATCTGAAATGAAGGAGTGAGTCCACCAAGACAGTTAATTTAGCCCGAGGAAATCGGAGTAACTAAAATTGAACTTTGGAGTGAATTCCAATGTACTAACAGTACACTGAAATAATGATAAAATAACGTATATAAGGTGAGTAGGTTTTAAATCTACTCACCTTATTATTTGCGTTTTTATGAAAATATTGTGAAAACTATAGTAATTTCAATGGGTTTGTGCTATAATATATATTATTAATTTGTTATAATAAGTAAGGAGAAATGTATGTCGGTCTCATATGTTCATAAAAAAATCGGAAATGGAATATCATTTTCAGGTGTCTATGACAGTAAGTTTAAAACTGATCTTGTAGCAGTCAGATTTATTACTGAATTGAATAAAGAAAACGCACCACTCAATACACTGCTTTCTGCGTTGCTTGGTACTTCAAATAATATTATAAAATCAAGAACAAAGCTGAATGAAAAACTTCTGAGCTTATATGATGCAGGGATGAAGAATTTTTCTTATACTATGGGCGACTATCAGGTTACAGGTCTCAGTGTAAGATTTATTGGCGATAATTATACTCTTGATAACGAAGAAGTATCGGTGGAAGCAACAAAATTGTTGCTGGATTGCCTTTTGAATCCACATATTGAAAACGGTAAGTTTAATGAGAAGTATTTTCAACAGCGTAAACAGGAGCTTGTGGAGTCAATCAAAAGTGAAATCAACGACCGACGTGGATATGCTTTGTTGCGTGCGAATACGTTTGTATATGAAAATGAACCTGCTTCAATCTATGAAAATGGTACAGTTGAGCAGGCACAGCAAATTACGCAGGAAGATTTATATAAGGCTTACAATAAATTGATATACAATTCTTATGTGGATATTTCTGTAATCGGCGGTGGCAATACCAAAAAGGCTGAACAGATAATTTTTAACTACTTTGAAGAGATGGAAAGAGATCGGGATTTTGAAATTGATTTTCTTAATCCCTCTGCGATTAAAGAGAAAACACTGGAAGTTGCAGAGCAGTACGACGTAAACCAGTGTAAAATGCTTATGGCTTTTAAAACTGATAGTGATGATTTCTATGCACATAAACTTATGAGTGCAATGTTTGGTGGAACACCGTTTTCGTTCTTGTTTGCAAATGTCCGTGAAAAATTGTCATTGTGTTATTATTGTACCGCAGGCATTATCGAGTGTAAGCAGACAATGATTGTGGATAGTGGAATTGAACGTGAAAATGTTGATAAGGCTAAAAGTGAAATACTGAAACAGCTTAAAGCAATATCAGACGGAGATTTTTCTGACGAGCTTTTAGAGAACACAAAGAAAGCTCTCTGCAACGGTTTCCAGTCCAATAATGACAGCGTTCTTGCACTTAATTCCTGGTATTTTGTCCAGAGAGTAAGAGGCAATGTTAATTCACCTGAACAGATTTGCGATATAATTCAGAATATTTCAAGAGAGCGTGTAATCAATTCTGCAAAATCGTTCAGACTTGATACGGTTTATCTTATGGAACCGGAGGTGAAGGAATGAGCTATCCCCGTGAAGTAATTAAAAATGAGCGTACAGGCGAAAGCTATGTAAAAATAAAGCACCCGTCAGGTCTTGATGTGCTGATATGGAAAATGGAAGGCTTTTCGACTGTTGAAGCACTTTTTGGTGCTAAGTATGGTTCAATCAATACTCGTTTCAAGACTGCTGACAGCGATGAGTATATAGATGTACCTGAGGGTATCGCCCATTTCCTTGAGCATAAGCTGTTTGAAAATGAAGATTGCGACGTTTTTGATTTGTATGCACAGACAGGTGCAAATGCTAACGCATATACAACTTTTGACCATACAGCATATACCTTTTCCACATCGGGAGATTATAAAAAGCCACTGGAAATTCTTTTGACCTTTGTCCAGAACCCGTATTTCACTCAGGAAACGGTGGATAAGGAGCAGGGAATTATTGCTCAGGAAATTAAAATGCTGGATGATTCACCTGAAAGAAGATGCTTTTTTAATCTGCTGAAAGCTATGTACAAAAATCATCCTATCAGAATTGACATCGGTGGAACGGTTGAATCTATCAAGAAAATCAATGCAGACCTGTTGTATGATTGTTATAAGACATTTTATAATCTTCATAATATGACATTGTCTGTTGCAGGTAATGTTGATGAGGATGAGGTTATAAGGGCTTGTGATGAGTTCCTTATTCCTGTTGAGGATAAGAAGCTTGATTCATTCTTTGATGATGAACCTGACGAAGTGTATAAAAAGGAAGTCGTTGAGCATTTTTCTGTAGGTATGCCAATTTTCAATATTGGTTTTAAGTCAAAGGGCTTCAGAGGTCGGGAACTTGTGAAAATGGAAACTGCAGCAGCTATCGTTATGCAGATGCTCTTCGGTAATATTTCTCCACTTTATAAGGATTTGCTGGACAGTGGACTTATAAATTCCAATTTTTCATACGAAGTATTTGATATGGAGGGCGTTTTCTCCTGCATTTGCAGTGGTGAATCAAAGGACCCGAAAGCAGTGCTTGAAAAGTGCATTGAAGCAGTAGAGAATGTAAAAAAGAACGGGCTTGATATAAAGCAGTTTGAAATGCTGAAAAAGTCAAAGTTCGGTTGTACGATCCGTAATCTGAACAGCGTTGAGAATTGTGCATCACTTATGATGCTTACAAACTTTATCGGCCTTGATGCCTTTTCATTTGCAGAAGAGCTTGCAAAGCTCACTTATGATGATTGTATGAAAGCTATAGATTTGTTGCTTGATACAAATAATGTTTCAATTTCTATAATCGACAACAATATATAAGAAAAGAGGACGGTTATGACACAGTTAATGACACAGCTTGCAACTGACGTAAGCGAAACTTTAAGGGATACAATGATTGAAAACCCCGATAAAGTGTTTTTTCCGAATTTCGGTGACGGTGAAAATATTCTTAATCAGGGCTTTTCACTGGACAGAGTTCTGTTTGAAATCCCCGGTACAGATTTTGCAATTTATAAATATGGGTTCCTGATTGCATTGGGTATACTGGTTGCAATGTTCTATGGCTTCAGGAAAATGAGAACAGTCGGTATCGACCCTGACAGAGCAACCGATGCCGTAATTGGTGGACTTATCGGAGCTATAGTCGGTGCAAGAGTATATTATATCCTGTTCAGCGATAGTCTCACATTTAAGGATTTCTTTGATTTTCGTAGCGGTGGTCTTGCAATATACGGTGGTGTTATCGGTGCAATACTGATTGGTGGTATTATTGCAAAGCTGAGAAAGCTGAAACTGACGGCACTCCTTGACGTAGTTGCACCTTGTTTTCTTATCGGACAATCAATAGGCCGTTGGGGTAACTTCGTCAACCAGGAGGCATTTGGTACAAATACCGACCTTCCTTGGGGGATGATGAGCTATTCAACTATGCTCTATATTGCTGAAAATGATGATTTTGGTGGTACTGTTTCACGTTATGCACCTGTTCACCCCTGCTTCCTGTATGAGTCTCTCTGGTGTATTCTTGGATTTGTGCTTTTGCATTTATATCTGAAGCATCGTAAGTTTGACGGTGAAGTTTTTCTTTTGTATATCGGCTGGTATGGTCTGGGAAGATTCTTCATCGAAGGTCTGAGAACCGATTCACTCTATCTTGCAAACATCAGAGTATCACAGCTTGTTGCAGGCACTTGCGTGCTTGTTGCAGTAGTGCTTATTTTTGTACTGAGAGGTATCTATAAGAGACGTGGAGATTATCAGTTCTTCTATGAAACCGAAGTGTCTAAACTACAGCTTGCAAAGTATGATAAGCACGCTGAAATGCAAAAAGAAAAGAAAGCACTCAAAAAGAAAATTAATGAAGCAAAATCAAAAGGCGAAAGCTTTGTTGAGCTTCAGAAAGAATTTGAAGAAAAGTTCAGCAAAAATGCAAGACAGGAAGAAATAGTGTTGACTGAAGAGAAAACAGATGACAGTTATTCGGATATTCTTGGCGAAAATGTTGAAGAAATTATAGACGTGGAGGAAAAAGACAATGAGTAAAATTATTGATGGAAAGGCTGTTTCAGCACAGGTTAAGGAAAGAATAAGACTCGAAACAGAACAGCTAAAAGATAAAGGAATTGAAGTAGGACTTGCTGTTGTAATTGTAGGTGATGACCCTGCTTCAAAGGTTTATGTAAGAAACAAAAAGCTGGCTTGCGAAGCTGTCGGCTT
>DEPR01000031.1:3479-5827 GCA_002358895.1 Ruminococcus sp. UBA3387 | reverse complement strand
CTTATAAAGACACTTAATGCAGATGAAAAGGTAAATGGTATTCTTGTTCAGCTTCCTTTGCCAAAGCATCTTGATGACAAGGTTATTATCAATAATATTGTACCTGAAAAGGATGTTGACGCTTTCCACCCGGTAAATGTAGGTAAAATTATGATTGGCGATTATAGCTTTTTGCCTTGTACTCCTGCAGGCGTTATGGAGCTTATCAAGTCAACAGGTACAGAAATCGCAGGTAAGGAATGTGTTGTAATCGGCAGAAGCAATATTGTAGGTAAGCCTCAGGCTATGCTTTTGCTTCACCAGAGTGGCACAGTTACTATCTGTCATTCAAAAACACAGAATTTGAAGGATGTGTGTTCAAGAGCTGATATACTTGTTGCCGCTGTTGGCCGTGCAAAGATGATAACTGCAGATTATATTAAGGAGGGTGCAGTTGTTATTGACGTTGGTATGAACAGAGATGAAAACGGAAAGCTCTGTGGCGACGTTGACTTTGAAGATTGCAAGGACAAAGCAAGCTATATTACTCCTGTGCCCGGTGGAGTTGGTCCTATGACTATAGCTATGCTTATGGAGAATACTCTTACAGCTGCAAAAGCACAAAACGGCTTGGCTTAATTGTAAAATTTGTGTGAACAGTATTTACAATATGTTGGGAATATAGTATAATGTTTAATGTTGTTTTATAACATTATCCTTGCAACAGAATGTGGGTTAAGCCTAAATATTATGGAAGCATAATGGGAAAGTTACCTGCCATATCCTTTTGCAACGGAAATAATTTTGAAAGAGGTACAGAAAATGTTAAGAAAAGACGAAAAAACAGCAGTAATCGAAGCTAACAGAACTCACGAAACTGACACAGGTTCACCTGAAGTACAGGTTGCAATTCTCACAAAGAGAATCAATGACCTTACTGAACACCTTAAGGTTCATAAGAAAGACCACCACTCAAGAAGAGGTCTTTTGAAAATGGTTGGTAAGAGAAGAAACCTTCTCAACTACCTCAAGAGCAAGGATATCGAAAGATACAGAACTTTGATTGAAAAGCTTGGTATTCGTAAATAATTTGGATTTTACATCAAGGCAGAGGCATTTTATGTCACTGCCTTTTGGTGTTTAATTAAAGACATTTTAAAAACAAAAAACAAAATTGGTGAGGACAATTTAGCATTAAACAGAGAGTATGAACAAACTCGTGTTTTCTGTTTATTGCTAATGCTTCACCAAGAAAATCAAAATGGAGGAAGTATTATGTTTGAAAATTACAGAAAGTTTGAAACTACTTATGCTGGCAGACCACTTGTTGTAGAAACAGGCAAAACTTGTGAGCTTTCAAATGGCTCTTGTTGGGTAAGATACGGCGAAACTGTAGTAATGGCTAACGTTACAGCTTCAGCTAAGCCAAGAGAAGGTGTTGACTTTTTCCCATTGTCAGTAGACTATGAAGAAAGACTCTATGCTGTAGGTAAAATCCCTGGCTCATTTATGAAGAGAGAGGGTAAGCCAACCGAAAAGGCCATCCTTACATCCCGTATGGTTGACCGTCCAATCAGACCTTTGTTCCCTAAGGATATGAGAAATGACGTGTCAGTTGTAATGACTGTTCTGGCTGTTGACCCTGACTGCTCACCTGAAATCACAGGTATGATTGCAACATCTATTGCAATTTCTATTTCAGATATTCCTTGGAATGGTCCTATTGCTGGTATCAGCGTTGGTCTTGTTGACGACGAAATCGTACTCAACCCAACACTCGAACAGAGAGCAAATAACCACCTCAACCTTACTGTTGCAGGTTCTATGGAAAAGATTGTTATGATTGAAGCAGGTGCCGATGAAGTTCCTGATGACGTTATGCTGGACGCAATCCTCAAGGGACACGAAGAAATCAAGAAAATGGTTGCTTTCATTGACGAAATCAAGGCTGAAATCGGAAAGCCTAAGTTTGAATTCCAGTCAATGGAGCTTGACCACGATTTGTTTGAAGAAATCGAAGCACTTGTAGGCGAAAAGGTTAAGGTTGCTCTTGACACTGATGATAAGACAGTTCGTGATGCAAGACTCCAGCCAATCATTGATGAAATTCACGCTAAATATGACGAGCAGTATCCTGAACAGGGTGCAATGCTTGATGAATGTCTCTATAAATTGCAGAAGAAGATAGTAAGAAACTGGCTCTATGAAGGCAAGCGTGTTGACGGACGTGGCATTGACGAAATCCGTCCATTAGCTTCAGAAGTAGGCCTTCTCCCAAGAGTACACGGCTCAGGTCTCTTTACAAGAGGTCAGACTCAGGTTCTTACAATCTGTACTCTTGGTCCTGTAAGTGACGCACAGAAACTTGA
>DEPR01000031.1:3114-3365 GCA_002358895.1 Ruminococcus sp. UBA3387 | reverse complement strand
ATCGGTCACGGTGCATTGGCAGAAAAAGCTTTGGTACCTGTAATTCCTGACGTTGAAGATTTCCCATATGCAATCCGTATGGTATCTGAAGTTCTTTCATCTAATGGCTCAACATCACAGGGTTCAATCTGTGGCTCAACACTTGCCCTTATGGATGCAGGTGTTCCAATCAAGGCTCCTGTTGCTGGTATTTCCTGTGGACTTATTACTAAGGAAAACGGCGAGTGGATGACAATGGTTGATATTCAGGG
>DEPR01000031.1:2491-3003 GCA_002358895.1 Ruminococcus sp. UBA3387 | reverse complement strand
ATCAAGGTTGATGGTCTTACACCTGACATCATCAAGGAAGCATTTGAAAAGACACATAAAGCTCGTCTTTATATCCTTGATGAAATTATGCTTAAAGCTATTCCTGAGCCTCGTGAGAGCGTAAATGAATGGGCACCTAAGATGCTTACAACTAAGGTACCTGTTGATAAAATCAGAGAAGTAATCGGCTCAGGCGGAAAAGTTATCCAGAAGATTTCAGCTGATTGTGAAGTTAAGATTGATATTTCTGAAGATGGTAACGTATTTGTATCAGGTCTCGATAAGGCAAAGGCTGAACAAGCTATCTCGATCATCAACACAATCGCTAATGACCCAGAGGTTGGTGCAATCTATAAGGGCAAGGTTGTTCGTCTTATGAACTTTGGTGCATTTGTTGAAATTGCTCCAGGCAAAGACGGTTTGGTTCACATTTCTAAGCTTGACAAGTCAAGAGTTGAAAAGGTTGAAGATGTAGTTTCAATCGGCGACGAAATTGTTGTTAAGGTTATGGA
>DEPR01000031.1:1725-2458 GCA_002358895.1 Ruminococcus sp. UBA3387 | reverse complement strand
ATTGACGATCAGGGCAGAATTAATCTTTCAAGAAAAGATGCTTTGGCTGATATTGAAGCTAAGAAGGCAAATTCATAATAAAAATCAAGCAGGTGAGAAATCACCTGCTTTTTTTGTAAAAAATAAAAGGGCAGTAACTACTGCCCTTGTTTTTATCTTGCTTCACAAATAAGTTTGATTGCTGTTCTTTCTTCATCGCCGATTAATACATTAGCAAATGCAGGAATACAAATCATATCAATTCCTAAAGGTGCCAGATATCCTCTTGCAATGGCTATAGCTTTGATTGCCTGGTTTGCAGCACCTGCTCCAACGGCTTGTACTTCAACAGCACCGTCATCTCTTATAACACCGGAAATTGCACCTGCAACTGAATTAGGGACAGATCTTGATGAAACTTTAAGTATTTCCATAAAATGACCTCCAATTTTGGATTGATTTCCTGAATGGATTTTATATCATACTATAATTATACACTATCCTTAAAAATATTGCAAGTTATTATAAAAAATTTGTGCATTATCTCTTAATCAGCCTTGTGATTTTTGTAGCTTTTCCCAGTTTCTCATTAAATTCAACTATAACTCCGTTGATAAAACAAGGACTTGTGCTTTCAACAAAAGTAACAGGGCAGTGAAGCTGAAGCTTTTTGATAGCGAGCTCAGATTCAACACCAAGTACTGAAAGTTCTGGTCCGGTCATTCCCACGTCTGTAATGTATGCAGTGTGGTCG
>DEPR01000031.1:0-1577 GCA_002358895.1 Ruminococcus sp. UBA3387 | reverse complement strand
AAATCCACAAAGATGTTTGGTGTATCTATTTCTTGCAAAATATCGTCAATGCATTTGAACGGATTATCCAATGGCTCCATATAGGCAGTTCCCATAAGGTTGACGACAGCAACAGATGTATATCCCAAATCGAGAGTAGTATATCCGTGCCCAACAACGCCTTCAGGATAATTTGCAGGCCTCAGCAGAGTATCTTCGGTATCATACAAATCAGTAGATTCCTTTCGCTTGAAGCAGTGATTTCCCGTTGTAACAACATCTGCCCCCATATTGATTAATTTTTGATATGAGTATGGGGTAATACCGTTACCTTGCGCAGAATTTTCACCGTTTATTACCGTCAGGTCAATTTTGTACTCATTTTTAATACTGTAGATGTGCTTTTTTAGAAATTCACATCCACTTTCTCCGACAACATCACCAATAAAAAGTAAATTCATATCCGTTCTCTTTTCTATATGTAATACAAATATTATATACTAATTTCAATAAAAAAGCAAGAAAAAAGGTGGTACAAGGCCACCTTTTAATTATTCTTCTGTATTATCTGTTTCAGCTTCAATATTACCCTTTTCAACATTATCAGCTTCGTTAATAGGAGTAAAATCTTCTTCAGTAAGTTCACCTGTCATCAGCTTTTCAAAGTTTGTGCCGTCAATTTTCTCGTGAAGCATAAGATATTTAGCAACAAGATGGAGCTTATCCATATGCTCGTTGAGGATGTTTTCAGCCTTAATGAATGCATCTTCAACAATACTTCTGATTTCCTTGTCAATTTCAGCAGCAACGTTTTCTGAGTAGTCAGGTGTGTTTGTGTAATCTCTGCCGAGGAACACTTCGTGGTCCCCTCTGCCATAAACAACAGGACCGAGATTGTCGCTGAATCCGTAACGTGTAACCATATTTCTTGCTGTTGAGGTTGCTCTCTCAAGGTCGTTTGAAGCACCTGTGGAAATATCGTCAAGAATGAGCTTTTCAGCAACTCTGCCACCGAGGAGAACGATAATGTTTTCAGCCATTTCCTTCTTGCTCACATATGACTTATCCTTTTCAGGCAAGCTCATTGTGTAGCCACCTGCCTGACCACGAGGGATAATAGATACCTGATGCACCTTATCCTGAGTAGAGCAGTAGTATGTGCATACTGCGTGGCCACCTTCGTGATATGCAGTAAGCTTCTTTTCAGCGTCAGTAACAACACGGGATTTCTTTTCAGGACCTGCAACAACCTTGATTGAGGATTCTTCCATATCCTGTTTTGTAATAGCTTTTCTGTTGTTTCTTGCTGCAAGAAGTGAAGCTTCGTTAACGAGATTTTCAAGGTCAGCACCAGTGAATCCAACTGTAGTTTTAGCAATAGTAGCAAGGTCAACGTCAGGTGCAAGAGGTTTGTTTCTTGTGTGTACTTTGAGGATTTCCTCTCGGCCTTTCACGTCAGGATAGTTGACAAGAATCTGTCTGTCAAAACGTCCCGGACGAAGCAGTGCAGGGTCAAGAATATCACGTCTGTTTGTTGCAGCCATAACGATTACAGAATCGTTTTCAGTAAATCCGTCCATTTCAACGAGAAGCTGGTT
>DEPR01000064.1 GCA_002358895.1 Ruminococcus sp. UBA3387 | reverse complement strand
TGAATTTCCGTTTCAAGTGGATTACACTGCCTGACTGGGTTGTTATTCTACCTGCTTTTTTGTTTCTATTAGGCTATGTTATGTATGCTGAAGTAATGCGTGAAAATACATATCTTTCGAGAACAGTAGAAATCCAGGAAGGACAAAAAGTAATAGACACAGGCCTGTATGGCATTGTCAGACACCCTATGTACACAGCCACTATACTTATCTTTCTGTCAACTCCTTTAGTTCTTGGCTCACTTATTTCTTTTGTTCTGTTTCTTTTTTATCCTTTTATTATTGCAAAAAGAATAAAAAACGAAGAACAGCTTTTGGAAAAAGAATTGAAGGGATACGCAGAATACAAAATAAAAGTAAAATACAAACTGATACCTTATATATGGTAAAAAACAAGGGAAAGCGTAATGCTTTCCCTTGTATTTTGCTTATATTAAAATCTGAAATCTCTTTTTCCGTTTTCGATATTTTCAAGATTTTGCTTTACGATTTCTCTGACTTTTTCGCTTGGCACATTTTCAAGCTCTTTCATAATCAGCTTTTCACCAACTTCTCTTGTGTCCTCTGAAGCATAGTCCATAAGGTATTCCTTCAAAGTCATAAGTGCGTTAGGGTGGCAACAGTTCTGAATCTGACCTGCCTTACAGAGAGACATAAATCTGTCGCCTGTTCTTCCCTCACGGTAACAAGCTGTACAGAATGATGGGATATAATCCATCTTCATCAGCCAGTTTACAACCTGGTCGAGAGTTCTCTTGTCGGATACGTCAAACTGTGATGAGTTTTCGTCCTCTTCTTCCTCTTCTACATAGCCACCAACAGAAGTTCTTGAGCCACCACTGATTTGTGATACGCCGAGATGCAAAACCTTTTCTCGGCAGGCTTTGCTTTCACGGGTTGACACAATCATACCTGTGTATGGTACAGCAATTCTCAGGCAGGCTACAATTTTTGCAAAAGTTTCATCAGAAATACCATTGTCAAACTCGTCAGGGTTAATATCGTCTGCACGTCTTACTCGTGGTACGGAAATTGTATGAGGTCCTACACCGTGTACAGCTTCAAGGTGTTCAGCGTGCATAAGAAGTCCTGCAAACTCGTATCTGTAAAGCTCAAGTCCGAACAACGCACCGATACCAACGTCATCAATACCGCCCTCCATAGCTCTGTCCATAGCCTCTGTATGGTAAGCATAGTTATGCTTAGGACCTGTCGGGTGAAGACGTTCATAGCTTTCCTTGTGATATGTTTCCTGGAACAGGATATATGTACCGATTTCAGCTTCTTTCAGCTTACGATAATTTTCAACAGTTGTAGCTGCAATATTTACATTTACACGACGGATAGCACCATTTTTATGCTTGATAGAATAAATTGTCTTGATACAATCAATGATATATTCGATTGGGTTGTTTACAGGGTCTTCACCTGCTTCAATAGCAAGACGCTTGTGCCCCATATCCTGCAAAGCAATAACCTCAGCTTTTACTTCCTCCAGAGTCAGCTTCTTACGACGGATATGCTTGTTCTTGTAGTGGTATGGGCAATAAAGACAGCCGTTTACACAATAGTTTGACAGATACAAAGGAGCAAACATAACAATTCTGTTTCCATAGAAATCCTTCTTAATCTGCTCAGCAAGTGCATAGATTTCATCATTGATTTCAGGTACATCACATTCCAGCAAAACTGATGCATCACGATGTGAAAGTCCTTTTCTTTCTTTAGCTTTTTCTAAAATTTCACGAAGCAAAGGAACATTACTCTTGTTCTTATCGGCATATTCCAGAGTTTCGGTAATTTCCTCGTGGTTAATAAATTCTTCTGCTTTTAATGATTTCGGGTCATACTTATACATAGTCATTCTTCTTTCTATATTAATTTATTTTGTACTATTTAACTGCGTCGCCTCTGTCAACCGCAATCCTGTGTCCTATTGACTCCATACGTTTTTCAAGGCCTGCTTTACATTGTGCCGACTCATCGCCTGTTGAAATCTTATTGTCATAAAGCATATATTTCTCTCGGACAGCCACAGGAGATAGATTCGGCATTACAACATTTGCTCCTGCTAAAATTCCCTTTTCTCTGCCCATTGGATTTATTGTACCCAATGCAGTTGTTGCAGGAATCAAGGCTTTCGGCAAAGTCAGACGTATCAGCCCTATCATAAACAAGGTCTGTTCCATAGTGCCTGATTTAATTTGTGCAAAAGGTGTATCTTTATGTGAGATAAACGGACCTATTCCCACCATTTCAGGCTGAAGTTCTTTAAGAAAAAGCATATCCTCAGCAAGGTTTTCAGCCGTCTGATAAGGAGAGCCAACCATAAACCCCGTACCTGTCTGGTAACCGATTTTCTTCAGGTTGTACAGACATTGTTTTCTGTTTTCCAAGGTAAGTTCTTTAGGATGAAGCCTGCTGTAATGACAGTCATTTGCCGTTTCGTGACGCAGAAGATACCTGTCTGCACCTGCATCAAAATAGGCTTTATACTGGTCAAAAGTTTTCTCACCGATTGACAAGGTAACTGCACAATCAGGATAAAGCTGTTTTATTGAACCGATTATATCCACCAGCTTCTCGTCGGTATAATAGCTATCCTCACCGCCCTGCAAAACAAAAGTGCGAAATCCAAGCTCATATCCCTCTTTACAGCAGGATAAAATATCATCTTTC
Source organism: Ruminococcus sp. UBA3387 (assembly GCA_002358895.1). Classification (GTDB taxonomy): domain Bacteria; phylum Bacillota; class Clostridia; order Oscillospirales; family Ruminococcaceae; genus FB2012. The sequence goes on along the minus strand of DEPR01000064.1, from coordinate 5,683 downwards.
GTCAGCCGATAACGCTGTGCTTTTTTATTGCTTCGTCTTATACCACAATAAAGACAATCGTTTTTACAGTAGTTTGAAATCTCAATAAGTCCACGGATATAGACCTTATTACCATAATATTTCGCTTTAATATTTCTCGCCTTTTCAAAAAGATACTCGTCAACCTCAGGAGTATGATTTTCAATAAGGCAGGTGTATTCGTCCTTTGTCAGGACAGTATTCTTTTCAAGTTTGTCTATAAGTGAAAACAAATTCTGTATTTTAGATCACCTCACTGGCATCAGGTGTTTTGGAGTATATGGTTTTGGCAGTAACTCCTTTAAGACGTCCCAACTTACCTGAAATGGCACTGATAACATCATTAGGTGCATCAAGGGCAACACTGATAACGCTGAGGCTGTCCTTAACCCTTGGAATACCCATTCTACCTATAATATACTCACTATAATCGTGCAATATCTCATTAATCTGCTTTGCACATTCGTTGTCATATACCATTATTCCTACAAGTGCTACTCTGTTCATAACAATCACCAACAAAAAATCCCTGTTCTCAGAAAAAGACAGGGAAATAAAACCGATACCTCGGCTATAGTTCATATTTCAGTCTTTTCCGTCAGAACACTTTCGGTAAGATAAATTTTTTAATTCCCCGTCAGAAAAGCTTTCGGGTCATTTTCTAATTATAGTATACTACATTAATCCAGTTTTGTCAACAAAAAGGGACTGCACAAAGCAATCCCCTTATCTTATAATTTTGGTTCACAGGTAATATTTATACCCAGCTTTTTGAAAATTCTTTCGTCTACTGAAGAAAGCATAACAGTTGAGTGAACTTCACTGCCCCTTAAATTTGCAATCTGTTCCATAGCACGTCTTGCATTCTCACTTGTAGCTGCACAGATTGACAACGCAAGCAAAGTTTCATCCGTATGCAATCTCGGGTTTACACTTCCAAGGTGGTCAACCTTCAAGTTCTGAATAGGCTCGATAACCTGAGGAGACATAAGCAAAGTTTCATCATCAATTCCACCAAGGTATTTAAGAGCATTCAAAAGCAACGCAGATGATGCACCAAGAAGATTAGATGTCTTTCCTGTGATTATTGTACCATCAGGAAGCTCCATAGCAGTTGCAGGATGTCCTGTAGCCTGTTCCTTCGCAAGAGCCGGTGCGATAACCTTTCGGTCATTTATTGTAACTCCTGCCTGATTCATCAGAAGTTCGAGCTTATAGATTTCTTCATCTTTTACAAAGCCCTTACGCTTGCCACAAAGTGCAACATAATATCTTCTTATAATTTCCTGTCTTGCAGCCTCGCATACAACCTCGTCGTCCACAATACAGTTCCCCACCATATTTACACCCATATCAGTAGGTGATTTGTATGGAGATACACCAGCAATCTTTTCAAACATTGCATTAAGCACAGGGAAAATCTCAACATCTCGGTTGTAGTTTATAGTAGTTTTGCCATAAGCCTCAAGGTGAAACGGGTCAATCATATTAACGTCATTCAAATCGCTTGTTGCAGCTTCATAAGCAAGATTAACAGGGTGTTTAAGTGGAAGATTCCATATCGGGAATGTTTCAAACTTCGCGTACCCGGCATTAACATTACGCTTATGCTCGTGATATAGCTGTGAAAGACAAGTAGCCATTTTTCCACTTCCGGGACCCGGTGCAGTAATAACTACAAGGTGATGTGTAGTTTCGATATAGTCGTTCTTACCGAAGCCCTCATCGCTCATTATATGCTGAATATTGGATGGATAGCCTGCAATATTATAGTGGTGATAAACCTTGATACCAAGAGCTTCAAGTCGTCTCTGAAAAGCGTCAGCGGCAGCCTGTCCGTCATATTGGGTAAGCACCACACTGCTTACATACAAGCCGATTTTTGAGAATATGTGATACAGACGGATTACGTCATCATCATAGGTTATACCCAAATCGCCTCTTGATTTATTCTTTTCGATGTCAGCAGAATTGATAACGATAACAATTTCAGCCTCGTCTTTAAGCTCAAGAAGCATCTGAAGCTTACTGTCGGGCTTAAATCCAGGCAAAACCCTTGATGCGTGAAAATCATCATAAAGCTTTCCGCCGAACTCAAGATAAAGCTTATCGCCGAACTGAGAAATGCGTTCTCGGATGTATTTAGACTGCATTTTCAGGTACTTATCATTATCAAAACCAATTTTTTCGGTATCCATACTTTTCACCTTTCCGTTCAAGACTATCATACCTATTTATTATATTACAACTTTCACTAAATTGCAAGGGAAAAGCTGAATTTATTCCAATTAATTTTTAACAAAAGATAAAGGCACCCCGTTAAGAGTGCCTCTATCATTTATGAAATCGATTTCATAAGAGTGGTAATGATACAAATGGTTAATTAAGTATATGGAACCACTCAAATAAAATTAATAACAGTCTATTTTATTTTTCCAAGCAAAAGCAATATTGCTGTTACTACCAAAGCCAGCATAACTGCACAGCTAAGCTGTACCCACCCTATAAATACAAAGATTAAACTAATTGCAATTTCTACTGCAAGAATTATTCTCGACTTCTTTCTGAACTGCAGAAATTCATCTTCATCAAGTCTCTTATTCTCATTGTCAACAGGTGCAAAAAGCCATATTACACCAGCCGAAAAGCAGGACACCAAAGCAACAGGTATAAGCAACAGCTCATAAGCTTCAACAGCTTTTACTATAAGAATTACAGCAACAAATGTAGTTACCGACTGGACAAAGCACTTCAGTCTTGTATCTGCGTGATAGCCACCCGATGATGAACGTATCAGGTAGAAAGAAATCAGAAATGCAAGACATTCTGAAAAGCTGTGAAACAATGCACCTATTACAAGCATCACTATCGAAAAAGAGGTTTTAATCAGAAACAACTCAAGACCATAACGGACTATATCTGCTGTATCCTGGTCCATATCCTGATTTTTCTGTAAAAATGTCATTGTCTTATCAAGTAGTTTATCCATATTCACTCCCCGTTACTATATAATTATACTTTTTTTATAACTGAATTTTCAATATCTCTGAACTGAATGCAGATATATTGACCCGAATGCATTATTAAACAAAAAAGACTAAGCAGATTATACAATCCACTTAGTCTGTGAATGTGCTACAACCTTGCTTGATTACTTGCGTGTAGCCTTTTTCAAAGCCTTTGGCTGCTTTGGTTCATACAAAAACAAGATGCAAATTTCACCTGTTGAGTCCATACCTGTAGTATAACCTACTTTTGATACAATGCTTGAAATCTTCTTTTTGATACTGTTTTTCATAATTAAAACGTCCTTTCATTTAGTATGCCTTTATTATAAATTGCAAAAAGAAGAATTTCAATAGATTTTTACCCATTGCCGTAATAGGTGCCTCAATGAAACAGACGTTAAAAAAAGAGCCCGTTTCAGGCTCTTTTTTGGTGCTTTTTATTCAGTACAATCGGGTACGGGGATTGTTATTTCCACAATAAACTTATCTTTCTGGTTATTGAGATTTACAAGTCCTTTATATTTTTCAACTGTGGATTTAATAATAGTCAGACCCACACCCTCGTGGTTTTTCTTTGTAGACGAAATGCCCGCTTCAGTCTTGTTAAGCTCACCGTTGAAATTATTTATAACATTTATCATTATAAATCCGTTAAGCTTTTCAATATTGAATCTGATCTTCCTGTATTGCTCGTCAATTTTTCTTGATGCTTCAATAGCATTATCCCAAAGATTTGCAAACAAAGCCGTAATATCAAGGTCATTCATAAACTCAAAAGTTACATCTTCCACGTCAGTTTCAACACGGATGTTTTCACTTTCGGCCACGGCAATCTTCTGACTCATAACAATACTGAGAATCTGATTGGTACACTGAAACCCTGTTACAAGGGAATCCACGTCGTCCTCAATCATTTTTCTGTATGTTTCAGCCTTTGAATTCTCATCGCTTTTCAAATCACTCAATATTGCAAGATGCTTCTTTATATCGTGTATAACCTTCTTGGACTCCTGATATTTTTTATCCACTTCAACATAATGTGCAAGCTGGATTTCATTCTGATTCTGCAGGAGAGATATTTTATACTGGTTCCTGTATGCCTCAGCCACCTCGTGGATAGCATGAACCATATAGACATTGAATACCATAAATCCTGCCATCATAATAATCAGTCTTATTCCGTCAGTCTGATTTGAAGCCTTTTCAATATAACTGAGCAATACAAAAGCCTCAATTATAAGAACAAATGACAGAAATATCATCTCTTTAATTTTAACCGAAGCTATTTCTGTCCTTGTAATAATTGCAAGGCAAACACGATACACAAAATAAAAAAGCAACATATTCAGCAGACAGCTGATAGCGACATATTGCGAGTTACTCAAAAGGCTTTCCAATCTTTCACCTTTGACAATCATCCAGATAATTACCGAAAAGACTTCAAATAATGTAGATACCAATAATACAGCAATATTATAAAGCCAGCATTTTTTCGCATTGCAATTATAAAGCAATATACAGACTAAATTGATTGAACCATATGTAAACAACAGATTTATAATAGGTATTTCAAGCATAGCTATACCCATTGCACATACCGTCCAAACAATCAACGCTATAAAATATATAATCTTGTTATTATACCTTTCTGAATACACGTTTTTGAAAAACATCATCAGCAACAGATTTGTAACAAAATTATTTACCGTAAGACCAATAGTCTCGATTATTTCTGAACCCAATATAAAAACTCCTAACTCTGATTTTTTCTCATAAACCTTGACATAGCGTACATAAAATCCATTTGTTTTCTTTGTGCCAAAGGAAGCCAAGTACCGTCTTTCATAATCACGCCGTCATTTTTAGAAAGATTATTCACATATTTCAAATTCACAAGACAGGATCTGTGTGTCAAAAAGAACTGGTCGCTGTCAATCTTTTCTTTTAAATCAGACAGGAATTCAGTTGCAGTATACTCACTATACAACGTACCCACAAGAATAGTTTTTCTCTGTTCTATAAGAAGATAGCATATCTCCTCAACATTCTGATACACAACACCTTTATCTGTATTAATCGGAATAACCCTTGACTCAGATTCCTTAACCATATTAAAGAAATCCCTGAACACTTCCTGGATATCTTTTATATCATAAGGCTTGGAGATAAAATCAAAAGCGTGGACTTTATATGCACTTCTCCAATACTTGCTGTAGCTGGTGATATACACAATCGGAACAGACATATCCTGTTCACGGATTTTCTGAGCCGTTTCTATACCGTTCATTCCCGGCATCTCAATATCAAGAAAAACCAAGTCGAATTTTTTCTTTTCAGTCAGCAAATCAACACCGTCTGAAAACGCAAAAACCTTACACATTATATCATTATTATCGGCATATTCCAAAATAAGCTTTTCAAGTTTTTTCAAATCTCTTTCTTCATCGTCACATATAGCAATATGCAGCATAACTCCTACCTCCAAAGCATAGAATGGCAACATTTATAATTATACTACAGATTTACGAAAAGGCAAACCATTTATTGCATCTATTTTCTTATTTATACATTATACAACAATTTTTGATATATCGCAATAGTTACTTCACCGATATTTTAAACAACTTCCGAATTTCTCTAAAATTTTTCTATAAAAA
>DEPR01000072.1:4264-5629 GCA_002358895.1 Ruminococcus sp. UBA3387 | reverse complement strand
GCCCTTATGTGCTTTTCTTTTTTCTATTTATTTTAAGTGCTAATGCTGTAAAGCCAAGTCCAATCAATGCACCCAATATTGCTCCACCAGTGTCGATGAGTACATCACGGAACTCACCGCTTCTGCCAGGGACAAAAAGCTGGTGTATCTCGTCTGAACAGGCATACAGGAATGAAAATCCAACAGCACAAGCGTATCTGTATCCTATTTTTATGCCGTATAATGCAAACCAGCTTAAAAATCCAAGTATGGCATATGCCGTGAAGTGAGCCGATTTGCGTACAGCAAATTGCAAATCATCAATAAATTCCTGCCTTTGTTCACCCTGAAAATCGCCGAATTCAGGCACAATCCATTCGCAGACAGTTGAAATAATTGCCCCGCTTGTCCGTGATGACTCCTCAGAATCTTCAGCCGAAAAGCTGAAAATTACACAGCACCAGCCAACTACCAACAGTATAAGTATAACCCTTTTGTTAAGAAAAGAAAAATCCATCATCTATGCTCCCTGATGTAATCCAATAATTCATTTTTATCATTGGAAATCCTGTCATCAATCACAAGCTCCAATATCCTGTCAAGCCATTCGCCTATTTCCTTGCCACATAGTCCAAGCTCAATCAGGTCGTTGCCGTTTATTGCAAGGTCAGAAACCTTCAGACAACAGTCCTGTGCATATAAATCCAGACCGATTTTTGCAAGCTCATCAAGCTCATCAAGCTTCTCACGGAGGCGGAAATCCGACTGTGCATAAGTGTCCCCTCGACGCACCTCAAGATAATCAAAATAAAACTGAAAATCGTGCTTTGATATAAAACGCTTGACGCTTGAAACCTGTGCAGGAATACGGTTGTCGTGCTCCCATATCAGCCTGAAAATATAATCAGCCGAACGGTTGTCATATTTCAGCCTTTTAAGTATTTCCTTTGCCATTTCTGCACCCACATACTGATGCTTTTTGAAGTGATAAATCCCGTTTTCATCAACAGTTTTCATCTTTGGCTTTGCTATGTCGTGCAAAAGCATAACCGTCCTTATTACAGGGTCGGGGCGTACAAGGGAAACACTCTTGGCAATGTGTTCCCAAACCGTGTAGCAGTGATGAGGATTGTTCTGCTCAAAGCCGATACAGGGCAGAATTTCAGGAATAACTGCACCTAAAATCTCACCGTATTCCACAAGTATTTTCTCAACTGCCTTGCCGCACAACAGCTTTTTCAGCTCCTCACTTATCCTCTCTGCCGAAATAAACTTCAGAAGCTCCTTCTTTTCAAACATAGCCTTTGCCGTTTCAACCTCTATCTGAAAATCAAGAACGGACGCAAACCTCAGCCCACGAAGTATGCGTAAAGCATCCTCCTCAAA
>DEPR01000072.1:0-4136 GCA_002358895.1 Ruminococcus sp. UBA3387 | reverse complement strand
TGCAGTTTATATCACAGCACATAGCGTTCACCGTGAAATCACGTCGGATTAAATCCTCCTGCAATTCGGAAACAAACCTGACCTGTTCAGGCTTTCTGTGATTTTCATATTCCCCGTCGCTTCGGAAAGTGGTTATTTCAACAAGCTCTGTACCAATCAGAACCGTAACCGTACCGTGCTTCAGTCCCGTGTCTATAGTCCGATAGCCCTTGAAAACCTCCTTGAGCTTTTCAGGCAGACAGTCTGTGCAGATGTCCCAGTCCTGAGGAGTCTTTCCGAGAAGAGAATCCCTTATACACCCACCGACTGCGTAAGCCTGAAACCCGTTGCCAACCAGAATTTCCATAGCTTTTCTTGCATATTCGGGTATAAAAATATTCATTTCATCTCAACTCCTTTGTATTATTTTTCCCAAAACTGTACATCATATTTATATGAAAAATTATAAATTCACTGTTTTACTTATCATTTCAGGTGCAACAACAGGAGCGTTGCAAACCTGCGTATCAGTGCCAATACTGGTTTTTGTCAGCATCATACCACTGCTTGTTATGGTATATAAATCCCACACACAATCAGAGTATCACAAAACCCTGCCGGCATTTTTTCTGCCCTATTATTTCATCCAGTCAATGTTTCTGCTTACCGTGTCAGAAATTATGCCGTTGCCGAAACTTCTTGCAATCCCACTTGCAGTTGTTGCAACAATCGCCCTTACCCTCTGGCTTAGCCTCATAATGCTTATGCCACTGTGGTTTTACTCAAAACTAAAGCGTGGCAATCCACTTGACTTTTTGATATTTTCCCTGCTGTTTATCGTGGGAGAGTGGCTTGCAGAAATTCTGCCCTTTCTGTCATTCCCCTGGTCAGGGCTTTGGCTTGCGGTAATATATGAACCTGTACTCACCCAGCCCGCATCACTTCTGGGCTGTCATTTTGTAAGTCTTATAATCCTGCTCATCAGCTCAGCCTTAGCATATATTTTCTACTGTGAAAAGAGAAAAGAAATAATGGGCTGTCTGCTTGTCTGCTTTGCTTTTTCTGCAACAGCCATAGCATATGGAAGCAATCATATTTCATCAGTAGAAAACTCCCTTGCCGACAAAGAAAAAATCAGGATAATGATTGCACAGGATAATATTGAAGGACTTAATAAATCGAAAATCTCATCAAAACAAGCCGTAAAATCCTATATATCCATTATGGAAAAGTATTGGAAAAAGGATATTGACCTTGTCCTGCTTCCCGAAACGGCAATTCCTTCCAAATATAAAGCCGAGTCAAAAACCTTCAAGCCTCTTGTTGATTTTGCGAAAAGTCACAATACAACCCTGCTGACAGGCTGTTTTGTCAAGCTGGAGGACAAGTCGTATAACGCTATGTATTCAGTTACAGCCGACGGCTTTTGCCATACGCCATATCTTAAACAGGTTCTCGTCCCTTTCGGCGAAAGCATACCCCTTGCAAACCTGCTTGACCTTGATACACTTTCAGGTGCTCAACGTGGACAGAACAAAGCCCTGCTGTGTGATGACGAAAACCAGCTTGCCTGCGTTATCTGCATCGAATCTATCTACCCATCGCTTGTCCGTGAACAAATGCTGAAAGGTGGCGAAATCCTTTGCGTGTCCACCAATGATTCCTGGTTTTCAGAAAGCTTCGCAAAATATGCCCACTATCGTCATACAATCATGCGTGCCGTTGAGTCGGGTAAGTATACACTTCGTGCAGGCAACTGTGGAGTTTCTGCCGTCATAACTCCTTGGGGTGAACAAGCCACCACCGTTACCAGGCCTGAAAAAACTGCCATAGTTGACGATATTATACCAATTCAGTCCAAAACCTTGTACACTTACACAGGCGATATAATAATTCTGCCCGGCTGTGCCTTAATAATCCTGTCTATTATAAAGCTACTGAAGAAAAAGCTTATTAAAACTCAAGCATAAACAGTCTTGCAGTATATTCCTTATCCAGCCTCACTTTTGCAACGCCTGTTTCCTTGCAGAAGCTGAATTCGTTTTGGTTAAATGCAGGATAAATACAGGAAATCTTTGCGTCCTTGCCCTTGAGAAAATCTATTGGAAGCAGGCACTCATCTTCTTCGCCTTCACGACGCCAAACTGCAAGATAGGCCTTGTTTTCAAGCCTCAGACCAAGAGAAACCCAGTTGTCGGCAAAATGCGAAGTGCCCAGACTCCAGAAAGGCAAAGCCTCTTTTATATCATTCCTTATAGTCTTGTAAACCCCGATTGCCTCTTTCACAAGAGCCTTTCTCTCAGGCTCAATGTAGCCTAAATGCCCACTCTGATGAATACGGAGAAGCATTGCGTTTATCATGTTGAACACAACCTCTTCCCTGTCACCGTTAGTCATAGGGTAGGACCAGATAGCCGATTGTTCAGGGCAAACCGCCGACGGTGAATTTGCCGCAATGGTGCAGTATCTCTTGTAATCGTCCTGGTCAGAGGTAGATTGAACAGAATATCTTGAAAGCATAGCGTAGTCCATTCTCAATCCACCACTTGAGCAGTTTTCGATTATCAGCTTGGGGTACTTCTTGAAAATCCCGTCCAGCCAGTTAAGATAAGCACGCTGATGCTGTAAAAGACCGTCACCGAAGCTGTCCGCATCCTGCTCAGTGCCAATGCCTGGCTCCATATTGTAATCCATTTTTATATAGCCTATTCCATACTCCGTTACAAGCCTGTCAATGACTTCGTTTGCGTGGGCAACAACGGCAGGATTTCTGAAATCAAGCTGATAGCGTGAACGGTCGTGCACACGTTTTCCATGTCTTGTGAAAAACCAGCTGTCATCGCAGACCTCGTTCACCATAGGGCATTTTATTCCCATAACCTCGATTTCAAGCCATGCTCCGGGTATCATATTTTTTGAACGGATATAATCGGTAACTTCCTTCATGCCATTGGGGAATCGTTCACGGGATTCACGCCATTGTCCCACTCCGTCCCACCAGAAGCCCTTGTCGTACCAGCCTGCGTCAATGCAGAAATATTCACAGCCTGCCTCATGAGCAGCGTCAATAAGAGGCATCTCCTTTTCGGTGGTCGGGTCACCCCAGAGGCAGTTCATATAGTCATTGAAAATAACTCCGAGAGCTTCGTTGTCACGGTTTTTTCTACGAATTTTACGGCGATATTTTGTCAGCTCACCCATTGCATTGTCAAAACCGCCTGTTGCAACACCAACTGCACAGGGTACCGACTCAAAGCTATCGCCTTTTTTCAGAACCCTGCACCAATGGGACTCAATTTCCGACGGGCCTGAAAGCTGTAAATACAAATGCCCCTCCTGGTCGGAAATTTCCCAGTGCCAGGAGCCGTTATGCTCAATCTGCCAGAAAAGTGAGGAATCCGTTTCCTTGTTTTCAAGATAGCCCATAGGGATATATTCCTTTGCCGACCAGTTTCCCACGTTTGTAAATCCAACCGCCTTTGAGGAGTGCTGGTCCTTTACAGGCTGACAAAGTTCAATTCCAAGCTGTGGCAGAGTGTATTCCTGCCATTGAAGCTCTCTCTGCCATGAGTTATGACAAACTCTGACTGCCATTTTCTCGTCCTGTGGCAGACTTCCCTCTTTCTGTATACCTGTCAAAGCAAATGAGGATACATACTCAAGATTTACCTCTTCATCCCCAGTGTTTGTAACCGTTGTCCATGTCCTTGCAACGGATATTCCGTTGTAAAACTGAAAATGAGATACCACCTCAAGTCCTGTCGGTTCATCATATGTAGTAATTTCAAGCTTTCTGCCAAGCTGATTTGCCGTATCCTTCAAATCCTTGAATTTCAGCCTGTAGCCGGGTGCTGTAACTATGTATTTGTTACCGTGACGTTCAAGAGGTCTGTCAAGCCCCGAAACATTCACTTCCACAAGCCGAAAGCCCAATGTACCCGAACGGCACTCAAGGTTTTTTTCGTCAAAAGGCAAAGCAGAAAAATGCAGCAACTTTGCCTCGTTGTTGTCATCTATTTCAAGTACAAGGTTTATTCCGTTTTCGTTAATGTGAATTCTTTTCATAAAAAGCAACTCCTTTTAAAATATGAGTATAAAAAGAGTATACCATATAAATTTTACAAAATCTATAGCATTTTTATTAAAAGTGTGCTATA
>DEPR01000011.1:2848-8201 GCA_002358895.1 Ruminococcus sp. UBA3387 | reverse complement strand
TCGAACCCACGTGGCCAGCTTGGAAGGCTGGAGTTCTACCATTGAACTACACCCGCATTTAATGTTTTTAGAGCTTTTGCTCAGTCAACGAAAATTATTATAGCACACATATCTTTATTTGTCAAGCACTTTTTTCAAAAAATTATAAAAATAAACTTCATAAAAATCGCAGGAGCAATTACCCCTGCGACTATATTTTACTTTTTCTTTTTCCTTTCCTTAAGCAACTGCAAAATTTTATCCTTGAAGAAAAATCCTATAATTCCTACAACAGCAAGCACACCTAATATCACAGCTGCTGCTATATAGTTTCCTTCACCGAAGTTGCTTCCAAGTATTGCCGACATTACTACTGCAGGTAGTCTGAACGGCATGACATACAGGAAAAAGTCCCTTTTGCTTACCTTTGTCAAAGGCACAATATAAGTTATAACATCCTTTGGTATACCCGGAATAAGATAAAGTATAATCAGAATTCCCGTCAACTTTCTCTCGTCCTGTAAAAACTTGAACTTGTTCATCTGCTTTTCATTGACAAACGCCTCAACAATAGGACTGCCCAGCTTTTTTACAAGGGTATATATAATAAAACTACCAAGATAAACCCCTGCAAAAGAAAGTATTGCTCCCCAGAACCAGCCGAACATTACTCCACCGACTATCTGAATAGGTGGAATAACTGCTATAATAACCTGCACAGTCTGTACAAGCAGAAACACCAGCACTCCTCCGATGCCACTATATCTGCCCAGTTTTTCACTAAGGTTAGTAAGCCCTTCTTCTGTTGCCATTGCCTCTTTAAGTTCCCTTGCCACAGGTATTGCAAGCAATGTGCCCAGCACAATAAAAGCTACAAAAGCAAAAAAGCTCACAAGCTGTATTATTCTTTTTCGTCTTATTTTCTTTTCTTCATAACTCAGCTCTTTATATTTCTTCTGAACTGCCTTGTTGTCTTCCATTGCTTTCCCTTCTTTTTGTTCTATTTTCTTCTTAATATTTTCTTCCTGAACCAATGGATATATAAATCTATAAGCTGTCCTAAAACGTAATCATAAATAAGGAAAAATACATTTGCACCTAACCACAGGACAAGCACTGCATATTTCCCGAATGCACCCATACCCTCCAACAAATCCACAGAAGTTATTATATACTGAAACACTATATAAAATACGACAATAGCTATGTTGAACACCGTATATTTCAGCACCCAGCACAAAACCTTATTATCTATACGTTCAAGATAAAATTTAAGTATCGGATAATATCCCATAAACAGTATAAACAGTAGCGACGCTTCATAATTCGGTGTCATTATAAAGCAAAGCACACTTACCGTTACATAAGTAGTAAATGCCCATTTCGGACTTGTTTCCACAATCATAACAACCATCAGAAATCCTGCGAAGGCAGGTATAGTATAGTCAAGCATAGGAAACATATTTGTACAGAACATCAGAAACAAGCACACCGAGGAAATTATTCCTCCAAGGGATATTCTGAAAGCCAATTTATTTCTCAAGAGTATTCTCTCCTTAACAGCACGGAATTAAATCTCCGCCCATCATTTCACAGCAACAGTCTGCACAGCAAAGTGTTGTACAGCAATCAACCTGGCTTTGTGGATTATTGTTATATCCACCCATAGGATTTCCACGCATATAACCGTTTCTCTGCTGTTCCATCTGATTTAGAGCTGAACGGTATTCCATATTTGACGGTGCCATATTTGAAGCTGTTGCAAAGTTCTGATACGCTTCATTCAGCCAGCCTCTTGCATAGCACACGCTTCCCTTCAGGAAAAACCATTCTGCATTTCTTGAACCCACAGGCACAGTTTCAAGCATATTATCAGCCCTTGTAACATCACCTGTCTGAATAAGCCTTCTCACATCATAGTAATTTACCCCTGAATAATCAGCACTGCCACCTGTGTAACCACTTGTCCGACGTGAGTTTATAATTGTATCATAAGCCTCATTAACCTCAGCCATTTTTTCCTCTGCAACATCAGCAAGCGGACTTTCCTGATACTGGTCAGGGTGATATTTCTTCACAAGTTCCTTATACGCCTTTTTTATCTCATCTTCTGACGCATCAGGTGAAACACCAAGAACCTTATACGGATCTTTCATTGTCATCTTTCCTCTCATTTTTTCTATTGAATTTCTCCTGCTCAACCAATTCGTGAACATTACGGAGTCCAAGATAAATCACATTATCTATAATAGGCTTGTACATTTTCAAATCAAGTCTTACATAAACCTCAGCAAGTTCACCGAGAGTGAAATTCACGCTGTCTTTAACATAAGCCTTAATCTTATTATAACCATCTTCAGACAGCTCAATATTTTTCTCTCTTTCAGCCATAACAAGCAAAGGGTTGTAATTTTTCTTTTTATAGTCGTCTTTCACATCGTCCAGAGCATCGCAAAGATAAATATATCTGCCAAGAAGATACCCAAAACGCTTTAAATCCTTTTGCCTGTCATCATCTGTCAATCCGCCGAAAATAGCCTCCATTATCTTAGCCGTCGGCTCACAGGCAATGTCAATTTTGCTACACTTTTCAGCTTCAATCTGACGCTGTTTTTTCATCTGCTCCTCAATAATACCCGCAAGCTCAGTATATTTCAGCCTTGCTTTCTTATATGCACCTTTAAAGAATGGTAACAGCATCAATGAACGGATTTTATGAGAAAACTCATTGTCATATAAGTCGTCCTTCAGCTTGTGATAAATAAGAAGCATAGCAGAATATGACGAATAGTCAAGCCCCAGAGAGCAGTTTGCACAGATTGTCTTTTTCAAAGGATGTGCGATACAGCGTTGCCTTTCAGCTGTCATCTTAACCTCATTCACCGACAAATCCATCAGCGAGAGAAATGTAAAATCATAGCTCAGAGTAAACCTGGGTATAAATCCGAACTTACGTCCTATTGTCTTGCAAAGTCCACAATACACTCCACGGTATGTATCATATTCGCACATTCTCAGATAGGGCTTGAAGGGTCTAACATATCCGAACATAATTTTACTCCTTATTATAATACCATATAAATGTGTATTTTTTATGATAACAATTACATTATACGATATTTTCTCACTTATTGTCAACAGAAGCTACAGGCGTTTTCTTTTTCCTGAAACCTAAGGTTTTATTAAACACAAAGCCTGCTGCAAGGATAACAGCCATACCAATCCATACGATAGGTTCATTGATTATAATACCGAAATAGCCAAGCTTTGGTGCAAGAAACTTCGCCATAAGGCACTTACCAACCAACTCAAGTGCACTTGAAGCAATCGGTGAAATCTTATCTCCTACTCCCTGCAGTGCGTTTCTGAACACAATTACGATATCAAGAACAAAATAAAATGCCGTATTGATTTTCATATACTGGACAACAACCTTTACGGTTTCAGGGTTATCAATCCCCGTTATAAGCCTTACAAGAAACGGTGTAGCAACCCAGGTTATTGCTATAACTATTACCGACCAGCCCCAGGTTATAATGGTAGTCTGAAGCAGTCCTTTTCTTACTCTGTCTATTTTTTCTGCACCGTAATTCTGGCTCGAAAATGTAGCTGCTGCCATACCAAACACAGAAATCGGAAGCATATACATATCGGAAATTTTTCTTGCAGTTGTATGTGCAACAATAATCTTCGTGCCGAAATTGTTGATTGCACCCTGAATAAGCACCGTTCCGATGCCGACCAAAGAAATCATCAGACCCATTGACACACCCGTTGCATACATCTCTCCTGCCATTCTTCCATTAAACTTAAAATCCTTCAGCTTCGGCACAAGTATTCTGTGCTTTTTAAGGATATAGATAATGCAGAGAATTGCTGACACAGCCTGTGCAATCAACGTTGCATAAGCAGCTCCCTCAACACCGAAATCCAGTACAGATATGAAAAACAAGTCAAGAATAATATTAACGATAGTTGCAATAATAAGGAAAACCAACGGAGAAATTGTATCGCCGATAGCCCTAAGAATTCCTGCACAGATATTATAGGTCATTGATATAGTCATACCTGCAAAAATGATACAGATATAGCTTTTTGACTGGTTTATAATTTCAGATGGTGTATTCAGATATTCCAGTAGTGGCCGTGTAAAAACAAGGCTGAGAGTTGTCAGAACTGCTGACGTTGCAAGCCCGAGTGTTATTGAGTGTGCAACAGTTTTTCTCATTCTGTCATATTCCTTTGCACCAAAAAACCTCGCCGTTACAAGCCCGAAGCCATTGGTAAGTCCGTTTAAAAAACCAACAATTACAGAATTGAGTGCCCAGGTCGCACCGATTGCACCAAGTGAAGTATCCCCCAAAAACTGCCCCACTATTCTTGTGTCGGCAAGGTTATAAAAAAGCTGAAATACATTACCGAACAAAAGAGGTATTGCAAACCCGAAAATCAATTTTGTAATGTTACCTTTAGTTAAATCTTTCATATTTCACCCGTTATTAAATAAATTCATAATCATATAACAGTATATACTATTTCTGTACTTTTTTCAACCCCTGTAATATAAAAAATCATATATGCAAAAAATGTATAAATATTGACATTTATATATAATGGTGATATACTTATTACACTTGTTTAAATAACATATAAAAGAAAGTATGAGATGAAAATTATGAAAGTTGTTGTAGTCGGAAACGGAAAAATCGGTAACAAGCTTACTTCTCTCCTTGTAAAGGAAGATCACGACGTTACTGTAATCGACAACAAAATTGATGCATTAAAAAAAACATTGAACACTCAGGATGTAATGTGCGTTGAAGGAAACGGTGCTACAGTTGATGTGCTTATGGAAGCAGGTGCCAACAAAGCAGGGCTTCTTATTGCAACCACACCCTTTGACGAACTGAATATGCTCTGCTGTCTACTTGCTAAAAAGCTGGGCACCAAAAGAGCTATCTCAAGAGTAAGAAACCCTGAGTATTTTAAGCAGATTGACCTTATAAGAGAAGAAATGGGTCTTTCTATGGTTATCAATCCTGAATTTACTACAGCTGAGGAAATCTCCAGAATTCTCATTCTGCCGACTGCTGCAAAGGTTGAACTTTTCCAGAAAGGCAGAGTCGAGCTTGTTGAACATAAAATTCCCGAGGATTCACCTATTATAGGTCTGAGTCTTGCTGAAATATATAAGCGTGTTAAAATAAAATTCCTTATATGTGCAGTACAACGTGAGTCTGAAATCATAATCCCAAGTGGTGATTTTGTAATTCAGGCAGGCGACAGAATTAACATTACTGCTACTCATCAGGAGATAGAAAAATTCTTCCGACTTAACGGTCTTATGAAGAATAAAATCAAAACCGTTTTAATT
>DEPR01000011.1:0-2736 GCA_002358895.1 Ruminococcus sp. UBA3387 | reverse complement strand
ATGTACAGAGCTTTGCGAGTTGCTTCCAAAGGTAAGCATAATTCACGGCGACGGCACAGACCAGGAGCTTCTTAAAGAGGAAGGACTTGCTGACATTGATGCATTTGTGGCACTTTCAGGAATTGATGAAGAGAATATTATCACATCTATGTATGTAAAGAACAACACCTCGGCAAAGGTTGTTACAAAGCTCAGCAGAGATACCTATATAGATATGGCAGGAATGTTGGGACTTGACTGTATCGTTTCACCAAAAGACCTGACTACCAGCACTATTCTCAGCTATATCCGTTCTCTGCAGAATACCACGGAAAACAGTATTGAATCACTTTATAACCTCGTTGACAACAGCGTTGAAGCTATAGAATTCAAAGTGAAAGAAGACGTACCTGAGCTTACAGATGTACCATTAAGAGAGCTTTCACTGAAGAAAAACATTCTGATTTGTGCAATTATCAGAAAACGCAAAATCATTATTCCAAATGGTGATGACCACATTGAGCTGGGTGATTCTGTTGTTATTGTTACAAAGGAACATCATTTCAGTAATCTGACTGATATTCTGGATTAGGAGGATTATTTTGAATAAACGAATAGTGTTTTATGTTCTTGCAAGAATTGTTTTTCTTGAAGCAATTCTGATGCTGATACCTGCAGGAGTTTCACTGTATTACAAGGAATATGACATAATGTCAATATTTCTTATAGTTGCAGCCACTATTGCCGTTATCAGCTTGCCATTATTGTTGTTCAAGCCTAAAGACACCAGCGTTCAGGCACGAGAAGGTATTGTAATCGCTGCGTTGAGCTGGATTGTTATACCTTTGCTTGGGTGCATACCTTTTTATGTGAGTGGACAGATTCCAAGCTTTGTTGATGCTTTATTTGAGTGCATTTCAGGCTTCACTACCACAGGTTCAACTATATTGACAGAAGTTGAATCCTTATCTCGTGGAATTCTTTTCTGGAGAAGCTTTACTCACTGGGTTGGCGGAATGGGAGTTCTTGTGCTTACTATTGCAATTCTCCCCTCGGACAGAAATTCATCCTCTCTCAACCTTATGAAGGGTGAATGTCCCGGTCCACAAGTAGGTAAGCTTGTACCAAAGGGCAAATGGTCAGCAATAATTCTTTATATTATTTACGCAATTCTGACGGTTGCTCTGGTAATCTTCCTTATGCTTGGAGATATGCCGTTGTTTGACAGCGTTTGCCACGCTATGGGCACTGCCGGTACAGGTGGCTTCAGCATAAAGAATTCTGGTATAGCTTTTTATGATTCAGCATATGTTGAATGGGTAATTTCAATATTTATGATGCTGTTCGGCATAAACTTCAATCTGTATTATTTCCTGATTATAAGACGTTTTTCTTACATTTATAAAAACACTGAGCTGAAGGTATATCTGGGCATTATTGTTGCTGCTTCAGCGGCAATCACAGTCAACATTTATAATCTGTATGAAAATGTAGGCACTTCAATCAGACAAGCTGTTTTCCAGGTATCATCAATTATAACTTCAACAGGTTTTGCAACCGCTGACTTCAACCAATGGCCGGAGTTTTCAAAAATGTTACTCGTAATGCTTATGTTTGTCGGTGCTTGTGCTGGGTCAACGGGCGGTGGCTTCAAGGTTGCAAGAGTTGTAATTATGTTCAAGTCTGCAAAGAAAAGTATGCGAAAAATGCTTCACCCTAAGTCTGTAAACCTTGTTAAATCAGACGACCGTGCTGTTGATATCGAAACGGTACACGGAGTTCACAGTTATCTTATTATATACCTTGCAATAATCGTTTTATCCTTGTTGCTTATTTCAATAAACAACTTCGATTTTGCCACAAGCTTTACATCTGTTGTAACCTGTCTGAACAACATTGGTCCTGGTATAAGCCAGATAGGACCTATGGACAATTTCTCTCAGTTCTCTGACTTCTCAAAAATCATTCTCAGCTTTGACATGCTTCTCGGAAGACTTGAATGTCTGCCACTGATTATGATGATGTCGCCTGCTATCTGGAGAAAAAAATTCTATTAATACAAAAAGGATTTCCATTTCGGAAATCCTTTATTTTTTTGCAATATTAAACTGTAACCAATCGTTTTTTCTCTCGTTCAATCATTCTCACAAGTCGTGGTCTGTTATATCTCTGGATAACTATAAACTGTGCGTCAAAAAGCATAGCTATAATTGCCGTTACAAAGAAAATCCAGAACGCACCCCACCATATTGAAAACAAAACTGTTGACAACGAGATAAGCTCATTTATCCAGTGGTCGGTCTCACTTTTGGCAGTAGTATTCGCTATATCCTCAAATGAATTATCCTTCACTGAATAAAGCTCAGGATTATAAGTAAGTGCTTTTCCTTTCCACTTTTTCACACGCAGGAATTTATAAAGCTTCTTTTCAAAGGCTCTTTCCTTAAACCACCACTGAGTATATTTTATATTAAACAGCTTATTCACATTACCCATAATAAGTCTCATCCAAAGGTGATACATTATGGTGAACGCCACTATTCCCGTCCAGAGGATTACAGCGTTTTTGCTCACATTCGCAAGGTACAGGGTAAAGCAAACCACCGACACGGCAACTGCAACACCGATTACACAATACATAAATATAGCTGACCCACTTTTCTTTGATTTTGCCATTTTATCACCCCGATACTCTTATTTACCTATCTCCAACAATATCACACACTCAACGTGGGTTGTCCTCGGGAACAGGTCTAC
>DEPR01000078.1:12468-15541 GCA_002358895.1 Ruminococcus sp. UBA3387 | reverse complement strand
AACGGCTCTCCGAGAATAATGCAGGAGAAAACCACTCCAAGCACAGGTATCAAAGCGTTGAAAATAGCAATGTGGCTTACAGGATTGTAGCATAAAAGCTGATTGTATATTCCAAAACAGAACGCCGAAATGAAAATCAGTATCAAAAGAACAGCTACACCCAAAAAGCTTATGTGAGTTATCCTGCCACCCATTATAACTCCTGCAAGCAATAATAAAGCTCCACCAGCAGTAAGGCTTATCCCCGTTGCAACAATAATATCCACTCTTTTTGAAACAACCCTTGTGAGAATTCCACCGAAAGCAGAGCATACAGCACAGGCTATAAGCATTCCGTCTCCCATAAGGGATATGTCTGAAAACAAATCTCCGCTACCGTTGAGATTTATAATTATAATGCCTGCTAAACCCAGTATGCAACCCAGAAACTTGCTTGCGTTGAATTTATCATCCTTAAAAAACATTGATGCTAAAACAATCAGCAGAAAACTGCCTAAAGCGTTGAGTATGGCAGACCGTGAGCCACTGAGTCTTGAAACACCCATATAAAAGAAAAAATAATGCAAAGTTGTGTTTACAACGCCGAAAAGTAATAACAAAAGCTTGTCTTTTGTGCCCTTTATCCTGAAGCTTCTGCCCATAAATAAGGCTGTAGCTATAACCACAAGCCCCGCTATAAAAAAGCGTATTCCCGCAAAAAGAGTCTTACCTGCCGTGTCGCTTTCGGCTATAGAAAATGCCGAAAACCCTACCTTTATCAAAGGAAAAGCCATAGCCCAGCCGACTGCACAAAGCGTTGCAAGAATAATGGCTATAGACTTGATTTTAAATATGTTTCTCTTTTCCAAAACCCATTCTCCTGTTTAAAGCAACGGTGCAAGTGTACGAAGCCCTGCAGAAATAACCTTGTTTATAAATGACCTCTTTTCGCACATCTCAAGAGTTACCTCAACGCAGTTGTTTTTCTGAATGTTGAGAAAATCCTTTTTTACATCATCAACACAAGGAAGCTTGTACATATATGCGGCACACTCAAAATGTAAATATAAGCTTCTGTAATCAAGGTTGATTGTGCCGACAACAGCCGTTGTGTCATCTGAAACAAAGCTCTTTGCGTGAATAAAACCGTTGTATTCGTATATTTTTACACCCAGCTCAATAAGCTCCCTGTAGTATGACCAGCCGATTGACTTAACATACCACTTGTCAGGAATACCGGGTACAATAATTCTTACATCAATGCCACTTTTTGCAGCGTATCCCAGTGCCGTAATCATCTCGTTGTCAAGAATAAGATACGGCGTCATAATGTAAACATAATCCTTTGCGGAGTTGATTATGTTCATATAAACAAGCTCACCCACGTTTTCATTGTCCAGAGGCGAATCCCCATAAGGCATAACATATCCGTCCGACTGGATTTTTATCGGCATATGCACCTCAGGACGGTATTTGTCATAATCTGTGGCAAGCCCCTCACCATATGTTATCTCCCACAACTGCAAAAACATCATAGTGAAGTTCCATACAGCGTCGCCTTTCAGCATAACAGCCGTGTCTTTCCAGTGTCCGAAGCGTTCCTTTCGGTTAATGTATTCGTCAGCAAGATTTATACCGCCCGTAAAAGCCGTGTGTCCGTCAATTACAAGAATTTTTCTGTGATCACGATTGTTCTGAATGGAGGAAAGCATAGGTCTGAAAGGGTTGAATACACAGCATTTTATTCCCTTTTCTCTCAGCTTCTTGTCGTATCTGTATGGCAGTAAAGATTGTGAGCCCATTCCGTCATACATCAGCCTTACGTCAACGCCCTCGCTTGCCTTCTGCAGAAGTATAGCCTCAATTTCCGACCACATTTCTCCCTGGTCGATGATAAAATACTCCATAAAAATAAAATGTCTGGCGCATCGAAGCTCACGCTTTATCGCCTCAAATTTATCCTCACCAATCCTGAAATATTCCACTTCCGTGTTCTGATATGTAGGATACCCGCCGAATTTGTCCATATATCTTGCAAGGTGATAAACGTTTTTGTCCTCAATGTTCAGACTGTTAAGCACCTTGTCATTCTGCTTCATATAGGGCTTTGTTTCAATGCACTTTTTTGCGTGAGCCTTTACAACCTTTTTTGTACCGTATTGGTTCATAAGAACGAAATAGGCAACCACAGTAAACAACGGCATTAATAAAAGTGGTATAATCCAGGCAAGCTTGTAAGCAGGATTTGTCGGCTTGTTAAGAATATATACCGTCAATGCAAGAGCAATTATGGTGAAAACAATGTTAAGATAAGTGTATTGCTCGCTAAGTTTAAAGAAAGTGAAAACTATAAAAGCAATCTGAGCCATAAGGAGCAGAATAATTGTAGTTTTCTGTGAAAATATAATTTTTCCGATTTTCTTTAACGTTGTCATTTTTTATCCTTTCTTTTTGTTCAACATTTTTATCTTTAATAAATATTATATCACCCTTTATTTTATTTTTCAACAGGATAATAAAGTTTTTATGCGCTCCTGCCTGCTTGACAACGGCATTTCATTGTTTTATAATAATTACACTATAAAGCGTGAGGAGAAACAACGTGGATAATCAGTTTTCAAGAACCGAGCTTTTGTTTGGAAAAGATGCAATGGAAAAGCTCCGTAATGCGAGAGTAGCAATTTTCGGAGTAGGAGGCGTCGGGGGCCATACCGTCGAAGCCCTTGTAAGAAGTGGCATTGGTGCAATCGACATAATTGATGACGATAAGGTGTGCCTTTCAAATATAAACCGACAGATTATCGCAACAATGAGCACTGTTGGAGAATATAAAGTGGATGTGGCAAAAAATCGTTTACTGGATATAAACCCCGACTGTAAGGTTACTGCATATAAGACTTTCTATACCCCTGAAACGTCGGCAGAGTTTGACTTTTCTCTGTATGACTATGTGGTTGATGCAATAGATACCGTTACGGGAAAAATCGGATTGGTTATGCAGGCAAATGAAGCAGGCGTACCGATTATCAGCTCAATGGGTGCCGGGAATAAGGTTGACCCCACAGCCTTTGAAGTAACGGATATATATAAAACC
>DEPR01000078.1:5399-12377 GCA_002358895.1 Ruminococcus sp. UBA3387 | reverse complement strand
GTCTATTCCAGGGAACAGCCAATTAAGCCTGTAAGTACCGAAAACACAGCAGATGACGGCTCTACCCATACAAAACGCCGTGCAACTCCGGGAAGTAACGCCTTTGTTCCGTCTGTTGCAGGACTTATAATCGCCGGCGAGGTTATAAAGGACCTGATAAACTATAATAAATAACCATTCCATATGTAGGGGACTATGCCCAACTTACAGCGTATGTTTAACGTCACACTATTAAAATATTGCAAACATATAAAACAAATCTGTAGGGGACGATGCCTACATCGTCCCGTAATAAAAAAATTATCGTGTTTGATAAATATAATAAAAACGGGTGGTTGTGGGCAACCACCCCTACATTTATTTTTCATTATTCAATATTCATTAATAATGTTGTAGGGAACGTGCATCCAAAGATGCTACGCATCTTAATGTCCCATAATATAAAAAACTCGTTTTTATATTTTTCTAACAAGAAAGCCCGACATTCGTCGGGCTTGATTTTTTATATTATTCTTCGCTTACCTTGCCGAATTCAGCCTTGACTGTGTCAAGTGCAGCGATGATAACCTTGTCCATATCATAGTACTTGTATTCACCAAGACGTCCACCGAAAATCACCTTGGACTCCTTGTCAGCAAGCTCCTTGTATTTAGCAAAAAGACTACCGTTCTTTTCGTCATTTACAGGATAATATGGCTCATCGCCGGGCTTCCACTCAGCAGAGTATTCCTTTGAAATAATAGTTGTCGGCTGTGTGCCGAATTCAAAGAACTTGTGCTCAATAATTCTTGTGTAAGGTGTGTCTCCGTCTGTGTAGTTTACAACAGCGTTGCCCTGGAAGTTAGGAATATCAAGCTCCTCAGTCTCAAAACGTACACTTCTGTATTCAAGATTTCCGAAGCAGAAATCAAAGTATGCGTCAATAGGACCTGTGTAAACCACCTTGTCAGCCATAGCGTCAAGATTTTCTTTGTCAGCAAGATAATCTGTGTCAAGCTTGACATCACAGCCCTCAAGCATCTTTTCGATAATCTGTGTGTAACCACCCATAGGAATACCCTGATAGTTGTCGTTGAAGTAGTTGTTATCGTAGGTAAATCTTACCGGCAAACGCTTGATGATGAATGCAGGAAGCTCCTTGCAATCACGACCCCACTGCTTTTCTGTGTAGCACTTTACAAGCTTTTCATAAATATCTCTGCCTACGAGAGAAATAGCCTGTTCTTCAAGGTTCTGTGGTTCACCCTTGATTTCAGCCTTCTGCTCAGCAATAATCGCCTGAGCCTCAGCAGGAGTAGCAATGTTCCACATCTTTGAGAAAGTGTTCATATTGAAAGGCAGGTTGTAAAGCTCATTCTTGTATCTTGCAACAGGAGAGTTTGTGTAACGGTTGAATTCTGCGAAACGCTGAATGTAGTTCCATACAAACTTGTCGCTTGTGTGGAAAATGTGAGCACCGTAAACGTGAACATTGATGTCGTTTCTGCTCTCTGTGTAAATGTTACCGCCAACGTGGCTTCTCTTGTCAATTACAAGACAACTCTTGCCGTTTTTCTTTGCCTCGTATGCAAAAACTGCACCGTAAAGACCTGCACCAACTATAAGGTAATCGTATTTTGCCATAATCTAAAGCTCCTTTTCATTCGACTTTTATTTGTCAAGACTTCTGTTGTCAACAGATGAATAAATTGTCTTTCCATCAAACTTCTTTTCACTGAACAATGAGTTTTCAAGCCAGTTCATTGAGTGAGTTCTGATTTCATCAAGCTTTTTGTTTGCAACCGTGTAGTCAAGCTCGTCAAGGAGAGCATTGTTTTCATAGAATTGCTCAACACGTTCAAACAAACGGTCTGTAAGCTCAAGTGGTGTAAGAAGTGAAATAAACCTTGCACCGCCACGCTTGGTGTTCATAAGTGTCATAAACGGCTTGTTGTAAATCAGTGAGAAAATCGTGCCGTGGAAAGAGTCCGTAACAACCGACTGTGCGTTTTTGTAGTACCAGAGCCAGTCGAAAAGTGTTACATCTCTCTTGACCTCAACATTTGAACCCTCTGTGAGATGCAGTCTTTCAACGTTCTGCTCCCAGAGCCAAGGTGGCTCGTCAAGAAGAACAATAACCTTGCATTTCTTTTCAGCAGCCAGCTTTTCAAGCTCCCTGCCGATAGCCTCGTTAGGGTCGAGGAAGTAAGCAAGAATATACTTTTCACTCTCGTTTGCCTCAGCCCTGTCAACCAGCTTCTGATATTCGTCAAGAGGACAAAGGAATGTAGGGTCGCAAACGTCTATTGCGTCAGCTACACCGAACTGATTTCTTGCAATGTCAAGTGAAAGCTTGTCTCTTACGGAAACGTGGTCAAATCTTCTCAGATTATATGAGCTGACCATCTTTTCTTCTTCAGAACCTCTGTATTCCTTGCCGAAAGAAGTGCCATAAGCAATCTTCTTTACTCTCTCGTCAGCAAATCCAAGGAAGTACATCTGCTTGTAAGGACGGCTGAGACCTACGTTCCATAGCTGGTCGGAGCCAACAATAAAAGCGTCGCAGAAATTGTTCAGCTTGTTAAGGTCAGCAAGGGGGTATTTCTGGCTCACATCATAGAATAAGTCCGCAACGTGTCTCGGATGAGTCTTTGTTACCTCGTATTTGTCAGGACGAAGCGGATTTTCAATCATAAGCACGGATAAATGGAACTTGTTTGTAAGCACTTGATGAAGTGCAAAATAAGTCGCCATACTTCCATAATTTCTGCCGTACCAGAGACCGATAACACCCACGTCAAATTTTCTCTTGAGTGCATAGTCAACGGACTTTTCAAACGACTGACCCTCAGCCATCTGATAGAACCAACGTCTGCCACTTCTCGGAATACGCATCTTCTGACCGAAACGGTTGTTGACCCTTGCAAAATCATATGGAACAGCCTCGAACAACTTGGCTGATTCCTTTACCTTTTCAAATAAAGCCTTGCCCTTTTCGTTGTTAAGAAGGGTAACACTTGTACCGAGATTGTCATTCAGCTCAGCCTTGTGCTTCGAAACACCCCAGAAGTCGCCTGTTGAAATGTCGCCTTGTCTTGGTGCAGGAGCAAACATACAGTCAGCACAAATGTCCTTGAGTGCAAGACCCGAGTGCATAGCCCTTTCATACGGGTCAAACTTGATGTTTCCACCAATCTTTGTGCCGTCTTTGAGATATGCAATCTGATTGAATGAGTTGTATCCGTATTCTTTTGTACGGAATTTGAAATCGGCGAGATTTTCTCTGCCGTAGTATTCGTCAAGATACTGTAAGAAAGCCTTTTGTGATGGGCCACCGTGGCAAACCAGATCGAGAGTGTAAAGATTATCGTAATCCTTGCCCAGAAAATTATTAAGACCTGCCACCTGACAAGGACAACCACTGAAAAGAACTGTCTTTCCGTCCTTGAGAAGCTCTTTTACCTGTGTGAAAACCTTGTCCAGCCTGCTCTGAACGTATTTTGAACCACGGAGGCGATAAAGCTCGTCCTTGCTTGAAATGATAATATGTTCAACAGAAAAATCCTCAGCAAAAGCCGCACCGCAAACATATCCACCGTTGTCGAGAATGTAGTTTGCAAGCAACGAGAATGTACCACCCGATGAGCTGTTTCTTCTGATTTCATCATCAGCCATAACAGCATAACATTCAGGCTTCGGCTCATTTCTCTGAGGTGTGTTGATGACAGGACAAACCTTTGCACATTTGCCACAGTGAATACACTTGTCGAAGTCAACAACACGGCAGAAATAGCCTTTGTCGTCAGGCTCCAGGGTGATAGCGTCCACAGGGCAAGCGTTGAAACAAGCACTGCAACCTATGCAGTATTCGTGCTTCAGGTCATCAACAGTTTTCGGATTGTCATTATTCAGAACATTGGTCTGCTCTTCAGCTTCCGACTTGTTTTCTGAAGGAGTATAATGCTTGTCGGGAGCATACTTTCCGTCAAAGAAAGCATTTTTGGCAGCCTTTAAAGTTCTGTAAAGTCTTCCGTTTTTGTTCATATACCCAAATACTCCTTCCAGAATTCTTTAGAGGTACTGTTTGCAAATTTTTCTTTGTAAGCCTTTTCAACAGCAACGTGATTTTTCTTATAGTTGCTCATTGTCTTTCTGTATCTCTTGAGAAGTGAGAAGCAACGTTTTCTGTTGATTACTCTCATACAAGCTGTGTTGTCGTTAGGGTTTACAGCAATAAGATTTCTTCTCATATAGTTTTTGCCAGGTACAAAGAACCAGTCAAAAGCAATGATTTCAGGCCAGCGTCTCAAAAGGAAGTTAGGGAGAAGATGACCGTTGATAGTGATAACATACCAGGCTTTCTGAAGGATGTTCAGTCTCTTGTATGAATATGGGTCAGCGTTCTTCAGGTTGTATTCGCTTGGGAATTCACCAATAGGAAGAAGCTTGTCATTTTTAGCCGAATGTTCTCTGAGGCACTGCTCACCCACAATGTTTGTGATGTATTCAGGACCCTTCATAAAGTCGTCAATAGCGTCAAGAATCTGTTCAGCGTTGTTGTAAGAGAATCTTGTGATTTCCTTGAGGAACAAGGTTCTCATTCTCTCAATAAAGTTGATATCCTGACAGATACCGCTTGTAGCCTGAATAACAAGACTGTTTCTGTGTACCTGATAAAGCTCCATAGCGGCGTTGAACTTGCCTGCGAAGCCAACGTGCCAGATGCAGATGCCGTTGAGTGTAAGGAAAGTAGCCTTGTTTCTGAGGCTGAATTCAACGTCATCACCTCTGATGAACAATGGAAGCGAGAAACCGTTTTTCTCAAT
Organism: Ruminococcus sp. UBA3387; assembly: GCA_002358895.1. Lineage (GTDB taxonomy): Bacteria > Bacillota > Clostridia > Oscillospirales > Ruminococcaceae > FB2012. The sequence continues at coordinate 7,572 of DEPR01000078.1, read as the reverse complement.
AATCTGTGAAGGAATACAACAGTACCACCAGCCCGCATAGCTGTGTTCCTGCTTTCTCTTGCCCATTTCCTCGTTGCTGAGAAGAGCGTCCATATCCTTCATTTCAAGTCTGTCCTTCAGAGGACCGTATGAACCGTCCTCACGATGAACATAACCGATATCCTCATACTGCTTTTCTCTCAGGTCATAGTCAAACATAGCACCGCTGACAAAAGAGTCGTGATATTCAGGTCTGAGTATTTCAAGAAGATAGAAAGTTCTGAAAAGACTTTCGCACATAATAAGTACGTCATCGTCCATAAGAAGAACGTGTGTAGGCTTGTTCTCAAGCTCAAGAGCCTCAATCATACCACGGGTGAAACCACCTGAACCACCAACGTTAGGGTTTGGATAGATTTTAAGGTTTTCACATTCCAGCTCCTCAGCGTTAAGAGTTCTGCCGTTGTCAATGATGTGAATGAAAATCTTGTCCTTTATGTCGCTGCCTTCGCAAAGAACGTTGTCTTTGAGAAGCTGAATGTTCTTTTTGATGTAAGCTTCCTTCTTGAAAGTAGTTGAAGCAAGAGAAATCTTGACATCTCTGATGTTTTCTTCAGCCACCTCTGCTAAGTAGCTTCCCTCATAAAGGAAGAAATCTTCCAGTGCAGTAATTGAGAAGGAAACCAAAGACTTGTCAGAAGCAGGAATATCCAGGATAACCTCTGTCTTTTCAGCACTTGAAATAACCTCTCTGAGCATAACGCCACGGTTTACGTTCTTTGAGTTGCGATAGTATTCTGTAAGCTCAACAACCCCCTTGCCCTTGAAAACCAGCCTGAGCTTGAAGTTTTCAGCAAAAGTATGAGTCTTCCAGTTGTCCAGCTGTAAGCAGTTGAAATATGACGCAAAGTTGATGACGTCATATTTTCTGATAATGTGGCACTTTTCCTCAGGGTCATAAGCCATAGGAAGCTTTGACTTTGTTGAAGAAGTGTGCATCAGGTCAACGTAATAACCGATGTTTGCGTCTGCATCATACTGCATAATAATGTTTTGAAGCTTTACAATTTTACTGTTCATTTCTTTTAGCAACCTTTCAATATAAAAATATATTAATTACCTTTTTTACTGCGTTTTTTGGCAGCAATAGCCTCAGCCTGCTTTTTAAGTTCCTTTGCCTTTCTTTCCTTTTCAAGCTTTTCCTTGGCTTTCTTTTCTTCGATAGTGTTTGTGTATTCCTCACAAACCTCATCTATGTTACCCTGCATAACAACCCTGCCCTTGTTAAGCCAGATAGCCTTGTCGCACATGGACTTGACCGTTGTCATATTGTGGGAAACAAACAATAACGTAGTACCGTTGTTGAGCATCTCGTTCATCTTGTTGATGCACTTTTTCCTGAAAAGCACGTCGCCGACAGACAAAACCTCGTCTACAATAAGAACATCAGGCTGCATCATTGTTGCAACCGAGAAGCCCAGCCTTGACTTCATACCTGAAGAAAAGTTCTTTACAGGTGAGTCAAGGAAATCCTCAAGCTCTGAAAACTCCACAATTTCATCAAACTTTTCATCAATAAAGCTCTTCGGGTATCCGAGAATACAACCGTTGAGATAAATATTCTCTCTTGCCGTCAGCTTCGGGTCAATACCTGCACCCAGCTCAATGAGTGAAGCAATGGAGCCGTGAACCTGAACTGAGCCTTTATAAGGTTTGAGAATACGGCTGATAACCTTAAGCAGGGTCGATTTACCACTGCCGTTTGTGCCGATAATAGCCCAGGCCTCACCCTTTTTGATTTTTAAGCTGACGTCCTGTAAGGCCAGGAATTCCTGGAACATCAGCTCACGCTTAACCAGTTTAACGAAATATTCTTTAAGATTATCTATTTTTTCCGATGCCTTGTTAAAGCGTACAGTAACGTTGTCCACATCTACGATATATTCAAAATCCTCGGCAGATGAATTGTTTGTAGAAATCAGGTTTTCCATTCAACCGCCTCCTTAAATATAAAGAATAAACTTGTCCTGAGATTTTCTGAAGAAGAAAGTTCCGATAGCAAACATAATAATCGCATATGCTATACCAAGAACGAAATCCCAGACATTTACCATTGCCCACGACGGAACAGTATCAATCGTCGGAACCCATATAAAGTATCTGAACTGCTTGATGTAAATGTATAACGGGTTGC
>DEPR01000078.1:1200-5319 GCA_002358895.1 Ruminococcus sp. UBA3387 | reverse complement strand
GCCTTGTCATAGAACATTCCCACATCATAGAATATCGCAGAGCAGTAAATCCACATCGTTATAAAAGCGTTGTAAATGTATCTTATGTCTCTGAAGAAAACGTGAAGCTGTGCAAGGAGGAAACCTAATCCCATTGCAAAAACATAAGCCTCAATCACTACAAAGAAAATACCTAAATTCCAGAAGGAGAACAATACCCTGCCATCCTTTATGGAGTAGAAAATCATAACGATAATCAAAGCACCCATACTGAAAACAAAATCCACCATAGACGCCGTGATTTTGGACATAGGGAACATAAATTTTGATACATATGTCTTTTTGAGCAACGCCGTGTTGTCGGTAATTGCACCTAAAGCCTTGCCCGTAGCGTTGTGAACGAACTCAAAAAGAGAACGTCCCGCAAGAAGATATAACGGGAAGAATTCGATTCCCCTCTGGAACAGGAATGAGAATACAATGGACATAATAATCATAATCAGTAACGGATTAAGTATGCTCCATACATATCCTAAAAAGCTTCGTCTGTATTTCAGCTTTATATCTCTTGCAACCAGCTGATAAAGCAGGTCCTTGTATTTAAAAACCTCTAAAAAAGAGCCGTCCTTGCGGTCTTTTGCCTCTTTAGTTACGGTCATTTTAAACCTCCGTTAGATTAGCCTTAGCTTAGTCAAAGCTGTGATTTTTTCTGATTTTGTTATAAAGCTTGCTGTCCTTAATCTTTTCCCAGGTCTTTTTGCTGATGTGAAGCCTGTTCATAAGCCTGAAAGTCTTGTATTGAGAAACAGCCAGCTCGTAAGTCTTCGGCATATTAGCCCCAAACTTCGCAACCATCTCATCGCCCATAGCCCTGCCCTTAGCCTTGTCCTTTTCAACAAGCAAAGCAGTGGTAACATAACTTAACAGCAACCCTTGAGCCTTCATACAGTAATAATCCCTGCCCGAAGCGTCCTCATCAAGCCTTAAACCTGCATATTCATCAATAAATCTGTTGAGAACAGCCTCTGTATGGGAGCATCTTTTCAGCTGATTTGCGTCTGAAACACTCTGTGCAACATCACCTATCCGATAGTTGTAAATAAACATATCAAAAGGTGTTATTGTCTTTGCATAACAGCAAGGGATTGTTGCATATTCGTGGTCCTCATAGAAAACGTGCTCCGAAAGCTGAATGCAGTTTTCCTTGTAGAACTTGGTGTTGTAAGTAATTCCGTGGAAAGTAAGACTTCTGTCAAAGCCCTTCCAGTTGGCCATAATCTGACTGAAATCATATTCTGTGAAAAACTTTTCGGGATAGCTCTTCCACTTTTTCACCTCGCCTGTGGAAATGTTTATGGTGTAGTGATGTGTAAGCACCACGTCGGAATTGCATTCCTCCAGCTTTTCCACAAATAACGGCAGGTTCTGAGTTTCCACCCAGTCATCAGCGTCAATTACCTTTACATATTTACCGCCTGCAGCCGAAAGCCCCGTGTTAAGAGCACCACCGTGTCCCTTGTTTTCCTGTGAAATCACCCTGAAAACCTGAGGATATTTCAGGCTGTAGCTTTCACCGATCTGCTGTGTTGAGTCTGTAGACCCGTCATTTACAACAATGACCTCGATTTTGTCCATAACTTCTTCGTTGATGAAAGAAGTAAGGCACTTGTCAAGGAATTTTTCACAGTTGTAAGAGGGAATAACAAATGATAAAATCTTATCCATTTTCATAGTCCTTCCTGACTATAAGCCAGAACAACCTGTTAATTATTGTTTGCTCCGCTTGTAAATTTTATTCTCAATAATTCCACCCAAAGTAGCCTTCAAAGCCTTAAAAGGGGAAATTTCGAACATTTTTCTCTTTTTGATAACATAATAAAATGCATATAAAACCGATAACGGAAGCCCAAGAATATATCTTGTGGTGTTGCCTCTGTCACGGAAAAACTTCTCGTTAAAGCCCGAAAACCAGGTTGAGCTTTCCTGTCCCACCGATGCAATAACCTCAGGTACATAATATATCTTCAGCCCTGCTCTTTGGCAATCACACAAGAACTTCAGCTCTTCCTCTGCACCGTTACCTGTACCTGCACCCAACAGCTCGTCAAATCTGACACCCGACTCAATTAAAGCCTGCCTCCTGAAAGAAATCTGCCAGGAGCTTACCTTCATAGTCTTCGGGAATTTCAGCCTCATAACCTGGTCAGGAAACGACGGTTGCCTGTTTGCCATTTTGAATATTATCACATCAGCGTCAGGGCATTTTTCATATCCACCCAAGATTTTTTCGATGTAATCAGCCTCAAAAACCTCGTCATCATCACAGAGTATGCAGTAATCTGCGTCTGATTTTTCTATGGCAAAATTACGGCTTTTTGTCAAACCTCGCTGTGTGGTGGAAAACATTCTCGCCCGACCCCGCTGGGTATCACATTCATCATACCCCTCACAGTCGCATTGGTTTATAACCACAACATCTCCGAGAAGCTTTGATTTGAACACAATGTCCATATTATCCTGATGCATACAGGATACTAAAACCTCAAGTTTTTTCTGTTTGTTCATAAAAAACCTCAGCACCCATTTATAAAGGTATGATACCTCACTTAAAAATGGGCATAATTCTCTATTATCTTATCCTATATTGTAGCATATATAGCCCTTAATGTCAACCATTTAGCCCCCTTAAAAAGCAAAAATAACCCTATATATAGCATAAGGGCGACCCGAAGTCGCCCTAAATGTTGTTATTCTTTTATGCCGTCAATTTCCTCAAGCCATAAGCTCGCCATTGCGTCGCTGGGCATAGCCCAGTCGCCCCTCGGAGAAAGGCTGAGCGAACCGATTTTTGGCCCGTCAGGTAAGCAGGAACGCTTGAATTGCTGAGAGAAGAACCTGCGATAGAATGTCCTCAGCCACTTGAGTATTGTCTCGGAGCTGTAATCATCACCAAAAGCCTTTTTGGCAAGCCCATAAACCTTTATGGGCGTGAAGCCCCAGCGTATGCCGTAATAAAGGAAAAAGTCGTGAAGCTCATATGGCCCTACAAGGTCCTCGGTTTTCTGGTTCATTGCCGTAGCCGATTGGTCTGTAGGCAGAAGCTCAGGTGAAACAGGAGTATCTACAATATCCAGCAGAACTCTGCCAAGCTCCCTGTTTTCACAGGTGTTGCCGTAATGGCTCACAATGTGCCTGATTAAAGTCTTTGGAATTGATGCGTTCACACCGTACATTGACATATGATCGCCGTTATAGGTTGCCCAGCCAAGTGCCAGCTCGGATAAATCTCCCGTGCCGACAACAAATCCACCTGCTTGATTTGCAACGTCCATTATAACCTTTGTTCTTTCCCTTGCCTGTGCGTTTTCAAATACAACATCGTGATTTTCAGGGTCGTGTCCGATATCCTCAAAATGCTGTAATACCGACTTCGCAATGTTTATTTCTCTGAAGGTTACACCCAGCTCGTTGCATAGAATCTCAGCATTTGAGCGTGTGCGTTTTGTGGTGCCGAAACAAGGCATAGTTATGGCAATAACATCAGTACGGGAACGTGAAAGCAGGTCCATTGCCTCAACGCATACAAGCAAAGCAAGACAAGAATCAAGCCCACCCGAAATACCGATAACAACGCTCTTTGCATTAGTGTGCTCTATGCGTTTTTTCAAAGCCTGTGCCTGCATCTGCAAAATCAGATTGCATCTCTGTGCCCTCTCATCAGCATCATCAGGAATAAACGGCATCTTTGAAACAGGCTTTTTTAGCCCCTTTTCGTCAAAATCAAACTCAACGCCAAACTTCGGCAATTCTTCAGGCATATCAGAAACAGGCTTGCTTTTCCTCGCCTCACAAAGTCCCTTGACATCAATCTCCGATACAGTAATCCCGTTTTTGAACAAATCACTTTCAGCCAGAATCTCACCGTTTTCAGCAATGATATTGTGGCCCGAGAAAACCATATCCTGAGTTGATTCTCCCTCACCGCAAGATGCTAAAATGTAAACCGAACCAAGCCCGGACGAAACCTCCGAAGCCACCTGGCGTCGGTATTCCTTCCTGCCAACAAGTTCACAGCTTGCAGACAGATTGCATATTATATCTGCCTTTTCAGCCTGAAAACAGCCATAAATATCATAATCG
>DEPR01000078.1:0-1109 GCA_002358895.1 Ruminococcus sp. UBA3387 | reverse complement strand
CTGCCGAAGCGTATCTCTGTTTCAACGCCGTCTGTATTAACCGAAACACTTGATAAACTGCCGTTGTATGCAGTAAAAGCCCTCTCGTTCCGTGAAAGCCTTACCTTTGGCACAAAGCCGAGAATTTCGCCACTTTTTATAATTCCTGCACAGTTGTAAACCCTGCCATTTGCAGAAACAGGCAAGCCGACAATAACCAAAGCATCATAGTCCTGAGAAGCCTTGGCAATGTCAATAAGCCCCTGCATAGCCTTTTTAAGGAGAATTTCCTGATAAAAAAGGTCCCCACAAGTAGCCCCTGTAATGCAAAGCTCAGGGAAAACAGCGATTTTGACGCCCTGCCCCTTGCAGCTTTCTATCTGTCTGGTAATCTGAGAAACGTTGTAGCCCACATCAGCAACTTTAATTTTCGGAGTGCAGGCAGCAACCTTAACAAATCCGTCTTTCATAACAAAAACCTCAATTTCGTCGTAATTCGGTTATTTTTTATTAGTATATCACTTTTTCGCTTTCAAATCAAGCACAAAGGCTTTTGTAACCGAATTTTAATTGACTTAAAATGTAATATTGGTTATAATGAGTGTATAAACTAATCGGAGGCATAAAAATGAGCAAAAAGAGCAACAACTCAGATTTCTGGAAATCCTCTACCTTCAAGGGCATTATCGCAGTTCTTGCAACCCTGCTGGTAGTAGTAATAATAGTGCTTGTCTGTGCAAAGGTTTTGTTTGTGGGAAACGGCTCAGACGGGGAGAGAAAAACAGGAAGAATAACCCTGACCCAGGAGCACGAGGTTACAACCACAACCAAGGCAACAAAAACCTCAAAAACGAGAAAAGAAACAACTACAGGCTATAATGATATGGGAACGGACAACTCATTGGAGGACGCCACATATTCAATAAAAACGGTAATAAGTGCCGTGTATCTCCACCCGCAGCCAACATCAGCCTCAGAAAATCTTTGTGTAATCCCTGTTGGTGCTGAATGTAAGGTATATACAAACGAAAACGGCTGGCTATATCTTGACTATAACGGACAGAAAGGCTACGCATACTATAGCTTTTTCACAGAATAAAGACAAACGGCGATTTTTATCGCCGTTTTTT
>DEPR01000005.1:3943-5303 GCA_002358895.1 Ruminococcus sp. UBA3387 | reverse complement strand
TACCGTCTTGACAAGACAAACATTATCCACTGTCCAATCGGTAAGGCATCATTCGGTGCTGAAAAGTTGGGCGAAAACTTTGATACATTGATGGACGCTATCGTTAAGGCTAAGCCGGCAGCAGCTAAGGGTCAGTACCTCAAGAGCGTTGTTGTAGCTTCAACAATGGGCGTTGGTATTAAGGTTAATACAGCTAAGTACGGCAACTAATTTATAATTGCAAAATAAAAGGACACCTTAAGGTGTCCTTTTTTATTATTCTGTTTCCTGGAAAAGTGGTTTTTCAGCGGGAACATCAGGCTCGTTTGCTTTTAATAGTTCTCCAATTCCAATTTGATACTCAGATATTTTAAACCAATCGCCGTTTTTATCTTCTTCAATGAAGAAAGAATCACTATCAATGTAATAATTTTTTACTGTTCCATCAGATGTTTTTAGAACAAATTTGTAATTAATGCCTCCTGTATAATTTGAAGGGTCATCATCGGTAGTGGAAATCCGAAGCCCCTTTAAATAATCCATTACATTATTTATTTTTTCAGCATCGGTGTATTTAAAGGTCATAAGGTCGCTTTCGTAAGGTGAAACTGTTATTTCAATAACATCTTCCGGCAGGGATGATATAGGAGCTTTTTTAAGAACAGGGGATTTATTATCTTCAACAGACTCAACGGATTCGTTTGCAGAGCTTGATTCAGGTGCTTCAGTTTTTTGCGTACAGCCTGTAATCGCCATTGTCAAAGCAAGAAATAATAAGGTTAGTTTTAGTATGTTTTTCATAATTACACCGTCCAATACTTACATGTTGCACTGTTTAATGTTAATAGAACGCCAGAATTGCCGTTTACAAATCTATATCCGGATGAAGTTATCAGTTACTTTTATAGCCCAAGCAATTAACGAAGCATTTGACTTAATAGGAATAAAATCAGAATTGAAAACAAGCCCATCTTCTGTATAATTATATGCTTTTATTGCATTTGATATAGTAACAGTAGAGAAATCTATAGAAGAAAGCCCCATTTGTTCTTTTATGTGGTCAACAGAATTAATTGCGGTTACGATTTTTTCACATTCTGATGAGGTATATGGCATAACCGTTTGATTAGCAAAGGATGATAAAGAAAAACAAGATATTAACATAACGAAAGTTAATATAACAGTAAATACTTTTTTCATAAAAATTCCCCTTTCAATATATAAAATAAAAAGACGGTAATTTGAATGTTTGTTAGTACATTGGCATCTCCTCCTATAAATGAATATAATAAATATTTTTATTTTAATAAAACATAGTTTGTTATTAAAAATATATCAAATATTATTATTTTCTAATTATAGTGTAGCATATATTACAAAT
>DEPR01000005.1:3316-3885 GCA_002358895.1 Ruminococcus sp. UBA3387 | reverse complement strand
TAAAAAAGACGGACTTTTGTCCGTCTTTTGTTATATCTGCTTGTCATTGTTTATATAGTTAAGCTCTTTTGTTATGTTCTTTCTCTTGAAGATAAGACATACAAAGCCTCTGTGAATCCAGGTGAAGGGCAGAAGTATCGGTGCCTTTTTAAGGATTGGATACATTGGCTTCATAACTGAAAGCGGTGGGAATACACGGAAAAGCATAAATCTGAACTTGCCCATCTTTCTGATGTTGTTGTAGGATATGTTCAGACGTTTGCCGAATACACCACAGTCAAGAACATAGTTTGCCATATTGTCAAACTTGTCCGATGATTTTTCGCCGTCAAACCAGATTTTCGACAGCTGGATAATGTCCTTGCAAAGCTGTGTTCCATTAACCTTGTCAAGCTGTTTGTATATGAAATCAAAGTTCAGCTCGTTTTCGTATGCCCTGAGATACACCCAGATGTCCATTATTGAGCGAATGCCTGTACCTGCCGACTGATAGTGCTTTGCAAGATGTGAGAACAGATAAATGAAAAACCAGTTCTTGTCAAAGTTCCAGGAGTAAGGCTCCTGTTCAG
>DEPR01000005.1:0-3204 GCA_002358895.1 Ruminococcus sp. UBA3387 | reverse complement strand
GGCTTTTTGGAGTAGTTGTCGTGGTCCTCGTCCTCCTCCACTCTTACGGTGTAGCCCATATTCACAAGAATGTCATTTACCTTAGGAAGATTTTCAACGTCCACAAGAATGTCAATGTCAGACATACTTCGCATATCACGCTGAGGGTATAAGTCTTTAAGGTAAACTCCCTTGAGTGCAAGATAGCGAATGCCTTCCTTTGCGAACTCTGCAGTCGCCATATTGAACTCGTGAAGCTGTGTAAAATCACGGATAATTCCACGGTCTCGCTTGTCCGACCATTTCTTTTTCAGCTCGGATTCAGGTCCGTTTTCAAGCTTTTCAACAGCGTAAAAAGCCATATTTTCCACACAATGACGCTTGCATATGTGAAATATCTTCTGCCAGTCAAGGCTTTCAGGCTTTTCCTCAGGTTGAGTGCCTTTCAGTACAGAGCTGAGCAGGTGAAAGATATAATCATATTCGTTATTGAACTTCGCCATAACAGATTTCTCCTTCGTTAAGTAGCAGATGCTTGTCGCAGATGCTGAGAGCTGCAGGTCTGTGAGTAACAATAAGGCAAGTACGGTTTTTCAGCCCTGCAATATTGTGGAGAAGCTGTGCCTCGGTTTCTTCGTCCAGAGCACTTGTGGCTTCGTCAAGCAAAAGAATAGGTGCGTTGCCAAGAATAGCTCTCGCCATTGCAATTCGCTGAGCCTGACCTTCGGATATGCCGAAACCCTTTTCTCCGATTTTTGTATCAAACTTGTCAGGAAGCTCCTCAATAAAATCGTATGCACAGGCAATCTGTGCAGCCTTTCTCACTTCCTCAAGTGTTGCGTTCTGGTTAAGCAAACGGATATTTTCTTCAACCGTACCTGAAAACAGGAAATTGCCCTGTGGAACATATGCAAAAAGAGGCCTTGTTTCCTGTCCGCAACGATATGCGTTATCGCCTGCAACAAATGAAATATCACCACAGTCAGGCTGATATGCACCAAGCAACAACAGGAAAAGCGTTGATTTTCCGCCACCTGAAAGACCTGTAAGTGATACAAAATCGCCCTTTTCAATGTCAATGTTCACGTTGCTGAGAACGTGGTTTTCGCCATATGAGAATGACATATCCCTGATAGCGATTTTTTCAAATCTGTCATATTCAAGCTTTCTGTCAGACACCTGTTCATCAGGAAGATTTTCCAGCTCAATAATACGCTCAGATGAAGCAAGTACGCTGTAAAGCTGTGGCATAAGCCCCGATAGGTTTGCGAAAGGCTGTTGAATCTGGTTAACCAGCTGTAAAATCGCTGTAAGTGTACCATAAGTCATTATGTCGAGATAAATGCCCCTTGCACCCCAGCACATTGCAAACAGATAACCCATCTGGAATATAAAGCTGAACCCTGCGTTAGCGAAAATGCTGAGAGTACGACGTTTCATCTGTGAACGGAAGTGTATCTCCTGATTTTCAGCACTTGTGTCCTGCATCTGCTGTTCACAGCCGAAAACTTTCACGATAAGCACGTTTTCAATAATTTCCTGGAGGAAAGAACGGACCTTGCCCTCTTTTTCCTGAACATCCTTGTGAAGCTCTTTCATTTTTTTTCTGAAAAGACGAGTAACAAAGAACAGTGTCAGCCCTGAAATTACAAAAAGCAAAGTAAAGCTCTTGTCAAGAGCGATAAGCACGATAACAGCACAAGCAAGCCTTGTAACCATATTCATAAGATTAGGAAGAATGCTTGTTATGCCGTTTGCGATAACCGTTACGTCAGAGAACATTCTGTTGAGAAGCTCACCACTATGGAAGGATGAAACGCTGGAATATTCCTTTTTGAGTATCATATCAAGCATTTTTGCCCTCAGGTCAATGCCTAATCGGCTGCGTATGTATTCAGCAACGCTGTTGCAATAAAGCCTTAGCAGAAGCTGTCCCATAATGACACAAAACAGACCTATACCATATTTAATAGCAGTTTCTTTGGAATGAGCAACTGCACCATCAACAATTCCACGGCACATAAGTGCAAAAAGCACAGAGCTTGCAGCAAAAATACCGTTGCCGATAATAAGCGTAATCATTCTTATCAGCTGTGGTTTCGAGTGCTTCAACAGCCACTTGTAGGTGTCCTTGTCTTTAATATCAACTGCCATTTTTCAGCCTCCGTAGTTTTCTGAACAGACCTCTGAACTTAAAAAAAACACGTCTGAGAATAAAAGATTGCCAAACAAAAAGGTATATCCTGTATGAAAGAGTATCGTCGGTTATAACCTTGTCTTTGCGGTTTATTCTTGAAACAACACCGATAATATGACGATTTTCAATGCCTTCTTCGAGCCAGTGCTGATTGTCGCCACACATAGAGTACTTGCCGTTTTCTGCCTTCATCACACGGTGAAGCACATAATGTCCGTCATCTCTGAGATAAAAAGCAATGTCGTTCTTTTTAAGGTCGCCCTTAGGTTTTATAAGAACAACCGAGTCCCGTTGCTGAACGATGAGTGGGAGCATACTTATGCCACGAGGGAACATACGGAATTCCCCACCGCTTTCAAGAACCATTCGTATTGTTTCGTCATAGTCAGATAGTTTGAATTGACTAGGCAAGTAAATCTGCTCCTCTCAGCACGTCAATAAAAGCGTCAATATCCTTTTCAGCAGTAGCTGAATCAATGTCATATTCGGTAGTCATAGCTTTGATAAGCTGTTCTTTTGATGTATCATTCTGAAGAAGCTCCCAGAGGAATTTGCCTGTGGAGTTAAGGCGGATAATCCCGTTGAATTCCTTGCTTGCTTCGCCCACAGCAACAACCATTGTCTGGTTCGCAACATCTCTCAACATAAAGCCATTTTTGATTTTCATATAAAACTTCCTTTCAAAGTTATTTCTATTAACAAATATATACTATTATAAAGCATAAGGCGAAAAAAGTCAACAAAAGGGGGAAGCAAAAACCCTCTATGGTTAAACTTTACAATAAACGGGCTGGTTATTTGTGCAAAATGCAAGAAATTGGTTTAGTGTTTGTAAAAGGAGTTGACAAAACAGACGTGTAAGAGTTATAATAAGCTTACAATGTTTTTATAAGGAGGAAAAAACAAATGAAGATCAAAAAGATTCTTTCCGGCATTATTGCTGGAGCACTTGCTTTCTCAACACTTGCTTCTATGTCACTGTTCAGCACATCAGCTGCAGCAGAAGTAATCTGGGAAGGCTCAGAAGA
>DEPR01000073.1:3038-3508 GCA_002358895.1 Ruminococcus sp. UBA3387 | reverse complement strand
ATACACGTAAAACTTCTGTACAAGCATTACCCTTTATAGTTGGCTGTTATATACACAAAAAGCCTTGTCCGAAGACAAGGCTGATTTTTTATGTATTATTCCTTGACAGCTCCTGAAACCAGACCGCTGTAAATATATTTTTGCAGAGTAAGGAAGATAATCAGCGTTGGAATAATCGCAATGATAATTCCTGCAAAGATGATTTCCCATTTTGCACCGTATGGTCCGATAAAGTTATACAAAGCTGTGGATACAACTCTGAGCTCAGGTTTTGACATATACAGCTGTGGTGTATAGAAGTCGTTATAGATGCTTACGAACTTGATAATCAGCACAGTTGCAATAGCAGGTGTCAGGTTTGGTAGAATAATACTGAAATAAATTCTCGGATATGAAGCTCCGTCTACAATTCCACTTTCGTCAAGTGAAACTGAAATCTGATTGAGAAACTGCATAAAAATCTGAATTGA
>DEPR01000073.1:0-2972 GCA_002358895.1 Ruminococcus sp. UBA3387 | reverse complement strand
ATTATTCATAATCTGGAACACAGTAACCTGCATTGAAATGTTTGGCAACAATGTAGCTACAAGGAAGCAAGCCTTGACTGTTTTTGTAAAATAAGAGCTGAATCTCTGAATTACAAACGCAGTCATTGTACCTGTAATTATTGAGCCAAGACAGGACAAAACAAGGATTATTGCTGTATTTCTCAAACCAAGCAATACCTTACCATCAATGAAAGCAATCTCAAAGTTTATCCATTGGAATGATTCAGGCAGGTCAAAAATACCTGTGTTTGCAAATTCGGCATTAGTCTTGAATGCACCGAAAAGAATTACCAGGATAGGTAGAATTACAAGCACACAGCCTGCAACAAGGACTAAATACTGCAGAATCTTCATTATTATCACAGAAGGTGAATATTTAGTCTGTACTTTTTTAGTTTTTGCTTCAGCCATACTCATTCCCTCCTATCCTTTAACTTTAGCTTTCTTAGCTTTAACCGGTGCTGTTCCGTCGTCATCCTTAAAGAATGCTTTCTGCACAAGGGTTACAACTACAATAATCAACAGCAACACAATACCCATTGCTGAGGCAAGTCCCAGTTTCTTATACACGAAAGCTGTATCAATAGTCTTGATAACAAATGTGGAAGTACCGTTTTTACCACCGGTAATAATATATGGAATTTCAAATACAGAAATTGCACCCTTGACTGCAAGAATAAGCTGTAATGAAATAATAGGCTTAATACTTGGGAATACAATATATCTGAATCTCTGCCACGGATTTGCACCGTCAAGGTCTGAAGCCTCATACAAATCAGGACTTATTGACTGGATAGCTCCCATATACATAATAATATCGAAACCGATATATCTCCACATAGAAACAAACACCAGACAACAGTTAGCAAGCCACGGTATTGAAAGCCACTTTACAGCATCTCCACCAAAAAATTCAATAATAGCATTCAATGTACCTTCACCTGTCAAAGGAGGACTTCCTTTGGAGAAGAATTTCAGGAATATAAGTGCTACCGCTACTCCATTCATCAGATAAGGGAAGAACAGAACTCCCTTAAAGAATCCTTTTGCTCTTATCTTTGCACAAAGAATAGAAGCCATAAGTAATGCCACTATCTGCTGAAGGAATGATCCCACGAGATAGTAAAGGCTGTTTTTAAATGTTACAAAATAATCTGGGTTAGTAAATACCGTTTTGTAGTTGTCAAGTCCTACAAATGTTGCATCAAGACCAAACTGATCTCGGTCCTGAAAGCTGTAGTAAACCATATCAAAAGCAGGTATGAATGTAAAAGTTACTAACAAAGCTACGGGGACAAGCAGAAACAGAATCGATGTAATAAGCTTTTGACCTTTATAGGTTCTGCACCACTCTAAAATGGAATATTTCTTAGCTTTACCCTCCATTTCTTAACCTCCTTTTTGTTTAAAGTTAAAATAGGGGGTTTTATCCCCCTATTTTAAACTATAGAATTTTAATTATCCAAGAATCTTATCTCTTGAAGCTGCCCATCTCTTGTTGCAGTCATCAATGATTTCCTTGAAGCCTTCTTCACCCTTACCAGCGAATGCAGCTTCTGCCATCTTGATCTTGAAGTTAGCAGCGTCGCCAGACCAAGTTCCAACTTCTGAATCAGCGTCGATTTCATTGAATTTGCCCTGGAGTTCGTCAGGAGCAACTGTTTCTTCGAAGAGTACGCATTCAGCAAACTCTGTAAGGTTGTCAGGAAGATCTGCCTTTGTTGATGCTGGGATCATACCTTCGTCATATGAAAAGCCTGATTCGAGTGCGAACCATTCAACATACTTCTGAGCAAGTTCAACATTAGCTGAATGCTTGCTAACGCCCATACAATAGTCAGATGAAGTCTGAGCATACTGCTTGCCGTCTGCTGCTGTAAATGGAGCTGGCATATATCCGATATCATCCGGATTTGCAGCCTTTTCCTGGAACTGGCTGATAGCCCATGAGCCCATTACCATTGTACCAATCTTGCCGTCTGCCATCCACTGCTTTGAAGATTCCCATTCAGTTGTTGTTGGGTCTTCTTCAATAACGTTTGAATTTGAGAATACATCGTACAAGAGCTTGAATGTCTTGTAGTAACCGCCGTCTTCTGCGAACAAGTCGCCCTTATTCTGGAGAAGAGCTGTGTTGTAGTTTGGATCAGCTGCTGCTGAAAGGATCAAGCTTGGCCACTGTGTGATTGTCCAGCTCGCATCCTTAAACTGTGTATAGTAAGGAATTGCGTCGCCTTTTTCCTTAATCTTTTCCAAAGCTGCCATAAACTCTTCAGGAGTCTTAGGAAGTTCTGTTACGCCTGCGTCAGCCCAAACCTTCTTGTTGTAAAGAACGCCTGTTGCTGTACCACCGATTGAGATACCATATACAGTCTTGTCAAACATCTTCTTGTCTGCCCAACGGTATGTTTCCTTCATTTCATCATATGTACCGAGTGGTGCAAAGAAGTTGCCCAAATCCTTAACTTCTACTGAGTCAGGAATCAGAAGTACATCGCCGTAATCATCTGTGCTGAGTCTCTTTGATACGTCGTCAGCATAGTTTGTATAACCAACATACTCTACTTTACAGTTGAAGTCTTCTTCGAAAGCTTTTGTTCTTTCTTCCATAGTACCGTCGCCACCATCAGCAAGACGGTCTGTACGGTTTGTAAGAACTGTCAATGTAGCTCCGTTACCGTCGATTCTTTCAACTACTTTTTCTGCAGAAACTGATACATTCTTCTTAGGTGCATCATCCTTTTTGTCTTCGCCACAAGATGCGAGCATTGTCATACTAAGTGATGCAACTGCAGCCATAGAAATAATCTTCTTTAAATTCATGTTATTTCCCTCCGTTTAATTGAATTTAATTTTTCACACCTGATATATCACTCCTATCAGGTATGTGTATATTATACAATAAGCCACCCATATTTGTCAATCAAAATTATCAAATTGTTCAACAGCTA
>DEPR01000068.1:9764-10544 GCA_002358895.1 Ruminococcus sp. UBA3387 | reverse complement strand
ATCAGGAATTTATCCAGATTGACACAAGGAATATTCTGTTTATTTGTGGTGGTGCTTTTGACGGACTTGAATCTGTTATCAAGAAAAGAACTGATTCTTCATCACTTGGCTTTGGTGGAAGCATCAAGGATAAGAAAAATGACAATAACGTTATGAAAAAGGTTGTGCCTCACGATTTGGTTAAGTTCGGGATTGTACCTGAGCTTGTGGGCAGACTTCCTGTAATTACTGTACTTGAGGAGCTTGATGAGGACGCACTTTGCAGAATTCTCACTGAGCCTAAGAACTCACTTCTCAAGCAGTATTCAAAGCTGTTCAAGCTTGATGGCATTGATTTACAGGTAACTGACGATGCTAAACGTGAGATTGCAAAGGTAACAATCGAGCAGAAAACGGGTGCAAGAGGCTTGCGTGCTGTAGTTGAGAGAATTCTCACAAAGCTTATGTTTGATGCACCGTCAGACGAGCAGATTGTTGGTATCACAATTACTGCTGAATGTGTAAAGGGTGAAGCTGACCCTGAAATTACACGTTCCAAAAAGTCGCCACGAATCGGTGCCTGAGTCCTGACGCCGCACGGGCGTAAATGATGATAAAATAATTAAGACCTGCAGTTTTGCAGGTCTTTTTTGTGCTATTTTTTCAGTTCGTTCAAATCAAACGGTGTACGCTGGTATACGCAGTAGTTAAGCCAGTTTGCATAAAGCAGGTTTGCCGAACAACCCCAGTTGTACAACGGTTCGTTGGTTGTGTCATTTTCAGGGAAGTAGTTTTCAGGAA
>DEPR01000068.1:7238-9650 GCA_002358895.1 Ruminococcus sp. UBA3387 | reverse complement strand
GCTTTGTCCGAAATCAGGTGAATTCCCGCCTCATAGGACTCGGCAATCACCATCAGGTCCTTGCAGTTTTCAACATCTTCACGTCTGATTTCAGTATGACGTGAATGTGGACAGTGGAAAACATCACCAAAGCCTTTTAAAATCAGGCTTTCAGGGCGATCCACGTGATGCTTGAACACACCGAACATCTTCTTGTCAAGCTGATATTTCGGGATACCGTAGTGATAATAAAGCCCTGCCTGAGCACCCCAACAGATATGTATAGTAGAAAAAACATTGGTCTTTGACCACTCGAAAACCTCGCAAAGCTCTTTCCAGTAGTCTACTTCCTCATATTCAATCTGCTCAACAGGTGCACCTGTTATAATCAGCCCGTCATAAAGGTTGTCCTTCACCTCGTCAAAATTTTTATAAAACTTCAACATATGCTCCTGGGAAGTGTTTTTTGAAACGTGGCTCCCCATCTGCACAAGGTCAATTTCAACGTGGAGGGGAGTATTACTCAGAAGTCTGAGAAGCTGAGTTTCGGTAACAATTTTGTTGGGCATAAGGTTTAATATTGCTATTTTCAATGGACGAATATCCTGATGAATAGCCCTGTCATCAGGAATTACAAATATATTTTCTGCCTCAAGCGTAGAAAAGGCAGGAAGATTATCAGGTATAATAATTGGCATAAATCTGCTCCTTCTTCTCGGTTATTTTATTATTATATCATACTTTTCGGGTTTTTACAATAGTGAATAAGGCATATTATTATTTTCGATTATAATTTACAATTTCAGATGAAATATGGTTTAATATAGATTTTATTTACACATATTGACAAATGGAAATATTGGGTATATAATGTTAATATAAAGATATTAGAGGTGATGGATATGACTTCAATTAGAAAGTTTATGTTTCCTGAAAGCAAAAAGTATCTGACTAATATTTTTTTAATCTTACTATTGACTGTTTTAGCTTTATATGCCAGAAAATGCTTGTTCCCGATAACATCAAGAGATTATTATCATTTCTTGGTACCGTGGTATGAGCAGCTGAAGAATAATGGAGGCTTTGCGGCAATAGGCATGAGCATTGGGGATTATACTCCTATGTATTATTATATTCTTGCAATACTTACATATATCCCTTTAAATTCTCTTGCTGCTATTAAGCTGGTTTCTTGTATTGCGGATGTAATTCTGGCTGTTTTGGGGTATAAAATAGTTAATGAAGTAACTGGTGATTCAACTAAAAGTCTTGTAGCTTACGGTACACTTTTGTTTATGCCATCGGTTATGCTAAATTCAGCAGCATGGGGTCAGTGTGACGCAATTTTCACATTGTTTATATTGGCGTCAATTTATTTTCTGTTAAAGAACAGAGATTGGGCGGCTGCTATTTGCTTCTCTGTTGCATTTTCGTTTAAAATTCTGGCAATTTTCTTTGCCCCGGTTTTGTTGGTACTTCTTATCAAGCGGAAAATAAGAGTTAGAACCGTTTTGGCTTTGCCTGCTGTTTATATCTTATCAATAATGCCTGCTTGGATTGCGGGGGGGAATTTCTATCGATTACTTACTATATATCTCAGACAGCCGTTACAGTACAGTATTTTAAATATGTACATACAGAACGCCTGGGCTTTGGTAAAGGACATTGATTCGGACGAGCTGGGTAAAGCAGGAATTTTCTTTGCAGGTGGAGTTGTTATTTTATCGTTATTCTGGATTTGCCGTAGCAAGTTCAGGTTCAGAAAAGAAACTATAATTATATTTAGTGGATTTTACACATTACTTCTGCCGTTTATTCTCCCATATATGCACGAAAGATATTATTATCTTCCTGCAGTAATAATTGCAATTTATGCTATTATCAATTTTGAAAATATATGGGCATTTCTGATAATGGAGTTTTGTTTGTTCCAGGCAGAAATTCATAATCTTTTTGGTAAAGAGGCTATGGATTTCAATTTCTCCTTCATTTTGGTTACAGTTGTATTATTACACTATGTGAGGGCTGTCTACAAGCTTTTAAACGAGCCTGATGACATAAGGCCGGAAATCACCGGAACTGAAACCGATAAATCGGAAGAATTGATTTGCAAGAGTGAAGCATAACAAACCTTATTTATTTGATATATTATACATAAAGCACTTGCAAGAGCGAGAAAAATGATGTATAATATAATCAAAAAATGAAATAAGGAAGATTGTTATGGCAAAAAATAGAATTAAATTCAGATATGATATACTCATTTTAATATCGTTGTTTATTTTGCTGGTAATATTCAGTGCCTATATGATGAACACACCGATTTTTGATGTTCTCGAAGACCAGCGAGGCGTTGAAGTTATAACCCACGACAATGAGTATGAATATTCAAATGAAAAATAATTAAAGCGTACCGATTTGGTACGCTTTTTT
>DEPR01000068.1:3593-7131 GCA_002358895.1 Ruminococcus sp. UBA3387 | reverse complement strand
TTCTTTCTTTCCTTCATTCTTGGGTCACGAGTGAGGAAGCCTTCCTTCTTGAGGAGAGGACGGAATTCATCGTTAGCCTGAAGCAAAGCTCTTGAAAGACCGTGTCTGATAGCACCGGCCTGGCCTGTAACACCGCCACCAGCAACTGTGCAAACGATGTCATACTTGTTTTCTGTGTTTGTTACACCAAATGGCTGACGAACGATGAGCTTGAGTGTTTCAAGACCGAAGTATTCATCAATATCTCTGCCATTGATTGTGATTTTACCTGTACCCTCATAAACACGAACACGGGCAACAGAATGTTTTCTTCTACCTGTACCATAGAAATATGGTTTCTTTGATTCGTACATCTTAATTGCTCCTTCCGATTAAAGTTCGTATTTTTCTGGCTTCTGAGCAGCGTTGTTGTGCTCAGCACCCTTGTATACTCTGAGTCTCTTTGCAGCAGCACGACCAAGTGTGTTGTTAGGGAGCATACCCTCTACTGCGATTGTCATAGCTCTGTCTGACTGTTCAGCCATAAGCTTGTTGTACTTGATTTCCTTGAGGCCACCGATCCAGCCTGTGTGCCATCTGTAAGCCTTCTGTTCAAGCTTCTTACCTGTGAGAACAGCCTTGTCGCTGTTGATGATGATTACGTGGTCTCCGCAATCAGCGTGTGGAGCATAAGTTGGTTTATGCTTACCACGAAGAATGTGAGCAGCCTTAGCAGCAACTCTACCGAGAGACTGACCCTCAGCGTCTAAAATATACCACTTGCGAGTAATATCGCCAGCCTTAGGCATATAAGTTGACATATTGTTTCCTCCGTTCAAATTTGAATTTAGTTCCCGAAATACGGTTAAAATCAGCATGTACCGAATTTCAGATTTTGCAACGTTATTTATTATACACCACCATAAAACCAAAGTCAATAGGCAAAATGACGAATTTTTAATTTATATCCCTCAAACGCTCGTTTTCTCTCTTGTTTTCTCTGTTTCTCTCGTTTTCTCTTATTTCATTTCATTTTTGAAAACCAAGAAAAAACTCGCAATGTTGCGAGTTTTATACGTTTTTATAGTCATCTTTTATAATGCTTTTATTACTGTTTTCTTGAACGGACTGTTCAATGAATATCTTTTTGAGAAATTCATCTTTTTCTTTACCGTTAAGTTCTTGTTTTGAGAATTCCGCTTGAATTATCTCAATCTTTGTGATTGCATATCCATCGAAATCAAGACTGAATACCAGTTCAAATCTCTGACTTGATTTGTTGTCATAGTTGCAAAGCCCTGTTACAGTTACATATTTGTGCTTGTCATTCTCTGAGTAACTCCATTCAAGTGTATCGTCAATAGCGAAATCCTCAAGCCGTTGTTCAATTTCTTCTGTGGATTTTAAATCCTCAAACTGTTTTACAGCTGATACATAATTAATCTGAACACGAAGGATAAAGTCATCGTCGTTCATTGTCAGACCTGTTGTAAAGCCGTTGTTAATTAATGTAAAAAGAAAAAGTGCCATAAATACACCAAAAGGGAAGTAGCTCTGATGAGTTGCTGTCAAACGTCTGTAAATGTACAATGGTGGGAAAAATCTTGCTTTGTATAGCCTGAGATGGCTTACACCGAATGCCCGAAGGTGCTTTTCATCTCTGATGCAAACTATGACAGAAATTGTTATAATGCTTATCCACAAACCAAGCCCTATCCACTTGTTTGTAGCAAAGCTTTCGAGAAACAAGCCTATCGCAGGGAGCAAAACCACATACCAAAGCCTACCATTGCGTATTTTAGGCAGATTATCAATGCTAATATTGTTTTCCATAACATATCTCCAAAGTGTGTTTTTTAATATTATATAACACTTTCAGAAAATAATCAAGTTGCTGTTATCTACATATTTCGTGGCTTATTAACATAATTTGTATTATATCTTTTATTTTAAAGTCGGATTTGTAAATATTGTTAAATCCTATTGTTTGAATTGGTAATTTATGATAAAATATTATCATTGCGTGTAAATATGGAAAAATTTATAATTAAATCTTCAGTTACATTCAAAAATAATATGGAAGGAAATGAATTATGAACACACCAAAGAAAATTTTAGTATGCGGTACTGACAGCACTTTTCAGTATTTAGCACAACAGCTTAACGTCTCAGGATATTCCTGTAAAACCGTAACAGCAAACCCACTGGATATCGAACTTGAAGCATTTACTGTAAAGCCTTCGGCTGTATTTGTCAGCTCTGTTGTTGACCAGCCTGTAAAGCTCATTGAAAACCTGAAAAAAATTATACCGGGAACAGTTGTGTTTGTAATCAAGTCGCAGCGTGATTTTTCTCCTAACAAATCACTTGAAACAATAGCAGACGGAATCTTTTATCAGCCACTTGAAATTAACCTGATTTGCAATGAGCTGTCTCTCAGAATTAATGCAGGTGAAAAAACAAGGGAAGTTCCCACCTTATACAGGTCAAAAATGCACAATCACGTATCTGATATTCTTA
Source organism: Ruminococcus sp. UBA3387 (assembly GCA_002358895.1). Lineage (GTDB taxonomy): Bacteria > Bacillota > Clostridia > Oscillospirales > Ruminococcaceae > FB2012. Next base: position 4,632 of record DEPR01000068.1, on the reverse strand, counting down.
ACAGGCTTTGTGTTACACCTAATTACAACGGGTATATGTATCTTCGTGATGCCATAAAAATGTCCGTTTCCGAGCCTGTAAATTCAAGAGTTTTTTCAACAAAGATTTATCCTGAGATTGCAAAGGAATATGACGTTTCTCCTGCAAGTGTTGAGAGAAATATCAGAACAGCAATACATAAAGGCTGGGAAAGAGCAACATCGTCATCAAAGACAGAAATCTTCGGCTTTTTTGCAGCAAACAGGCAGTGGCAACCTACTAACAGTGAGTTTATTTTAATTATAGCAGATATGATAAATCGTGAGGAAATGTCATTTCTTAAAGTAGCTGACTAAAATTTGAGCCTATCTCTTCTGAGATAGGCTCATCTATTTTAAACAGCTTTTTTTACACCTGTAAAAAGCTCCCCTGCGGACAGTTGCCGATGCTTCTGTCACTTTTTGCAGTTTTCTGTAAAAATCACTGTTAATATAGTGTATGCAAAATTCAAAAAACTGCTACACTATTTAAAAACATATCCTGCGTTTTCAGCGTTGTCGATAAAGTCTCCTAAAATCTCAGCGTTTGTAGATGATACCGAGTGAAGCAGATAGATTGCTCCGTCGTGAAGAGCATTTGTAAGCTTTTCAAGGGAAGCCTTCGGCTCAGGCTGATTATCCACATTCCAGTCTTCATATGCATAGCTCCACAGCATTGTTTCATATCCACAGTTGCTTGTAACAGCTAAGGAAAATTCAGAGAATTCACCCATTGGTGGACGAAAAAGCGACATCTCATAATTATAATTTTCTGACATATAATCGTGAAGCTGTCTGATTTCGTTTTCACATTCCACCTGAGAAAGCTCGGGCATTGACTTGTGAGATACCGAGTGATTTCCAACGGTATGTCCCTCGTCAATCATACGTTTTATCAGCTCAGGATTTTTCTCTGCATAATCCTGTAAGACAAAAAACACAGCAGTAACTTCCTTTTCTTTGAGAGTGTCAAGAATTTTTTCGGTGTAGCCGTTCTCATACCCCTGGTCGAATGTGAGAGT
>DEPR01000068.1:1412-3496 GCA_002358895.1 Ruminococcus sp. UBA3387 | reverse complement strand
TGACCGTAACCCACCTTTTCACGGGAGAGTGTTGACAGATTGATTTCACTGTCTTCGTCAATGATTACAGGTTCAATGGGCATCTGGGAATCCATAGACCTTTGACTGTTTGTTGTGGTTTGACTGTTGTCAGAGCCGTTGTCATTTCCACCACAGGAACAGAGCAGAGAAGTCATAGCGACTAATAAAACAAGAAATTTTTTCATAAAATCAACTCCTTTTTACATTGTTTTTAGTATAACCTTAAAACAAGCTGAATTTCACGAAAATCCAATGTAATTTCTGCATAAAAAAAGAGCCTGTCAACAGACAAACTCTTTTCTGAATGTATCAACATCAATATTTTTGTAATAAACAAACATTGAAAAATATTCTTTTTCGTTTTCATAGCCGTTTACCCTGACTCTTGGATTATAGCACCAGAAATCCGATGGCAATCCGTTTTTCACATCATCAAAATAGCTTTTCATAATAAAACGAAAAACGTCAAATTCAGATAAATATTTTTCATAGCATCTTTTATCGGTGATGATTATTGGATATATACCGTATCTGCTTTTTATATAATCACAGAATTCCATCAGGTTTTTTGTTACATCTTCAACATCAGGAGGTAAAACGGCATAAATGCCATACAATTTTACTTCAACAGCAGGAATTAGACGACCTTTTATGGATTTTCCCATAGTGTTGCAGAAATACTCAGCCTGTTTTCTGCCACTTTTGGTTGGAGCAAACTGATGATAAGCACCTGTCATAAGCTCACAGCCCTTGCTTTCTGCCCAGTAGCTTTCAAAATTATCATCTTTATACGCAATACCTTTAGTGGCCTTGATGTATGCAAGGCTTATGTTCTGCCCTGAAAAAGTATTCCAGTTTATCCTACCCATATCTGAGTCCACAAAAGCACCACGGACAGGATATTGGTTTTTATCAGGCTGGTTAAACCATAGTTTACCTGAAAAAAGCAATACGCCAAGGTTTATTGCCACAACTAAAAAGCAGAAAGCAACAAATCTGAACAGGAATTTCCAAAGCCGTTTCGGCTTTTTTACAGGCTTATCATATTCCTGCTCTATATCATAGTCATCAAATTCTTCAATATCATCTTCGGCTTCGTAGTACTGATAATCCTCAGGTTCATTGAATTTATCGGCTCTGAACTTCATAGTTTCATTCCCTTGGGCATAATCCCATCAAATCGGCAAAAGTATAGCTTTCAAGCTTTTCTCTTACAGTAGCTGAAATGTCATTGAATGCTTTCTGAAAACAGCATTTGCCCGACATATTTCTATTGCAGCCAAATTCAGGTGAAAGGCACCTTGAAAAATAGAATGGGCCTTCAATAGCTTCTATTACAGCTTTGAGTGTTATGTTTTCAGGCTTGCCGTTCAATATGTAGCCACCCTTTGCTCCTTTGTATGACGTAACAATGCCTGCACTGACAAGTTCACGCAGGATTTTAAGAGCAAATCTGAGGGAAACAGAAGCTTTTTCAGCTATTGTCTTTGCTTCCAGCCTGTCGTCGGAACAGCACAGAATAGATACAATCCTTACTGCGTAGTCCGATTCAAGTGTTATAAACATCAGAAACCTCCGTATTAATCCAGATAATCACGGACTTTGTTGCTTCTGTTAGGATGGCGTAATTTTCTGAGTGCCTTAGCTTCAATCTGTCTGATTCTTTCACGGGTAACGTTAAACTGCTGACCAACCTCTTCAAGTGTTCTTGAACGGCCGTCCTCAAGACCAAATCTGAGTCTGAGTACCTTTTCTTCACGGTCTGTAAGTGTAGAAAGAACCTGGTTAATCTGTTCCTTGAGCAATACAAGTGAAGCTGCCTCAGCAGGTGCAGGAGCATCTTCGTCAGGAATAAAGTCTCCGAGATGTGAGTCTTCTTCTTCACCGATTGGAGTTTCAAGTGAAACCGGGTCCTGAGCAATTCTCATAATTTCACGGACACGCTCAACAGACATATCAAGCTTCTTTGCAATTTCTTCAGGTGACGGATCACGTCCGTTTTCGTGAAGAAGCTGGCTTGAAGCCTTTTTAACTTTAGTAATAGTTTCAACCATATGCACAGG
>DEPR01000068.1:956-1345 GCA_002358895.1 Ruminococcus sp. UBA3387 | reverse complement strand
ATAGCTCTTGTGATAGCCTGTCTTATCCACCAGGTTGCATATGTTGAGAACTTAAAGCCCTTTGTATAGTCAAACTTTTCCACAGCCTTGATAAGACCCATATTACCTTCCTGAATAAGGTCGAGGAAGCTCATACCTCTGCCGACATATCTCTTTGCAATAGAAACAACAAGACGCAGATTTGCTTCAGCAAGACGCTTTCTGGCATTTGAAGCTTCTTTTTCGTTGTTTCCTGCCATTTTTTCAGCAAGCTGAATTTCTTCTTCAGATGTGAGAAGAGGAACACGTCCGATTTCCTTGAGATAAATCTTTACAGGGTCATCAGTTGAAATAGCATCGGCAGTAAGACCCATATCAATAGACTCAGGTGAAATATCATCTTCAGGGTT
>DEPR01000068.1:0-894 GCA_002358895.1 Ruminococcus sp. UBA3387 | reverse complement strand
AGAGCAGCACAGTTATCATAGAATGAATCCATACGCTCTACATCAAAATCCAGCTTTTCAAGAGCATCTGTAATCTCTTTTGTAGTCAGTCTTCCTGTTGCCTTTCCTTGTTCAAGAAGTGTGTCAATAACATTTTTCTTTTCGCTCATAATATTCTATCCTTTCAATGTCAGTTTATTTACGATTTTTTGACTTCAGTTTGTTTGCAAAGTTCAGAAATTCATCGTCGCTCATATCACTTTTTATCGGGGTTTTCTCCGTAAAATCTGAGAGCAGTCCGATGTATTCGTTCACAACGTTTCTATCTATACCCATATTGCGGTAGTTTTCAAGTATAGAAGTTATTTTACCCACTTCATCGGGTGAAAATTCACCGTTAAATGAGCTGACAGAATGGTCCTCGTTATTCGTTATTCTTTCTGTCAGGGACTGATAAACTCTGCGATTGAATGAAGTAACAAATTTCTCTGCAGGAAGTCTGCTGAGAATATCCTCGCAGGAATCAGGGTGATTATAAAGATAATAGATTATACCACATTCTGCAACAGATTCTCTGTAATGAGTTGAAGCTTCAGGGTTAATATCATCACGACGACGGGTTGCATAGTTCACAAGATCTCGGTCCTGTTGCTTCTGACGTTGCTTTCTTGCTTTGAAAATAAGGTAATTAATTTCCTGGGAAATTGCAACCTTATTAATACCTTGCTCATTTGCAATTTTTGATATATAAACATCACGTTCCACAGGGGATTTTATCTGTGCAAGCACACGGTAAACCCTTTTCATATAATCTACCTTGCCCGTGTCAGTTTCAAGGTCAAGCCCTTCCTTGCATCGGTTCAGCTCGAAATTAACCGCACCGTCAGCATTATCAAGAAGATGCCTGAATTTAAC
>DEPR01000085.1:2276-14329 GCA_002358895.1 Ruminococcus sp. UBA3387 | reverse complement strand
ATTTCATCTATATAGATAATTCCCTTCGAAGCAGCTTCAACGTCATAATCAGCAGCCTGAATAAGTCTTGTAAGCACATTTTCAACGTCATCACCTACATAGCCCGCTTCTGTGAGTGTTGTAGCGTCTGCAATAGCAAAAGGCACATTGAGAAGTCTTGCAAGAGTCTGTGCAAGCAAGGTTTTACCAGTACCTGTCGGGCCAAGCAATAGCACATTACTCTTCTGAATTTCTACATCATCACCTGTTTCATCAAGGGACATAATTCTCTTATAATGGTTGTAAACCGCTACAGAAAGAGCAATTTTAGCTTCATCCTGCCCGATTACATACTCATCAAGAACTGCCTTGATTTCAGCTGGCTTTTTCAGGTTAATATGACCATCAGCCTTGCCCTTGGCACCCTTGATAGGTGGACGGACATCGGCAGTAGGCAAGCCCTGCTGTTCAGCAATAATGTCATAACAAAACAGTACACATTCATCGCAAATATGAGTATTTCCTGCAGAAAACATATTTCTTACGGCTTTTTCTGACTTTCCACAGAAATTACATCTTTTAATTGATTCATTAGCCATTTTTATCAATCCTATCTGTTAGTAATAACCTTGTCTATAAGACCGTATTCCATAGCTTCCTGAGCATACATAAAGTTATCTCTTTCTGTATCAATAGCAATTTGCTCAACAGATTTACCTGTGTTCTGAGCAAGAAGTGTGTTCAGTTTTTCTCTTGTTCGAACAAGGTGGTCGGAATGGATTTTAATATCAGTACACTGACCTGAAAGTCCACCTGCAATCAAAGGCTGGTGAATCATAATTTCACTGTTAGGAAGTGCAAATCTCTTGCCCTTTGCACCGCTTGAAAGCAGGAATGAACCCATTGAAGCAGCCATACCGATACAGATTGTAGATACATCACACTTAATATACTGCATAGTATCATAAATCGCCATACCTGCAGAAATTGAGCCACCCGGGCTGTTGATATAAAGGTCAATATCCTTTTCAGGGTCCTGGCCCTCAAGATAAAGCAACTGTGCAATAACTACGCTTGCTGTTGCGTCATCAATCTGGTCGCAAAGCATAATAATTCGGTCATTAAGAAGTCTTGAATAGATATCGTAGCTTCTTTCACCTCTGCTTGTCTGTTCAACTACATAAGGTACCAATGCCATAAAATTACCTCCTGTGAATACACTTTTCGCTCACTTTTTTATAAGTGAGCGAAATCGACATAATACTACTTAATTACTTGATTTTTGCAGATTCTTTAACAAGTTCAACTGCCTTACCAACAGCAATATCCTTCTTCATATCCTCTGCACGGATGTAAACCTTAACCTGCTCTACAGGCATTTTATACTGGTCTGCAATCTTGTCAAACTCAGCGTTGATTTCATCTTCAGTAACCTCAACGTTTTCGAGTTCTGCAATCTTTTCGAGTGCAAGACGGAGCTTAACCTGCTTTTCAGCCTGTTCAGCATACATTTTCTGGAGACCTTCCATTGTTTCGCCTGAGAACTGGAGATACATTTCAAGTGAAATGCCCTGTGGAGCCAATCTCTGTTCAAGTTCGCCAATCATTTCAGCTACACGGTTGTCATACATTTCCTGTGGGATTTCAGCCTGGAGCTTAGCAATAACTTCGTCCATAAGCTTGCCTTCAACCATTGCGTCAGCGTCTTTTTCAGCTCTTTCTTCAAGCTTCTTCTTGATGTCAGCCTTATATTCATCAACTGTATCAAATTCAGTTGAATCCTTGATCATTTCGTCGTCAAGCTCAGGAACTTCCTTCTTTGAAATGCTCTTGAGGTTGATCTTGAACACTACTGGTGCACCTGCAAGCTCAGCAGCACCGTAATCTTCAGGGAAAGTAACATTGATGTCAAACTGTTCGCCAACATTATGACCTGCAACAGCTTCTTCAAAGCCAGGGATAAACTGACCACTACCAAGTGAAAGTGTGAAGTCTTCAGCCTTACCACCGTCAAAAGCAACATCATCCTTAAAGCCTTCAAAGTCGATTACAACATCGTCGCCCATTTCAGCAGCTCTGTCGTCAACAGTTACCATTCTTGCATTCTTTTCAACGATTTTGTTAGCTTCTCTTTCAATTTCTTCATCAGTTACAGAATGGACAGTTTTTTCAACTTCTATACCCTTATAGCCGTCAATTTCAACTTCAGGCTTAGTTACACAAGTAACCTTGATAGCAACGCCTGTAGCCTTGTCAACTGAAGTTACTTCAACATCAGGTCTTGCAACTATTTCGAGTCCTGCTTCAGCAATAGCTGCATCAACTTCAGGACCGTAGAGTGCATTAACAGCGTCCTCATAGAAAACGCCTTCACCGTAAGTCTTTTCAATCAACTTACGAGGAGCCTTACCCTTACGGAAGCCAGGAACCTGGATATTCTTCTTAGCCTTCTGATAAGCCTTTTCTACAGCTTCTTCAAAAGCTTCAGCAGAAATCTCTATCTCCAGTTCAACCTTATTTGTGTCAACTTTGTTTGTAGATTTTAAACTCATTTTAAAATTCCTCCAATAAATAATTATATCTTATATATTATATCATACATTTTCCATTATTTCAAGTGTTTTTTTACAATATCCGTAATATCCAACGGGTCGAATTTCAGATAATCACTTGAAACAAGTCTGTAATTAACTCCGTCACGAGTACCGTTTATTGCATAATCCGTGCCTCTGCCGTGAATATGTCCATAAAAGCACCATTCAATGTTATATTTATGCAGAACTTCAAGCATATCATAGTTGTAGCTTGTGCCGTAAATAGGTGGATAATGGAGAAACGCCACAGGCTTAAGCCCCGCTTTAAGTGCAGACTCAATAGACATTGTAAGTCTGCCTGCTTCCCTTGCAAGCACCTTTTTATCTGCAGGCTCTTCCGTTTCATTTATCCAGCCTCTTGAACCGCATATTCCGATACCCTCATATTCATAATGATTATTATGAAGTATGTTCAGCGTGTCAAAGCCTTTTTCAGCAAAAAACTTATCCATTTTATTCTTTGTGTTCCACCAATAATCGTGATTACCTTTAAGGATAATTTTCCTGCCGTTCAGCTTGTTTATAAACTCAAAATCCTTAGCTGACTGTTCAAGGCTCATTGCCCAGGATACATCACCGGGAATAACAACCGTATCTTCAGGTTTGACTTTATTCTGCCAGTTATATTCAATTCGGTTCACATAATCTGTCCAACCACCGAAAATATCCATCGGCTTATCGACAGACAAGGACAAATGCAAATCTGCAATAACAAAAATCGACAAATCTTTTCCTCCTGACGGTGAATGTTTCCATATATAATACTTCTCTTTCTGCACACAATATTATAGCAACCACTGTTGCAAAAGGAGTGATTAAACAATGGAAAACGAAAGAATTTACGGTATTAACTGCGACGTTAAGAACTGCGTATACAACAGAGACGCACACGAATGCACAGCCGGTAAAATTAATGTTTGCTGTACTTGCTCAAAGCCTGACTGCTGCGATGAAACAGTATGCAAGACTTTTAAGCCAAGAAGCTAATTACTGCCTTTGTCATTCTCTTAAGTACTAAAAGAGAATTTACCGTCTGACTAAAAAGCTTTGGCCAGACGGTGCTACATAAAACTTAATTAAATTCCCAAAGACTTGAACACAAATTCCTTCATTTCAGTCTTATCAATAATTTCCTTGAATCTGATATCCTTGTCCTTCAACTCAGCAAGTGATGCAGGTACAGGGATTTTTGAAGCTTCAGCAAGCTTGTCAACAAGACCGAATTCATCTGTATCTGTGTCTACACCAAGAGCTTCAAGAACTGAACCTGAGAACTTATATGGACTTGCAGTTGAAGCTATAATTGTCTTTGTTGTATCGCCTGTTGCTTCTCTGTAATCCTGATATACCTTAACAGCTACAGCTGTATGAGTATCGCAAGTATAAGAATATTTGTCATAGATATCCTTGATGCAAGCTTTGGTCTGTGCATCATCACAGCAACCTGCATAGAACTCGTCCCTGAGCATAGCCTTAACTTCATCAGTAACTTCGTACTTACCGTCAGTAGCCAATGCACCGAACCATTCTCTTATCTGAGCATCATCCTCACCTGAGAGATGATAAAGAAGTCTTTCAAGGTTAGAAGAAATAAGAATATCCATTGATGGTGAAATTGTTGTATGGAATGGACGGTTTCTGTTATAAACGCCTGTGCTCAGGAAGTCTGTAAGCACATTATTTGCATTTGAAGCACAGATAAGCTTGTTAACAGGAAGCCCCATTTTCTTAGCATAATAGCCTGCCAGGATATTACCGAAGTTACCTGTTGGAACAACAATGTTAATCTTGTCGCCGAGCTGGATTTCTCCGTCCTTTACAAGCTGTGCATAGCTTGAAATATAGTAGATAATCTGTGGTGCAAGACGACCCCAGTTGATTGAGTTAGCCGATGAGAACATCATACCATTATCATCAAGTGTCTTAGCAATTTCCTGATTTGTGAAAATAGCTTTAACGCCGTTCTGAGCATCATCAAAGTTACCCTTGATAGCACAAACTCCAACGTTTGCACCTTCCTGAGTAGTCATCTGTTTTTTCTGCATAGCAGATACACCGTCATCAGGATAGAACACCATAATCTCTGTATCAGGAACATCCTTGAAGCCTTCAAGAGCAGCCTTACCTGTATCACCTGAAGTAGCGACAAGAATTACAATCTTCTTGTTAAGCTCAATCTTCTTTGCTGAAGTTGTAAGAAGATAAGGTAGAATCTGCAGAGCCATATCCTTGAATGCACAAGTAGGTCCGTGCCAGAGTTCAAGCATATATGTACCGTCAAAGAGATGTGCGATTTCAGCAATATTGTCTGAATCAAAATTCTTATCGTTATAAGCGTTGTCAACGCAGTATCTGATTTCAGCATCTGTAAAGTCTGTCAGATATTTTGAGAATACAAACCAAGCTCTTTCTGCATAGCTCTTTTCTCCCAAAGCCTTGATTTCATCAAGTGTAAGTGCTGGAATTTCTGATGGTACAAAAAGTCCACCGTCCTTTGAAATTCCCTGTGCAATGGCCTGTGCAGATGACACATTCACACTGCTGTTTCGAGTACTTTTGTAATACATAAAATCACCCTTCTTTTTTATTTGCTTGCATCAAAAGCAGAAACATAATACTTCAGACGCACAATTTTTCTATCACAAACCTCAGCAACTGCCACATCAAAACGGCAGTCATAAGGCTTTTCAAGCGTATTGAGAAAATGTTCGGCAGTTCTTATTATATACCGACGCTTACTTTCCGTTACTGCTTTTTCACCCGTTACCATTGGGTTTTTCCCTCTGGTTTTAACCTCAACAAAAGCAATAACATTATCCTTTTGAGCAATTATATCAATTTCCCCACCACGGATTGTGTAATTCCTTTTCAGAATTTCATATCCGTTTTTCAAAAGAAAATCAACCGTTGCCTGTTCACCTATATCACCGATTTCACGGCTGTTCAGATTTTTTTGCATAATACTTTTTCAAAAAGCAGGGACGGTGAATATCACTTGCACCGTACTTATCAATCATTTCATAGTGAAGCTTTGTCCCATAGCCTTTGTGTTTTTCAAACTGATACTGAGGATATTTCTCAGCAATCTCTTTCATATATCTGTCCCTTGCAACCTTTGCAAGAATTGAAGCCGCCGCAACGCTCTGAGACTTTGCATCACCCTTGACAACAGCCTCGGTTTTAAAAGCAATATCAGGTGTCTTGTTGCCGTCCACCAGCACATAATCAGGCTGACAGTCAAGGTCCTCAACTGCTCTTTTCATAGCAAGCATTGCACTGTTAAGAATATTTATCTCCTCAATCTCTGCAACTGTTGCGGTCCTTATGGCATAAAACTCAGCCTTTTCAGTAATCTCATCAAAAAGCTGTTCACGCTTTTTCTCGGAAAGCTTCTTGCTGTCGTCAATTCCCTCGATAACAACATCCTTGTCAAAAACAACCGCAGCAGCAAATACATCACCTGCCAGAGGTCCACGTCCTGCTTCATCAACACCGCATATCAAAGGATATTTCTCTCTGTACTGATTGTCAAACTCAGCTAATGTCATATCAATTCCTCTTATCGTTAGGCTTTTCAAGTGAAATTCTACCCAGTTTGCCACTTCTGAACTCATCAAGTACAGTTATAGCGGCACGCTCAGTGTTAATCTCTCCACCCGAAAGCAAAAAACCACGTTTCTTGCCTATTCTTTCAAGTATCTCAAAGCCCTGAACACAACCAAGCATTTCATCATCATTAGGCGGAATATCATCAGTCTGAACGCCATATCTGTTAGTAATCATTTCAGGATAAGTTTCGTTTATATACTCTAAAAACCTGCAGGCCAAGTATTCCATATCCATAATGTTGTCCTTGACTGCACCTGTGAAAGCAAGTCTTTCACCCACGATTTTATCCTCAAACTTAGGCCAGAGTACACCCGGCATATCCAGAAGTTCCAAATCGCTGTCAAGGTTCACCCACTGCTTACCTCTTGTAACACCGGGTCTGTCCTCAACCTTTGCACGTTTTGAGCCTGCAAGTCGGTTTATGAAAGATGACTTGCCCACGTTAGGGATTCCCACAATCATAATTCTCACAGGTCTGCCCTTCATTCCCTTGGCTTCCCATTTAGCGATTTCATCAGCCATAAGCTCTTTAAGCATAGGCTGAAATTTATTTACATTCTTACCACTTCTGCAATCGGTAGCAAGTGCATAAATACCATTTCTCTTAAAGTAGTCAACCCACATTGAAGTAACCGTCTCATCAGCAGAGTCAGCCTTGTTAAGCAAAATCAGCCTTGGCTTTCCCCCCACCAGATAATCCATTTCAGGATTACGGCTTGAATATGGAATTCTTGCGTCAATTATTTCAACAACAACGTCCACAAGCTTCAGGTTGGATTTCATTATTCTTCTGGTTTTCGCCATATGACCCGGGAACCATTGAATACTCGCAATTTCACTCACTTTACTCACCAACCTTAAAATTTATTACAAACCACTCTTTACCTTTCCGATTACATCAAAAGGATAAATTCTCAGCACAACCTTACCCAGTATATCGCTTTCATCAATAAAACCAACTCTGTTGCTGCGACTGTCAGCAGAATTGTTTCGGTTATCTCCCATTACAAAAATCTTGTTTTCAGGAACTTCATATTCATAGACACCTGCATCAACAAGAAAACTCTGGTCATAAGCATAATACTTATCAATCATCGCACCGTTAATGTAATCGTTTGAAATCTCCTCGCCATTCACAGTAACAACATTAGTATTATAATCAATTCTGATTTTATCCCCTTCAGTACCGATACAACGCTTGATTATTGTTTCATTAAGCCCGTGGCTGTTCATTACAAGAATATCCCCTTTTTCAGGTTCATTGTTTATATGTGTAATAATCAGTCTGTCCTTATCAGTAAAGTTAGGATTCATTGAATCTCCGACAACCACAACAGTTCTCAGTACAAAAGTAAATATAAGAATTACCACAAAAACAGCGAAAACAAAAGACTCAGCCCAGTCAAGTATCCCGTCTGCTATACCTTTTTTTTCCTGTTTGTCTTCTTCAACAGCTATATTTTCATTCAATTCGTTGTTCATAAAATTGCCTCTATTCCAAATCTATCTTAAAAAATATTGCACAAAAATCATACGAAAATATTATAACAAATATCCAAAAAAATTTCAAGGGTTTTACACAAAAAATCAGCCCATTTCGCCGAATAAAAGGCAAATCACAGAAAATTTACATTTTGGCAAAAAAATAAGGAGTCGGAATAAACCGACTCCAGCAAATCAATATTATCTGATTGCTTCTTTAACCTTAGCAGCCTTACCAACTCTATCACGAAGATAGTAGAGCTTAGCACGACGTACACGGCCTGATCTTACAATCTCAACCTTTTCTACAACAGGTGAATGTACAGGGAATACTCTTTCAATTCCACAACCGTGAGCAACACGACGAACAGTGAATGTTTCATTGATGCCACCGTGCTTCTTAGCAATGATTGTACCTTCGAATACCTGGATTCTTGACTTGTCGCCTTCAGCGATTCTAACGTGTACTTTTACAGTATCACCGATGTTAAGAACAGGTACTTCTGTCTTCAGGCTTGAGTTTGAAATAAGTTTTAAAGCGTCCACTTTAAATACCTCCTATTATTTTCAGACATTCATACACTTTATGGCGATACCGTTTATCGCAAAGTCAGAGGACTATCCGCTTTAATGTCATTCCGAAAGATATCCGGAATATGGCACTAACTCTCGTCGGACATACCGACGGTAATTCAAATGCTTTAATATTATAACACACTTCTCCGACAATTTCAAGGGGTGTTATATAAAATCTTCGCCGTTTTTGCACATTATTTTTGTACGAGTTGTATAAATATTACCTATTTCTACGCCCTCATACTTACAAAAAGCCTCCATAACAACTGATGTGTTAAGGTTGAACTCCCCACCTGCAGGCAGAATAATATCAAGCTTTACCATATCATCGGCTTCTATGGATTTTAGGTCAATATGAGGCTTGATATCCACAAGATTTATACCTCTTTTCTTTGAGCGTTTTTCAACCTCTATTTTTTCATTCTGCAGGAAAAGCTCAAACTTCTGCATTACTTCATCTGCCGATACGCCAACACAGTCAAAAGCTATATCATATCTCGCAAGTGCAATTTCAGTATGCTTTTTCAAAGGCTTGTCAGCCTTTACAATCCAAAGCCCCTCAGGCATTTTTTCATTTATTCTTGACACAATCTCGCCAAATTCAAGTTCTTCAAGCAAAGCCACATCAAGCACTTCAATTTCACTGTCCGTACCCAAAGGCAAGGCAAGTGGAAAATTCAGATAAGCGTGAGGGTTGAATCCCTGAGTGTACCATATCGGAATTCTTGCACGTTTAAAAGCTCTCTGCATACTTCTCATCATATCCAGATGTGAAATATATCTTGCTCTGCCCGTTTTGGCATATGTAAGTCGATAATCATAACGTGTCAGTCGGAGATTCTGATTTTTCGGCACAAGAAAATCAGCCACAGTAAACACCTCCGCAATCCTTTTTTACACCACAGCCCGAACAACCTTCTTTACAATTTCTTGTGGTCTGAGCCTGGTGAGCCTTTTTATTCTCCCTCACAAGGAAATCGTGAGATACATAATAATCAAGATGCGACCAAGGCAAAACCTCGTCATATGAACGACGACGATTTGCATAGAACGCAGTTTCAATACCACACTCTGCGAAAGCCTCCTGCCATAGGTCATATCTGAAGTGTTCGTCCCAGCTATCAAGTGTACAGCCCTTTTTCCAGGCAGCATAAATCGCATCGCAAAGCTTTCTGTCGCCTCTGGCAAGAACAGCCTCAAGTACAGAAACGTTCTGGGTATGACAACTGCACTTGATTTTCTTGCTTGTGATAGAATCAAACAAATGCTGTTGCTTTGCACTTATTTCATCAGGAGTAGCCTGCGGTTCAAACTGGAATGGAGTAAAAGGCTTCGGTACAAAAGTCGCAGTTGAAATGGATATCTGAATACCCTTTCCACGCCTTTCCTTAGGGGTTTCAAAATATAAATTCAACACGTCCTGTGCAAGCTTTGCTATACCCTCAATGTCCTCCATAGTCTCCTCAGGAAGCCCAAGCATAAAATACAGCTTCACATTTGCATATCCACCCTCGAAAGCAACTTTACAGGTGTTCATAATCTCTTCTTCAGTAATGTTTTTATTGATAACATTTCTGAGCTTCTGTGTGCCTGCCTCAGGTGCAAAAGTCAAGCCACTTTTTCTCACCGACTTTATTTTCTCAAGCAGTTCCTCACTGAAATTATCAATACGAAGTGATGGTAAAGACAGATTTATTCTTTCCTCATCAGTATACTCCACTAAGCTTTCAAGCAAATCGTTTATCTTTGTATAATCGCTTGTGGACAACGACGACAGAGATACTTCTTCATATCCCGTCTGTTCGCAAAGACATTTCGTCTGGTTTTTTATCGTATCAATCTGCTTTTCCCTGAACGGACGATATATAAACCCTGCCTGACAAAAACGACAACCTCTTATACAGCCACGAAGCACCTCAACAACAGCCCTGTCGTGAACAATGCTTGTAAAAGGTACAACAAAACTGTCAGGATAATACACCTTGTCAAAATCACTTATTATACGCTTTTTCACCTTTTCGGGTGCAATCTCATTGTTTGGTGTAATAGATTTCACCGTACCGTCAGCGTTATAATCAACATCATAAAACGACGGCACATAAACGCCCTCTATCTTTGCAGCCTCACGCAAAAAATCCTGCTTTGTAGGATTATCAGGCTTCATTTTTTCATAAAGCCTCATCAGCTCAAGGTTTACTTCCTCGCCCTCACCAAGAACAAACAAATCAAAGAAATCTGCCAACGGCTCAGGGTTACAGGCACAAGGCCCACCACCGATAACAATAGGTGTAAGCCCTTTTCTGTCTTTAGCCTTTACAGGTATACCCGCCAAGTCAAGCATAGCCAGTACGTTTGTATATGACAGCTCATACTGCAGAGTAAAGCCGATAAAATCAAATTCCGTCAACGGGTCAAGGCTTTCCAGTGCATAAAGAGGAATATCATTCTCCCTCATCAGCTTTTCAAAATCCTTTTCAGGCATAAACACACGCTCACACCAATAGTTCTCAACAGAATTTTTCAGTCCGTAAAGTATTTTCATTCCGAGGTGAGACATTCCCACATCATAAACATCAGGGAAACAGAAAGCAAATCTCACGTCAACCTTTGATTTATCTTTTACTACGCTTCCAAGCTCGCCACCGATATATCTGGACGGCTTCTGAGTCTTGAGAAGTAACTGTTCAATTTTTTCTTTTAAATCTTTCAAATCAAAACCTCCGTTGCTGTTTCAATTATAATAAGTATATCATAAATACGTTTTTTTGTAAAGCAATACGCTTCTCTGAAATCTAACAGAATTTCCATATTTTTTTGTTGTTTTGCTTATTGATATTTTTAAAAAAGTGTGTTATACTAAAGACAGTTAAGAAAAGTAATTTGCTTAATCACTGCCTTGTACGAGTCAGTATGGTTTTTATAATCCAACACATTTTTTAAGGGAACTGGTCTCCGGAAGTGGATTGCAGACCTCCCGACCCGGACCGCTTCGGCTGCTTCGGGCAACGGACGAAGGGAGCGTGAACCTTTTGGGCTGGTACCCACCTGCTTAGTGCGGGTTTTATACACCATACGACGGCAAGGCGGTACATATTTGAAAATTTGCTGTACTCTTTCGAGTACAGCTTTTTATTTGCCCTTGATAATTGAGTGGAATTGTGCTATAATTAATATATCAAATTTTGGGAGGATAATTATGCTTCACGGTTATATAGATATTCCGACAATTCATTTTTTTAAGGAGAAAAACATCTGGACAGGAAGTGCTTTTGACCGGTTTAATTATAAGATTATGCCTGTTAAGTCTGATGAAAAATCTGAGCTTCATTGCGTTATCTGGTATGGTAAAAAGAATTACGATTTAGTTGACAGCAACGAATATGTTTATGATTTCCACGAGGAATTATCAGCCGAGGGACTTGAAATTCTTGTTGAAAAAATCAACAAGGCTGTTGAGGAATATAAGAATAGCTTGTAGTTAAAAAAATGATAAAAGCCCTTGAAATTTTTATAGGGGTGTGGTATAATAAATTAGTAATTTGATTGATTGTTACAGATAGGTCCTCATCAATCCGAGATATAGGTATGCGGGTCCTGTGCAATGGAACGCTGTGAACCATGTCAGGCGGGGAACCGAGCAGCATTAAGCAGATTGTTTCGTGTGACACAGCTTCGCCTGCATGCCTATATGTCGGATTGATTTTATTATGTAAAGGAGAGTGTGAATATGTATCAGGCTTTATATCGCAAATGGCGTCCTATGTCCTTTGACGACGTAGTTTCCCAGCCTCATATTACTACTACCCTTAAAAA
>DEPR01000085.1:927-2126 GCA_002358895.1 Ruminococcus sp. UBA3387 | reverse complement strand
GATATATGTAAAAATGCCGATAATGGTGCATTGGCTGATATTATCGAGATTGACGCTGCTTCAAACTCAAAGGTTGACGATATCCGTGAGCTTCGTGAAGGTGTAATGTTTACCCCTGAAGTTTGCAAATATAAGGTTTATATAATCGACGAGGTGCATATGCTTTCTCCGGGTGCTTTCAATGCCCTGCTCAAAACTATGGAAGAACCTCCTCCACACGTCAAGTTTATTCTTGCTACAACCGAAATCCACAAAGTCCCCGCAACTATCGTTTCACGTTGCCAGCACTTTGATTTCAGACGCATCCGTTCTGAAGATATTGTTGCAAGACTTGAGTATATTTCGTCAAAAGAAGGATTTACACTTAACAATGACGCAGCCGAGCTGATTGCAAGGCTGTCTGATGGTGGAATGCGTGATGCACTTTCACTTCTTGACCAGTGCGTTGCTTATGACGATAACATAACTGTTGATACAGTTTCAACCGCCGCAGGTATAGCAGGTCGTGATTATCTCTTTGATATGCTTGAAAAGATAAGTAACCGTGATACAGCAGGTGCTATTGAAATAATCGACAGACTTTATGGAATGTCAAAGGATTTGAAGGTGCTTTGCTCTGAACTGCTCAGCCAGATGAGAAATGTTATGCTCATAAAGACTATTGACAATAATAAAGAGCTGATTACCTGCCTGCCTGAGGAATACGACAGACTTTCTTCCCTTTCACAGACTATGTCGCTGGACAGAATTCTAAGCGTTATTACAGTTTTACAGCAATGTAATGAGCGTTTTGCTAAAAGCTCAGATAAACGCATAGAGTTTGAAATGTGTATGGTAAGACTCTGCACTATGAAGGACGATGCTTCTGTACGCACATCTGCATCAACTGCTTCAAACAGTGAACTCGAAGTCCTTGTAAAACGTGTAGCTATGCTTGAAAGAGCTTTGAAAAACGGTGCTGTACCAACTCCTGCACCAAAAGCTGAAAAAACTAAAATAATTACACCTAAGCAGGAGCTTACAAAGCTTGACCCTAACAGCTTTACACCTCTGAAAGAGTGGCAGGAGATACTTGAAAAGATAAATGAAGCTGCCCCCGCTATCGGTGCTTTTCTTCAGAATTCTATGGCAAGCATTGAGGGTAACACCTTTAAGGTTGTTGTCAGCAGTGATTTTCTGATGAAGCGTTTCAAGGCGTC
>DEPR01000085.1:204-780 GCA_002358895.1 Ruminococcus sp. UBA3387 | reverse complement strand
TTGAAATAAAAAAGTAAACATAAGGAGATTTAGTTATGAAAGCAAGATTACCACAGGGTATGAGAGGACCATCAAATAATATGAACCAGATGCTCAAGCAGGCTCAGAAAATGCAGGACGATATTACTGCATTGCAGGCTGATTTGGAGCAGAGAGAATTTACAGCATCAGTAGGTGGCGGTGCAGTTGAAATTACAATCAACGGTAAGAGAAATGTTACCAAGCTTGACATCAAGCCTGAGGTTGTTGACCCTGATGATGTAGAAATGCTTCAGGATTTGATTATGAGTGCATTCAACGAGGCTGTACGCAACCTTGACGAAACAAGCGACGCTGAAATGAGCAAAATCACAGGTGGGGTTTCATTCCCCGGTCTTTACTAATGGCTGACTCAAATGCACTACCGCTGGTGCTTTTAGCGGAGCAGTTCGCAAGACTTCCGGGTATAGGTATGAAATCGGCTCAGAGGCTTGCATATCACGTTATGTCAATGACAGACGCCGAGGCAAAAGCCTTTGCAGATGCGATTATATATGCCCATAAGACTGTGCATACCTGTAAATCCTGTCAGAATCT
>DEPR01000085.1:0-146 GCA_002358895.1 Ruminococcus sp. UBA3387 | reverse complement strand
ATCTGTTCGGACAGCAGACGGGACAAGACTACAATCTGCGTGGTAGAAGAGCCCAAGGATATAACTGCTTTTGAACGAACAAAGGAATATAACGGTGTTTATCACGTTCTTCACGGGCTTATTTCCCCGATTGACGGAGTAACTCC
>DEPR01000077.1:6097-6856 GCA_002358895.1 Ruminococcus sp. UBA3387 | reverse complement strand
GATTATGTAATGGACTGTGGTGTTGAGTTTGTTGAGCCGAGGTTTATATAGGGAGGAACTAATGGAGCTTTGGGACTTGTATGACAGAAATAAAAATCCTTTGAATAAAACCCATATAAGAGGTGAAAGGCTTAAACGTGGGGAATATCATTTTGTTGTGCATATTTTATCTGTAAATGATGAGGGTAAAATCTTGATAACAAAGCGTTCGCCGGAAAAACCTTTCGGTGGGAAATGGGAAATTACAGGTGGGTCTGCAGTTGCCGGAGAAAGTTCTGTAACAGCTGCCGTAAGAGAGCTGTCTGAAGAAACAGGGCTGAAAACAGAAGAACAAAATTTAAAATATTGTGGTACTGTGGTCAGAGATAAGACTAACTGTATTTATGATTTTTATTTGAATAAAGGTGATTTTTCAGAAAAAGATATCGTTTTACAGCAGGGAGAAACAGTTGATTTTAAATTTGTTACTGTTGATGAATTGGGAAAAATGACTGAAACAGGCGATTTTTTAGATTTTGTTTATGAAAGAATAATGTTTATTTATTCGGATTGTTTAGAATAAAGGTGATGAAAATGTCAGATTTGAAAATGAAAAAGAGAGTAGTTGTAAAACTGGGTACATCAACGCTTACTCACAGAACAGGCAGGCTGAACATACGCAGGGTAGAACAGCTTGTAAAAAACCTTGCTGATTTGCAGAATGCAGGACACGAAATTATACTTGTATCAAGTGGTGCTATCGGACTTGGTATGGCTAAG
>DEPR01000077.1:1758-6019 GCA_002358895.1 Ruminococcus sp. UBA3387 | reverse complement strand
GCTGTGGGTCAGTGTGAACTGATGTATCTTTATGACAATCTGTTTTCAAATTACAGCATTAATGTTGCACAGATGCTTCTGACAAAGTACATACTTCTTGAGGGGCGACGTGAAAACGTACAGAATGCTCTTGAAAAAATTATTGCACACGGCGTCATTCCGATTGTAAATGAAAATGACACGGTTGCTATTGACGAGCTGGAGCTTGAGGTGGGAGAAAACGATTCTCTTGCGGCAACGGTTGCTTCACTTGCTAAGGCTGATTTGCTTATTATAATGTCGGATATTGACGGGCTTTATGACAAGGACCCGAGGCAGAATTCTGATGCAAAGCTTATTCCTGTGGTTGAAAAAATTGATGACAACATCAGGGCTTTGGCTGGTGGTGCAGGCACAAAGCTTGGCACAGGTGGAATGATTACAAAAATCAATGCTGCTGAAATTGCAAACGCTAACGGAATTGATATGATTATTGTAAACGGAAAGAACCCTGATAATCTTTATTATCTCTTTGAAAACGGAAATCTGGGTACTTTATTCAAGGCTTAGGGAGGTCAGGATATGAATTATATTGAAAAGCTGGGTACAAGGGCAAAGGCTTGTAAGACGGACATCGGGACGGCTTCAACTTCGCAGAAAAATGACGCTTTGCTTGAGATTGCACATACTCTCAGGAGGTCTATGGCTGAGATTATTGAGCAGAACAAGGTTGACCTTGACAATGGCAGATTTGCAAATATGAAGCAATCACTTCTTGACAGGCTTATGCTTGATGAGAACAGAATCGAGAATATTGCAAAGGCTTGTGAAAAGCTGGTTGCACTTGATGACCCTGTTGGACAGATTGAAAGCGGGTCTGTTCGTCCTAACGGTATGAAAATTACCAAGGTCCGTGTGCCGATGGGCGTTGTGGGTATTATTTATGAGGCACGTCCTAATGTTACTGTTGACGCTGCCGCATTGTGCCTGAAAAGTGGTAACGCAGTAATTCTCCGTGGTGGTAAGGAGGCATTCAACACCAACAAAATCCTTGTTGACCTTATGAGAAAGGCTATTGAAACGGCAGGTTTTCCTGCAGATATTATTCAGCTGGTTGAGGACACCGACAGGGGAATTGCCATTGATATGATGCAGGCTAACGGCTATATTGATGTACTTGTACCAAGAGGTGGTGCAAATCTTATCAAGGCTGTTGTCAAGTCGGCAACTGTTCCTGTAATTGAAACAGGTACAGGAAACTGCCACGTTTATGTTGACTCAACTGCTGACCTGAGTATGGCTGTTGACATTGTGGACAACGGTAAAACCCAGCGTCCGTCAGTTTGCAACGCAGTGGAAAGCTGTCTTGTACACAAGAATGTGGCTGAAGATTTTCTGCCGAAGCTGAAAAAGCGTCTTGACAAGCACAACGTAGAAATCCGTGGCTGTGAAATGACAAGAATGATTTTGGGTGATGAGGTCGTTCCTGCAAGTATGGATGATTATGCAACAGAATTTCTTGATTACATAATTTCAATCAAGGTTGTGGACGGTCTGGCTGAGGCTATCGAGCATATTCAGAAGTACTCCACAGGTCATTCGGAATGTATTGTTACCGAAAGTCTGTTTGCAGCTGAGGAGTTCCAGAAACGTATAGATTCTGCTGCTGTTTATGTAAACTGCTCAACACGTTTTACTGACGGTGAGGAGTTCGGACTTGGTGCAGAAATCGGCATTTCAACACAGAAGCTTCACGCAAGAGGTCCAATGGGTCTCAAAGAGCTGACTACTGTCAAGTTCCTTATCAACGGCAACGGACAGATAAGGGGATAAAAACATAAAGTTTATACAAATATACTGCATAAAATATTGAAAAATGCAGAATTTACAAAATGTACATTAAATTATAGAGCTAAGCAGTTGAAAAAATATGCAAAAAGTTTTATAATTATTATGTTATAATCAGTTAAAAATTTTGAAAGGATTTGATTATTATGAAGAAGATTTTAGCAACTATCCTCGCAGGTATTATGGGAATCACTATGCTTGCTTCCTGTGGCGAAGAAAAGAAGTCAGACGGAAAGGCTGAAGCTGCTACTAAGGTAATTGATATTGACCTTACTGAAGAAGAATATGCTTTCGGTGTTGACAAGGACCAGCCTGAGCTTCTTGCAGACGTAAACGCTTTTATTGCAGAGATTATGGGAAACGGCAAGTTTGACGAAATCTGCAACAAGTATTTCGGTGATGGTACTCCGACGCCTGTTACTTCAGCTGAGCTTGATGAAAGCAAGGATCAGCTTGTTGTAGCTACAAACGCTGCCTTTGAGCCTTTTGAGTACAAGGATGGCGAAAATTACTTGGGTATTGATATGGAAATCGCTGCACTTTTAGCAGAAAGCCTTGGTAAGGAGCTGGTTATCCAGCATATGGACTTTGATGCTGTTTGTCTTTCAGTCGGACAGCACAAGTGCGACATTGCTATGGCAGGGCTTACAGTAAGAGCTGACAGAGAAGAATATGTTACATTCTCAGACTCATACTACAAGGCTTCACAGAGAATTATCGTTAAGGGCGATGACGCAGAATTTGATGAATGCAAAACTGCTGCAGACGTTGAAGCAATCCTCAACGAAAAGGGCGACACAATCAAGATTGGTGTACAGAATGGTACAACAGGTCAGAAATACGTTCAGGGCGATGAAGAATGGGAATTCCCGGGATTCAAGGCTTCTTGTGTAGGATACAAGAACGGTTCACTTGCTGTTCAGGATATGATTAACGGCAACATTGATTACGTTATCATTGACTCAGCTCCAGCTACTTGCATTTCAGCAGCTATCAACGAGCTGGCATAAGATTTTTGGATAAATAACAATACCCCATCGCAACGGTGGGGCATTGTATTGTAAGGATAGATTTGATGAATAATTTTGATAAAAAAATTGACACGTTTTTAGACGCTTTTATTGACGGCAACGGCTACAAAACGGTTATTGAGGGCTTGCAGAACACAATTTCCATCGCTGTTCTGGGTCTGCTTATCGGTATTGTAATCGGTACGGTAATTGCTGCTGTCAGAGTATGGCCGAAATATCGCACACTTCCTAAGGTGCTTAACGGAATCTGCAGTGTTTATGTAGGCTTTTTCCGTGGCACGCCTATGGTTGTTCAGCTTCTGGTATTCTATTATGTACTTATGCCGATTATTGGCCTCAGAATGCCGTCGGTAACAGTTGCAACCTGGGTTTTCGGACTGAACAGCGGTGCATACATATCTGAAATTATGCGTGGTGGTATTCAATCCGTGGACGGCGGTCAGATGGAAGGCGGTCGTTCGGTGGGGCTTAGCTATACAACCACAATGATGAGAATTATTATTCCACAGGCTGTGAAAAATATTCTGCCGACTATGGGTAACGAATTTATTGCACTTATCAAGGAAACCTCTGTTGTAAGCTTTATCGGTGCGACAGACCTTTATGTTGCATTCAATAACATAGGCAGTAACAGCTATGAATTTATGGTGCCTTATCTTGTTATGGCGTTGATTTACATTGTACTTGTATTGTTTATCAGCTTGCTTATTAAAATAATGGAAAGGAGCTTGAGGAAAAGTGATAGAGGTCGTTAATCTGAACAAAAGCTTCGGCTCGCTTCACGTTTTAAAGGACATTAACATTACTATTGAAAAAGGCGAAAAGGTAGTTGTTATCGGTCCGTCAGGCTCCGGCAAGTCAACTTTCTTGCGTTGTCTTAACTGTATGGACGACCCGACATCGGGAAGCATTATTTTCAACGGTGTTGACATTGCAGATCTGAAGGTGGACATAAACGTTCATCGTCAGAAGATGGGGATGGTTTTCCAGCATTTTAATCTTTTCAACAACAAGACGGTTATACAGAACATTATGCTTGCACCGATTTATGTTGAAAAGAAGAAAAGACGCAAGCTTTTGCTTAAAAAGCTTTTTGGCAGAAAACCTGAAGAAGAAATCAAATCTGTCAAGCAGATAAAGGCTGATGCCAAAGAACAGGCTATTGCACTGCTCAAGAGAATTGGGCTTGAGGACAAGGCTGACGTTTATCCGTCATCTTTATCGGGCGGACAGAAACAACGTGTGGCTATTATTCGTTCCTTGGCTATGAACCCTGATGTAATTCTTTTTGACGAGCCGACATCGGCACTTGACCCTGAAATGGTAGGAGAGGTACTTACTCTTATGAAAGAGCTTGCAGATGAGGGAATGACTATGGTTGTTGTTACCCACGAAATGGGCTT
>DEPR01000077.1:0-1720 GCA_002358895.1 Ruminococcus sp. UBA3387 | reverse complement strand
TCAAGAGTTATCTTTATGGACGAGGGAAGAATTGCTGAAGAAGGTACACCAGAGGAGTTCTTCGGCAACCCTAAAAACCCACGTTTGAAAGAGTTCCTTTCAAAGGTTATTTAGGTGGCTTTATGAATATACGAGTGAAAATATCTAAGGGGCTGAAAGATGTTCCGGAGGCAATGTATATTCGTCAGACCGTTTTTGTTGATGAACAGGGGTTTATTGATGAATTCGATGACATAGACGAAATTGCTTTTCACGTTTTGGTTTTCGATGGCGACAAGGCTGTTGCTACAGGTAGAGTGTTCCTTGATGAAGAAAAACACTGGCACGCAGGAAGAATTGCTGTTTTAGCTGAATATCGCAAACAGCATATGGGTGCAAGAGTAATGGAGGCACTTGAAGAATGTGCAAAACAGCAGGGCGCTGACGAGATTGTTTTATCTGCACAGATGCAGGCTATAGGTTTTTACGAAAAGGTAGGCTATAAAAATCTTGGAGAATTGCACTATGACCAGGATTGCCCCCACGTTACAATGAAAAAGAAGATATAAATTTAACGGTCTTGTCAAAAAGACAAGGCCGTTTTTGTATAGGTTGACAATTGACTTTTAATGAAATATGAAATATAATTTAAGTGGCAGTTATTTTATTCGGAAAGGATTGGTTTTATGAAGAAATTTTTTAGAAAAACATTGGCTTTGATTGCTTCAATCTGTGTAGGAATGACCTGCACTATGGGCGTAACTGCAGTTGAAAGCTCAACACAATCAACCGACAAGTTCAATATTTCCTTCGTTGGCGACAGCATCTGTAAAATCGGAAATTGGACAGAGCTGTTTCCTGATGTGAATATTGATAACTACGGTGTGCCTGCTGAAGACACCAACGACATACTTGAACGTTTTGAGGAAGCTTGCGGAGATTACGACAAAATGTTCATCATCTGTGGTGTTAACGACTGGGACGTAACCGGTTGGAGTGATGGTACATATTCCGGTTCAATGAGCAATTTTGAAAATATGTTCAAGATTGCAAAAGAAAAAATGCCTGATATTCAGATTTATGTAACAGGTATTCTTCCGACCTGCAAGGGCTTCAGCTCCTATATCACTAATAATATTACACCTGCTTATAATGCCAAGCTGAAAGCTCTGTGTGACAAGTATGATTACGTTACTTTTATGAGTGAATGCTGGAATGTTTTGCTTGACAGTGAGACAGGAGTGGGAAATCTGAATTACTATGGCGACAGCCTTCACCCTAACACAGCAGGATTTGCACAGCTCAAGACTGTTATGGAGCCTTATGTATACGAAGAACTGCCGACAAAGCTGAATGGAAACGTATACTATCAATACAAGTCAGACAATTCTGCAATCCGATTTGTTGCAGAGGTAAGCGTTGAGGATATTACTATTGCACAGAGTGGTAAATACGATATAGCTTTGAACGGTGAGAGTGTAGGAAGCTGGGATATTTCAAGAGCATATCGTTCTATTTATGCAGACGGTGAACTGATTACGGCGTCTGAGGGCAAATGCTTTGTTATTTCCAATATTTTAACCGGGTATGAAGCTGAAGATGAAATGAGTGTAGATTTCTCACTTGACAATTACGATAAAGGTCTGTCAAGAACGATTATAATAGAATAGTTGCAAAAAGGCACCTTATGGTGCCTTTTTTAATTATCGTTCATAGTTTTGATAACCTCTGTCATAAGCTC
>DEPR01000097.1:5584-7622 GCA_002358895.1 Ruminococcus sp. UBA3387 | reverse complement strand
TAATCGAAATCAGCTTTTGTATGATTCCGGTTGTTATCGGAGGAATAATTCTTGGACCTGCTTATGGTGCATTTTTCGGAGGAGTTTTTGGATTTACCAGTTTTGCACAATGCTTTGGTATGAGTGCTTTCGGCACTGCTCTTATGGGCATTAATCCAATCTTCACTTTTATAACCTGTGTAGTATCAAGAATTCTTGCAGGTTGGCTTAGTGCTTTAATTTACAAAGGACTTTACAGATTTCCAAAATCCAAGTTTATTTCATATCCTATCAGTTGCTTGTCAGGGTCATTACTTAACACTCTGTTTTTTGTAGGAATGGTTATTGCATTTTTTGCAAATAGTAGTTATCTCAAAGATATGATGGGTGGTATGAATATATTTGCCTTTGCAGTTGCTTTTGCAGGAATCAACAGTCTGATTGAAGCAGGTGTCACAACAGTAATTGGTGCAGCAGTTGCAGGTGCAATTTCAAAAACAAAAATATTGGATATAAAATAATTTGGAGGAATTAAAATGATTCTTGCAATAGATATCGGAAATTCAAATATAGTTATGGGCTGTATTGATAATGACGAAATACTTTTCAGAGAAAGAGTTTCAACAAATCATACTGCTACTGACCTTGAATATGCTGCAAATATGAAAATGGCAATGGATATGCACGGAATTGACCCGAAAACAATAGATGGTGCAATAATTTCTTCCGTTGTTCCGTCAGTAACAAACACTTGTAAAAAAGCAGTTGAAAAATATCTCGGCGTTAATGTAAAAGTTGTAGGGCCTGGTATAAAAACAGGGCTGAGCATTGTTATTGATAACCCTGCACAGTTAGGAAGCGACCTTGTTGTTGACGCAGTTGCAGGAATTAACGAATACCCTGCACCAATGATTTTAATTGATATGGGTACAGCAACTACTGTTTCTGTTATCGACAACAATAAAAACTATCTCGGTGGTATGATTATGACGGGTATGGCAGTATCCACAGACGCTTTGATTTCAAGAACTGCACAGCTACCTAAAATCGCTTTTGAGAAGCCGAAAAAGGTTATCGGAAGCAACACCATCGACTGTATGAAAAGTGGCATAATGTATTCAAACGCCTGTGCTCTTGACGGAGTAATCGACCGTATTGAAGAAGAGCTTGGAGAAAAATGCACCGTTGTTGCAACAGGCGGTCTCTCAAGCGTGGTTGTTCCTTTATGCAGAAAGGATATAATCCTTGATGATGACCTTCTGCTGAAAGGCCTGAATATAATATACAAGAAAAATATTTAATACAATACCTGAAAGCAGTTTCGTTGTTGGAACTGCTTTTTGTTTTGTGTATATTCCTAAAAAAACAGATAGTTTTTCTGTTGCCATAGTGAAAAGTCATAAATATGCAGTTTGCACAAATTTACACTTGACATTTAGGGCAATATGCCATATAATTATTTAGAATGGATATATTGTATAAGTATTTTCCTATTACTTTTCAGGAGGTAAAATTATATGGCAAAGAATACAAGCAAAACTATTACAAAAGCAGAGCTTAAAGAAAGATTTGTCGATGTTTTGCACAACGATTTTGAGGTATCCCCATCAGACGCTTCCGACCAGCAGGTTTTTGAAGCACTTACAAAAATTGTTGTAGACATACTTAAAAAGAAAAGACGTCATTTTACAGTAAAAACAAATTCGGCAGGCAACAAAAAGGTTTATTATCTTTCAATGGAATTCCTTATGGGACGTTCATTGAAAACAAGTATCTATAACCTTGAAATGGTTAAGGAAACAACTGCTATGCTGAAGGATTTCGGTATTTCAATCAACAGTATCTATGAGCAGGAGCCTGACGCAGGTCTTGGTAACGGTGGTCTGGGAAGACTTGCTGCTTGCTATCTTGATGCACTTGCTGCTGACGGCTATCACGCAACAGGTTACTCAATCTGCTATGAGTTCGGTATCTTTAAGCAGAAGCTTGAAGAAGGCTGGCAGACAGAGCTTCCTGACAACTGGCTTCCAGGTGGTGCTGCCTGGCTTGTTCCTGCACC
>DEPR01000097.1:3505-5462 GCA_002358895.1 Ruminococcus sp. UBA3387 | reverse complement strand
ACTTCAGTTATGGCTGTACCTTATGATTTGTTCGTATCAGGCTATGGCTCAGAGGCCGTTTCAAAGCTCAGACTCTGGAAGGCTGAATGTCCTTCATTTGATATGTCAATGTTCAACAAGGGCGACTACTCAAAGGCTCTTGGCAGAAATATTATTTCACAGGCTATCACAAAGGTTCTCTACCCTAACGATAATCACGCTGAGGGTAAATCACTCCGTCTCAGACAGCAGTATTTCCTTTGTGCAGCTTCAATCGGTGATATTGTAAACAGACATATGAGCGTTTATGGCACACTTGACAATCTTCACGAAAAGGTTGCTATTCACATCAACGATACTCACCCTACACTTGCCATCCCTGAGCTTATGAGAGTTCTTCTTGACGACTGTGGCTATTCCTGGGATAAGGCTTGGCACATCGTTCAGCATACTTTTGCATACACAAATCACACTGTTATGCCTGAAGCTCTTGAAAAGTGGGACTGCAATCTCCTGAAGAGCGTTATGCCGAGAATTTTTGCCATCATTGTTGAAATCAATGAGCGTTACTGCCGTGATTTGTGGGAAAGATATCAGGACCACGACAAGGTTACAAGAATGTCTATCATTGAAAATAACTTCTGCAAGATGGCTACTCTTTGTGTTCACGCTTCACACAGCGTAAACGGTGTTGCTAAAATTCACTCCGACATCATCAAGAAGGAGACTTTCAAGGACGAATACAACGACACACCTACAAAATTCAAGAACGTTACAAACGGTATTGCATACAGAAGATGGCTTTATCAGTCAAATGAGGGTCTTACAAATCTGCTTCGTGAGAAGATTGGTGACGGTTTTCTCAAGGATGCATCAGAGCTTAAAAAGCTTGCTGTTTTCCAGGACGATGACTATGTTCTCGGTAAGCTGGCTGAAATCAAGGATGCTAACAAAAAGACCTTTGCTAAATATGTTAAGAACCAGTATGGCGTTCTTCTCAACACAGATTCTATCTTTGACGTTCAGGTTAAGCGTCTCCACGAATACAAGAGACAGCAACTCAACGCTCTGAACATCATTGCTGAATACAACTATCTCAAGGAAAATCCTGACGCTGACTTTACACCAAAGACTTACATCTTTGCTGCTAAGGCTGCTCCCGGTTACTATATGGCTAAGCAGATTATCAAGCTTATCTGGAACATTTCTCAGGAGCTTAAAAAGGATAAGAAGCTTAACGAAAAGCTCAACGTAATCTTCCTTGAGGACTACTGCGTATCACTTTCAGAAATTCTTATGCCTGCTGCCAACATTTCAGAGCAAATTTCTCTTGCAGGTACAGAGGCATCAGGTACAGGTAATATGAAGCTGATGATTAACGGTGCTATCACACTTGGTACTATGGACGGTGCCAACGTTGAAATTCACGAAGCTGTTGGTGATGACAACATTATCATCTTCGGTATGAACGTTGACGAGGTTAACGCTTGCAAGGCAGGCTACCACCCGATGAATTACTACAACTCAAACGGTATTCTCAAGGCTGCGATTGACAGAATGCAGTATGGTATCAACGGTGAAGTGTTCAACGAAATTGCTGACACTCTCAAGAACACAGACACATATATGGCTCTTGCTGATTTCGACTCATATCAGAAGGCTCAGAAGTATGCTTCAGAATGTTACAGAGATGCTCGTAAGTGGAACAAGATGTCCCTTATGAACATTGCAGGTGCCGGTATATTCTCTGCTGACCGTTCAGTTGAGGACTATGCTCGTGATATCTGGGGACTTAATAAATAAGCAGGGGCGTGCCCCTGAATCAATACCCGTTATCCTTAGTGATGACGGGTATTTTTGTTCCCGCTGTTTCAAAAAAGAAAAATATTGCAATATGAAATTTTCGATTTGTTTCTTGAACGGGACGTCATAGATGCGTAGCATCTTTGGATGCACGACCCCTACAAAATTATTTTTC
>DEPR01000097.1:3300-3447 GCA_002358895.1 Ruminococcus sp. UBA3387 | reverse complement strand
TTTGGATGCACGACCCCTACAAATTGTTTTACAGGGTTTATTATAATTTATCGGATTGTGATATTTTAACAGATGGGCTGATGTGGGCATCAGCCCCTATAGACGAAGTTTGTTTTGTATTCAAGATTTGTTCCTTGACGGGTCGTC
>DEPR01000097.1:1235-3207 GCA_002358895.1 Ruminococcus sp. UBA3387 | reverse complement strand
TGTGGGCATCGTCCCCTACATTTCAATTTTCCGTTTTCAATTTTCAATTAAAAAGTCCTTTCACTAATAGCGGTTTTTGTGCAAAAATTTGCACGCAAACGTCTCAATATGAACAAAAAATAACAAATTAAAAAATAAAATAAATGTTTTGCACAAAATAGAGAACGTATGTTTGTGCAGAATGACAACAAAAATGCCCGATGGAATAATCCTCGGGCAAAATTTATTTTTACCAGTACATCACGCACGGTGTGCCGATTTCAATATTTTCATAGACATATTTTGCAGCCTCAAGAGGCATATTTATACAGCCGTGTGAGCCGTAATTCTTATATCTGTCCCCACCGAAGGAAGAATGCCAGGTTGCGTCGTGAAGCCCCACACCGATTGTACTGATATTGTTCCAGTACTTAACGGGAGTTTCCCAGGACTCGGTAGAATTTGAGCCTGTAAGTGTTTTATCCTTCTCTTTCAGCCACAGCTTATAGACACCTTCAGGTGTATTTCTCTCCTCAGTCGGTTTACCTGAAACGATATCAGTTTCAAACTTCAGTTTCCCATTTTCATAATACCAGAGATGTTGTTTTTTCAAATCCACCTCGATATAGGTATTACCGATATCTGTTTTTTCTGTTCGCCAGTCCTCATTACAGGTATATTCATAATTTGAATTGGGATTTACATAATAAACAGGCTCAAGGCTTGCATTCTCACCCGCTTCAATAGCTTCGATAAGTGCATCACAGGTTTTCTGCTGGTCAATCCACCAGCCATAGCAACCTTTTCCCTGCTTCACAAGAATCGTACCTCTTGAAGTTGACTTGAATGTTCTGTCCTTCTTATAGGTATCATATTTCCCGGCAAGCTGTTCAACATATTCCATAACCTTATCCGAGTCAACTGTATACGGAACTTTTGAACGCTTATTGACTGTTATCCAGTCGATTATAGTTTCGCCTTCAAGTGTTTCAGTTGTATAATCAAAATCATATGCTATTGTTATATCGACAATAGCGTTCAGCTTATCACAGGTTTCCTGCAAATCCTCAGCCACAACCTCAGGCTTTTCATAGAAATCAAGTTCTGAGATATCCACCCTTGTATTGCCCTGTGAAATCTGCTCTTTGATATACTCCAGCAATTCCGTTTGTTTACTGCTGTCGATTTTTGTACCCTGTATTTCCTCCACAATCACAAACTTTTTATCTGATTTTTCAATATAAGCGTCCTCTGAGCCGTCATCAAGAGATGTATCAACCACTCGTCTTTGCACTTCCCCGTCAAGCTTATCCAAATCGTAGGAATACTCGACTTTAAGCTCAAACTCTTCCTTGCTTAAAAGGCTTGTAAACCAAAAGTAGTGGTTCTGGCTTTCAAAAAAGCTCTCCACACTCTTGGCGATATTATCGTTATACCCGATTTTATCTCCCGGGATTGACGCTGACGTTCCGTCAGCTTTGACAATAGTTATATTCTTCGGGACTTTTTCAGCCTGTTTCTTCTGAAAAAACTCTGTTACTTCCTCAACGGTCATTGCACCAACATTTCCACCATTTATATAGGTTTCGGGCAGGAATTTATCCTTTGTTTTTGCCATACCGTAAAAATAGAATGTAAGCAAGGCAGCCAAAGCCACCGCACCTACAGACAAAAGTATGATTTTAGTCTTGCTTAAAGGTTTTTTCTCCTTGAAATCCTTATCGCTAAGTGTATTTCTTATATCAGAATTATCGCTAAAGCTATGTGATGACATATTCCTGGCAATAGTCCTTGCCATTTCTTCTTTTGAATAATTATTCTTCTGCTGATTTTCCTTGTTATCCATAAGAATACTGACCTTTCTTTTTACTCGCATTTGTTTTTTATTATTATACACCATATAATCCGAAATTGCAACAAGGTTTTACATTAGCAAAAAGTGCATAAAATTCACGCTTACACAGTTAAATTTCAGCTTTGGTGTTACTTTTTT
>DEPR01000097.1:0-1138 GCA_002358895.1 Ruminococcus sp. UBA3387 | reverse complement strand
TGGATATCAGAATCGAACTTACAAAAACTCCTAAAGCAAAGCCTGCTGACGAGACAAAGCTTGGCTTCGGCCACATTTTTACTGACCATATGTTTGTTATGAACTATGATGCAGGTGAGGGCTGGCACGACGCAAGAATTGTACCATACGGCGACATTTCACTTTCTCCTGCTGCTATGTGTCTTCACTACGGTCAGGAAATCTTTGAGGGCTTAAAGGCTTATCGTACTGCTGACGGCTCAATTCAGCTTTTCAGACCTGACGAAAACTTCAAGCGTCTCAACAGCTCAAATGACAGAATGGTTATTCCGCCAATCAACGAGGATGACGCACTTGAAGGTCTCAAAAAGCTTCTTGAAATTGAAAAGGACTGGGTACCGCACACTGAGGGTGCTTCACTTTACATAAGACCATTCATCATTGCTACTGACCCATATGTTGGTGTTAAGCCTGCTGACCATTATCTCTTTATGATTATTCTTTCACCATCAGGGGCTTACTACTCAACAGGTCTTAACCCTGTAAAGATTTACGTTGAAAAGAACTATGTAAGAGCTGTAAGAGGCGGTACAGGTTTTGTAAAGACTGCTGCCAACTATGCTATCTCACTCAAGGGTCAGGAGGAGGCTCACGAACAGGACTACGAGCAGGTACTCTGGCTTGACGGCGTTGAACAGAAGTACATTGAAGAAGTTGGTGCAATGAACATTTTCTTTGTAATTGACGGCGAGGTTATCACACCTGCACTTACAGGCTCAATTCTTCCCGGTATCACAAGAAAATCTGCTCTTGAAATCTGCAAAAAGAAGGGCTACAAGGTTTCTGAAAGAAGAATTTCCATTGATGAAGTTGCCAAGGCTTATGACGAAGGCAAGCTCAACGAGGTTTTCGGTACTGGTACTGCTGCTGTTATCTCTCCTGTAGGACATCTTAAATGGGGCGACAAGATTATGACAATAGGCGACAACAAAATCGGTCCTGTTTCTCAGATGCTTTATGACACACTTACAGGAATTCAGTGGGGTACTATTCCTGATGAATTCGGTTGGATTGTTAAACTTTAATTACAATGAATTACGGAGATGGATTTACCATCTCCGTTTTTTATACGAATAAAAGTATCCGGACGGGTCGATGT
>DEPR01000069.1:8415-8549 GCA_002358895.1 Ruminococcus sp. UBA3387 | reverse complement strand
GCATTCTACTGTGATGACTGCGGTGAAATGGTAGTTACTAAGGAAGACAAGGCTGTTTGTCCTAAATGTGGAAAAGAAATGCGTCAGGACCCTGACACTCTTGACACCTGGTTCTCATCAGCTCTCTGGCCGTT
>DEPR01000069.1:7963-8337 GCA_002358895.1 Ruminococcus sp. UBA3387 | reverse complement strand
GAAGACCTGAAATACTTCTACCCTACAAGCACACTTGTAACAGGTTATGATATTATTCCGTTCTGGGTATCAAGAATGATTGTTGCAGGTCTTGAAAATATGAACGAAAAGCCTTTTGACACAGTCCTTATTCACGGACTTGTAAGAGATGCACAAGGCAGAAAGATGTCAAAATCTCTTGGCAACGGTATTGACCCACTTGAGATAATTGACAACTATGGTGCAGACGCTTTAAGATTTATGCTTGCTACAGGCAACTCACCAGGAAACGATATGAGATTTATCGAGGAAAAGGTTAAGTCAAGCAGAAACTTTGCTAACAAGGTATGGAACGCATCAAGATTTATTATGATGAATCTTCCTGAAGATTTCAA
>DEPR01000069.1:4555-7820 GCA_002358895.1 Ruminococcus sp. UBA3387 | reverse complement strand
GATATCTACTGCGACTGGTACATCGAGCTTACAAAGCCAAGAATTCTTGCCGGTGGCGAAACTGCACTTACTGCACAGACAGTACTTGTTTGGGTAATGAAGGGTATGCTCAAGCTTCTTCACCCATTTATGCCATTTATCACAGAGGAAATCTGGCAGGCTCTTGTAAACGACGGCTCAGCTATTATGGTAAGCGACTTCCCTGTTTATGACGAGGCATTGTCATATGCTGATGACGAAGCTAAATTTGAAAAGATAATTGACGCAATCAAGGGTATTCGTGCAACAAGAACAGGTATGAACGTTCCACCATCAGTTAAGGCTAAGGTTTACATTGAAACTGCTGAACAGGAAATTTTCAAATCAGGCGTTATGTTCTTTGAACGTCTTGCTTCTGCATCAGAAGTTGAAATTGCTGACAAGTGGGATATTCCTGACTCCGTAACGGTTGTAACAGACTGTGCAAGAATTTTCATTCCACTTTCAGATATCATTGATGTTGAAAAGGAAATGGCTCGTCTTGACAAGGAGAAAAAGGCTGTGCAGAAAGACCTTGATTTCCTTAACGGAAAGCTGAACAACCAAGGCTTCCTTGCAAAGGCTCCTGAAAAGCTGATTGAAGCTGAAAAGGCTAAGCTCGCCAAGGCACAGGAAAAGATGGCAAAGATTGAAGAATCAATCGCTGCACTTAAAAAATAGCATAAATTAAGGCTATCTCAACATCAGAGATAGCCTTTTTTTATTTATTCTTATACATAATTTTTGTTTTCAGATCAACGTGGTCATAGCCCCATCTGTATGCAATAGCTGTTGAAAAAAGATAGAACAATGGTGCAAACAGCATCAGAATAAACAACCACGGTGATGCTTCGCTGATTTCTGCTGTTGGTGCAAGCAGGTCGATTATCGGGAAAAAACACGAATTAAGCAGTTTATAAAACGGCAGGAAGTTTCCCATAAGACCACCTTTGGAAAGCATTAACACCCCAAGCAGGATATAGCTTGGTGTCATTGCTACTGCACCTAATGCATAGCCGAAGTTTCTGCAGGGCGTTGCACCGTGGTGCTTCACTTTATTACTACACTGCTCTCCGACTTTCAACCCGAAATCTGCCATAATACAAAATAACATAAGTATTCCCACGATACCGAAGATTATATTGGCGGTTATACCGATACTGCTGGCAAAAGCCCAGAAAAACAGAAATGTAAACAGTCCGAAAAACTCAACTTCAAGGACTTTTAAAAAAGTTTTTCCCACATATTTTTTCTTTTCTATTATATTATCCATAGTTTCCTCCTGAAATATAATTGCTACAAACAATTATATCACACCTGTTGTAAAAATTCAATAAATATGCTATAATTATTTTATTATGAAATAAGGACTGATAGATATGAAAAATGTTGTTTTCGTTACAGGTGGTTCAGGTGCAATCGGCTGTGAAATATGCCGAGAATTCGCCAAAATCGGTTATCCTGTGGCTATAGGATACAACTCAAATCAGGAAAGGGCTATTACTTTAGCCAACGAGATTAATTCAAACGGTGGCACGGCTTTAGCTGTAAAATGCGACCTTTCAAGAGCTGAAAGCGTATATGATGCAATTTCACTCATAAAAGAAAATCTCGGCTCAGTTGAAATTCTTGTGAACAACGCAGGAGTTTCAGACATAGGGCTTTTTACCGATATAAATGACGACAGGCTTGCTGACATACTTAACATAAATCTCACAGGTGCTATGATTTGCTCAAAGGCCGTTTTGCCTGATATGATTGCAAAAAAGCAGGGTAAAATCGTTAATATTACCTCAGTCTGGGGTGAATTCGGTGCTTCCTGTGAGGTTGTATATTCTGCTTCAAAGGCAGGGCTTATTGGCTTTACAAAGGCTCTTGCAAAGGAAGTTGCCCCCAGTGGCATTAACGTAAACGCTGTTTCGGCAGGCTATATTGACACGCCGATGAACTCACATCTCAGTTCAGATGATGTTGCTGAAATAATCAATGAAATACCTGCAAGCCGACTCGGAACACCTGCTGATGTTGCAAAGACAGTCAGATTTTTGGCGTCAGATGATGCAAGCTATATCAACGGACAGGTTCTTCGTGTTGACGGTGGCTGGCAGGGTTAGAGCCTTATCTCAACAGGCTTATTCAACCCAATACTATCAGGAGTTACAATGCTGTCAAAAGCAAGAATTGTAACTCCCTTTTTTTGTGCGTCTTTCAGTGCTTCACCAAACGCCCTATGGGTTTCATAATTCGGTGTAAAATACTTAACGTTATTCATCTGAATCAAGAAAATAATATATGCTTCATATCCCGATTTCACACATTCTGCAAGCTCTTTTATATGTTTCACACCACGCTCGGTTGGTGCATCGGGAAACATACACACTCCATCATTTTCAAGGGTACAGCCTTTTACTTCAACATAAGCTTTTCTACACGAATTTTCAGATTCTACATAAAAATCAAAACGTGATTTGCCAAAAGTAGATTCGGCTTTCACCAAAGGATTTTTGCCCAGCAGTCCACCTGATCTTATCCATTCTTCAACCGCCTTATTTGGAATCTGACTATCCATATTAATAAGCCTTTTACCTTTCTGTACAGCCACAAGGTCGTAGGCTGTTTTTCTGCTGGGATTATCGGACTTTTCAAGATAGACCGTTGCATCCTGTGTTAAAAGCTCTTTACATCGACCTGTATTTTTAACGTGAACGGTGGTCAACTCACCGTCTATTTCAACATTCGCAATAAATCTGTTAGGACGTGATTTGAACATTCCCTGACAGATGTTTTTATATTTTACAGCCATATTCACCTCTTATCTGAATTTCCACAAGATAAATCCGATTGATACAATTTGCAAAACAAGTATAAGTGGTACGCCGATATAGAATTTCGGATGCTTTGTTTTATGGCGAAACACTTTCATACCAAGCAACGCACCTACCGAGCCACCTACCAACGCAAGTATAATCAATGTGCTTTCAGGCACACGCCACTTATCTCTGATTGCCTTATATTTATCTATTCCATATGTAAAAAAGGTAATAATATTAAACAATAAAAATAATATTAATATTATCTTGAAATGTTCTGAAATAAAGGTCATAGCAATTCTCCTTTCGTTTTATTAATCATATCACATTTTCAGCTTTTTGACAACAAAAAGGGAGTCAGCCGACTCCCTTATAGAAATTAAACAAATATAATTTTTACGGGCTGATTGGGCATCAGCCCCTACATATTCTTAACT
>DEPR01000069.1:4112-4471 GCA_002358895.1 Ruminococcus sp. UBA3387 | reverse complement strand
ACTTCCTCAGGTGTGCCTGTTGCAACTACCTCGCCACCATTTTGTCCGCCCTCGGGACCTAAGTCGATAATATAATCGGCTGTTTTGATTACATCAAGGTTATGCTCGATGACAAGCACCGTATTTCCTGCGTCTGCAAGCTTCTGAAGCACTTCAATCAGCTTATGGACATCGGCTGAATGAAGTCCTGTTGTCGGCTCATCGAGGATATAGATTGTCTTACCTGTTGAACGCTTTGAAAGCTCTGTTGCAAGTTTTACACGCTGTGCTTCACCACCTGAAAGTGTTGTTGCAGGCTGACCGATTTTGATATAGCCCAGACCTACCTCATACAAGGTTTCCAGCTTTCTTTTGATTTT
>DEPR01000069.1:3714-3989 GCA_002358895.1 Ruminococcus sp. UBA3387 | reverse complement strand
TCACAAGGCACATAGACATCAGGTAAAAAGTGCATTTCAATTTTCAGGATACCGTCGCCTTCGCAAGCTTCGCAACGTCCACCTCTTACATTAAAGGAAAATCTGCCTGCACTGTAGCCTTTCATTTTAGCCTCATTTGTTGACGCAAAAAGCTCACGGATATCGGTGAAAACACCTGTATATGTTGCAGGATTTGAACGTGGGGTTCTACCGATTGGCGACTGGTCGATGTCAATTACTTTATCAAGATTTTCAACGCCAAGGATTTCTTTGAA
>DEPR01000069.1:0-3633 GCA_002358895.1 Ruminococcus sp. UBA3387 | reverse complement strand
AATTTCATTTACAAGCGAAGATTTACCACTGCCTGAAACTCCAGTTACACAGGTAAATGTTCCAAGTGGGATTTTAACTGTAACATCTTTCAGGTTGTTCTGTTTTGCACCCTTGACAGTAAGGAACTCTCCGTTGCCCTTTCTTCTCTTTTCAGGCACAGGAATAGATTTCTTACCGCTCAGATACTGACCTGTAACAGAGTTCTTACACTTCATTATATCGTCAATGCTGCCTGCACATACAATTTCACCACCGTGGACACCAGCCCCGGGACCAACGTCCACAATAAAGTCGGCATTCCGCATTGTATCTTCGTCGTGTTCAACTACAATCAGGGTATTCCCCAAATCACGGAGCCTTTTCAGCGTAGCAATAAGCTTATCATTATCACGCTGATGCAAACCTATAGACGGCTCGTCCAATATATAAAGCACACCCATAAGTGATGAGCCAATCTGGGTTGCAAGTCTGATACGCTGGCTTTCGCCTCCCGAGAGTGTACCACTTGAACGGGACAATGTGAGATATTCAAGACCTACACTTTTAAGGAAGCCAAGGCGTTCCTTGATTTCCTTTATAATTCTTTCGCCGATAAGGCGTTCACGGTCTGTCAGCTCAAGTTTATCAAAAAACTCAAGTGCATCCACAACAGACAGATGTGTAAGCTCGCTGATATTCAGCCCTCCGACTGTAACCGAAAGGCTTTCTTTTTTCAGTCTCTCGCCGTGGCAGGTCGGACATTTTTCATCGCTCATACAGCTTTCGATATCGGCTTTTGAATACTCACTTGTTGACTCGGCATAGCGACGTTCAAGGTTATTAACTACGCCTTCAAAATCTCCCATATATTCAGCCTTAAAGACACCTGTAGCTCTTGACAGCTTCATTTTCTGTCCCTGTGTACCGTACAAGAAAATATCAAGTGCATCAGGGTCAAGGTTTTTCACAGGTTCATCAAGTGAAATTCCATAGGTTTCGGAAATTGCTTTATAATACATCATAGCTATAGAATTTTCGTCAAGATTGTTCCATCCACTTGCTTTGATTGCACCCTGTCTGATTGAAAGCTCTTTATTAGGAACAATCAGCTTTGGATCAATCTTTTTGAACACCCCAAGACCTGTGCATTTTTCACAAGCACCAAAGGGATTATTGAACGAAAACATTCTCGGTGCAAGCTCTTCGATTGAAATGTTATGCTCAGGGCAGGAATAATTCTGTGAGAAATGCATTTCCTCACCGTCAATTACGTCCACTGTCAGAAGTCCACCTGTAAGTCCTGACACAATTTCAATACTGTCAGTCAATCTTGATTTTATCTCAGGTTTCACCACAAGTCGGTCAACCACAATTTCTATAGTATGCTTTTTGTTCTTTTCAATTTTTATTTCCTCAGACAAATCATAGGTCAGCCCATCTATTCTAACTCGGACATAGCCTGATTTTCTTGCCTGTTCAAGCTCTTTTGTATGTTCACCTTTTCTGCCTCTGACGATTGGTGCAAGGAGCTGAATTTTTGTACCCACAGGCAATTCAAGAACCTTATCAACAATCTGGTCCACTGTCTGCTGACGGATTTCCTTGCCACATACGGGACAATGAGGCACACCTATTCTCGCATACAACAGACGCAGGTAGTCATAAATCTCAGTAACTGTACCAACCGTTGAACGTGGGTTTTTGGACGTGGTTTTCTGGTCGATTGAGATAGCAGGAGAAAGTCCCGTAATTGAATCAACATCAGGCTTCTCCATCTGCCCTAAAAACTGTCTTGCATAGGACGAAAGAGACTCCATATATCGTCTTTGTCCGTCTGCAAAAATTGTATCAAATGCAAGAGATGACTTACCTGAGCCTGAAAGTCCAGTCAGCACAATCAGCTTATCTCTTGGAATTGTCAGGTCAACATTCTTAAGGTTATGCTCCCTTGCTCCTTTAATTATTATTTCATTGCTTTGCATTATTTCTCTCCTCTGAGTTCTGCTATTTTATCTCTTAAAAATGCTGCGTGCTCAAACTCAAGCATTTTTGCAGCTTCTTTCATCTGTTTGGTCAGCTTATTGATAAGCTCCTCAGTTTCACGCTTTGAAAGCTTTGTTTTCTGTCGTGCAGTATACTCCACTTCTTCCTTGGATGAAATCTCTATTACATCACGGATATCCTTCTTAATCGTCTTTGGCACTATACCGTGTTCTTCGTTGAATTTCATCTGAAGCTCACGGCGACGTTCCGTTTCGGTAATTGCCAGCTCCATTGAACGTGTAACCGAATCGGCATACATTATAACCTTACCCTCAGCATTTCGTGCGGCTCTGCCGATTGTCTGGATAAGTGAGCTTTCCGAACGCAGAAAGCCTTCTTTATCTGCATCAAGTATAGCAACCAACGACACCTCAGGCAGGTCAAGCCCCTCTCTCAGCAGGTTAATTCCCACAAGCACATCAAACTCTCCCAGACGCAAATCACGGATAAGTTCCATACGCTCAATTGTATCAACATCGTGATGCATATATCTTACGGCAATACCAAAGCTCTTAAGATATGTTGTCAGGTCCTCTGCCATTTTCTTTGTCAGAGTTGTAACCAGCACTCGCTCGTTTTTCTCAATTCGCTTATTGATTTCAGACAGCAAATCCTCAATCTGCCCCTCAGTCGGTCTTACGGAAATTTCAGGGTCAAGAAGCCCTGTTGGACGAATCAGCTGTTCAACAATCTGCTGTGATTTTTCTTTCTCGATAGGACCCGGAGTAGCTGAAACAAACACTGCCTGATTGACGTGGTCATAAAACTCATCAAAAGTCAGTGGTCTGTTATCCAGAGCTGACGGCAGACGGAAGCCATATTCAATCAGAGTTTCCTTTCTTGCTCTGTCTCCTGCATACATTCCCCTCACCTGTGGCAAGGACACATGGGACTCGTCCACGATAAGTAAAAAATCATCAGGCAGATGGTCAAGAAGTGTATAAGGAATTGCACCCTTCGGACGTCTCGCAAGTACTCTTGAATAGTTCTCGATACCTGAGCAAAAGCCTACTTCCTCCAGCATTTCCATATCATAATTGGTACGCTGGGCAATTCGCTGTGCTTCAATAAGCATATCCCTGTCCTTGAAATATTTTATACGCTCGTCAAGTTCTTCTTTTATTTCCTCGATAGCTTCACGCATTTTTTCTCTGCCAACGATATAATGGCTTGCAGGGAAAATTGCAACGTGATTAAGGTGTCTCAGCACCTCACCGGTAATAACATTTATCTCACTTATACGTTCGATTTCATCGCCGAAAAACTCAACTCTCAAGGCTGTATCGGTAGAATTGGCAGGATATATCTCCACCACATCTCCACGGACACGGAACTTATTTCTTGTGAAATTCACATCATTTCTTTCATACTGGATGCCAACAAGCTGTGCAACAAGGACTTCTCTTGATTTTTCCATACCCTTACGCACAGACACTACCATCGACTTATATTCCTCAGGGTCTCCCAGAGAGTAGATACAGGAAACCGATGCAACTATTATAACGTCTCTACGCTCGGCAATAGCTGTTGTAGCCGAGTTCCTTAGCTTATCTATTTCGTCATTCACGGAGCTATCCTTTTCGATATAAACATCCTTACTTGGCACATAG
>DEPR01000023.1:12072-13878 GCA_002358895.1 Ruminococcus sp. UBA3387 | reverse complement strand
AAATCTCAAAAGAAGAAAAGAATATGTATGAGTTCCCCAAAATTCATTGGGTGATGATGAGTGCAGACGGAAATGGTGGGTATAACACTGAGGATTTTTACTATACCAAAAGCTTTGAAGGGTATGAAAATAAAATTTCTGCTGATGTGGACAGACTTTGTGAGAAGCTTGAAAAACAGGGCGTTATCGGCTTTACAGTGCATACACTGAAAAAAATCGGCTATACCTGGAGCAACGGTTCGTATATGGTGCCGTATTATAACGAAAACAGCAAATTTTTAAACAGCATTCCTTTTGTCGCAATAACCACTGTTTTGCATTTTTCTTTGCTTTTTAAAATACTGCAGGGCTTTTACGAAAAAAGAAAAGATAAAAATGATGTCCTGTCAGAAAGCTTTGTACTGAAAATATGCCTCATCGGACTATTTGGCTTCCTGCTGATATGGGAGACGAGGTGCAGATATCTTGTAAGCTTTTTTGCGTTGTTTGCTTTAATTTAAGCAATATTTAATCTGTTTTTGTTGCAAAAAATCTCATTAAGTGATATAATAATTAAGTTATAACATTTTTGGAGGATAAGCAATGAACAAAAA
Organism: Ruminococcus sp. UBA3387; assembly: GCA_002358895.1. Lineage (GTDB taxonomy): Bacteria > Bacillota > Clostridia > Oscillospirales > Ruminococcaceae > FB2012. The sequence continues at coordinate 13,285 of DEPR01000023.1, read as the reverse complement.
AGAAATAGCTGAAATCAAGAAGAATTTCTCTGATGAATGTGGATTTTTTACAGTAAACCACGTTGTTTCAGCGTTTGTTGACGCAGAGAAGAACATTAAATATAAATCCAACAGACTTTATAATACAATGCCTCAGGAAGAAGCCGAGTTGATAATGATTATTCTGAGAAAAGTGCTTAGCGGTCAGATTGGCAGAAATCTGAGGGAGTATCAGTTCCCGAAAGAAGCATACAATGAAGGCGGTGCTCAGGCGTTTTTCTATGACGTCCTTAAAAGCAAGCTTAAAGATGATGAGATTGCTGATAAGTTTTTGAACACTATTGTTGAAAAAACTGAGTATGTTTCTACTTATGCCATATTTACTGCCCATTGTACATACAGCGTGCTTAAAAAGAACAAGAATGATGAAATGACAGATGTTGCTGATGAAGATTATAATTTCATAATTACTGCTATTTGTCCTGTAAATCTGCGAATTGACGGACTTGTGTATAATGAGGCAAGCAATGAAATCGCAAAGAAGCCAAACGGCGACAGAATAGTTGAAATGCCGTCAGATGGTTTTCTTTTTCCTGTTTTCAGCGACAGAACTGCCGATGTAAACAGCGTTATGTATTACACAAAGACGCCGAAAAAGCCTAATACATCAATAGTTGACGAGCTTCTTGGATGTGAGTTTGTAATGTCCTGCCATTCTGAAAAGGCTACATTTCACGCTATTCTCAACAATGTCGTTGCTGATGAGCTTGATTATTCTATGATTACAACTGTAAACGAGAAAATACAGGAAGTAGTTGACCAGAACAGTCACGAAACTGAAATGCCAACTATTGACCGAAATAAGCTTTCATCAATTCTCTGGGAGTCGGGTGTAAGTCAGGAAAAGCTGGAGCATCTTCCTAAAGTTTATGAAACTGCTATGGGGGATAAGCCACTGACAGCTGTAAATCTTATAGATAAAAAGACAGTAGTAACTGTGCCGAGTATTACTGTAAACATAAAAAAAGAGGCAATAGATAAAGTCAGAACACAGGTGATTGACGGAAGAAACTGCCTTGTAATCGACCTGGATGACCCTGAAATATCTATAAACGGTATTTCTGCAACAATAGAATAAAAAAACTGTATCCTAATCGAATACAGTCGTGAGCCGAATTGAAAAATTCGGCTTATTTTAATGAGAAAAAGCTGAATTCTCCGTTATCCATAATCA
>DEPR01000023.1:5926-11899 GCA_002358895.1 Ruminococcus sp. UBA3387 | reverse complement strand
GATTATCACAGTTGTGAGTATGTCCGTGAGTTGCGAATATGGTTACACCGTCAACGTAAAGCATAGCATAGTCAGCAAGAACAGGGAAGTCAAGCACCATCTGGTCCACTTCACAATCACAGTTGCCACGAACACACATCAGCTTATCTCTCAAGGGGTTGAGCATTTCAATGACAGCCTTTGGGTTATAATCTTTCGGCAGGTCATTTCGTGGCCCGTGATAGAGAATATCACCTAAAAGCAAAAGCTTGTCAGCATTCTGCTGGTGAAAAGCATCAATCATTTTCTGACAGTAGTATGCAGAGCCGTGAATGTCGGAAGCAATCATTAATTTCATATCAAGAGTCCTTTCGTTTTGTAGATTTAATTCTGAATATAATTATTACAATCGTTGCAAGAATTGCAAGAAATCCTATAAGCGCAAAAAGCAGTTTGTCGTTTCCTTTTTCTACAATGTTTGCAACAACGGGCTGGCTTTCTATAGCTTCAGTATAACTATACTCCTGAGTTCTTATAGCCTTGTCAACTACCTGAAAAATAAGGTTATGCCCATCTTGATTAGGGTGAATGTCAAGCTTTGTGATGTTTGTCAGTTCATTGGCTTTATCAACAAATTCAGCGTGGACATCAGCTACAACATATCCGATTTTATCATCATCTTTGTGTGTGGTGATAACTTCATTAAGCCCGATAATCTTTTCTTCTGTAAAGTCCTTTACAGGTATCTTGTCATTCATCTGATTAAATGGATTATAAAGTGTCTGAACAACCAGCACAGCCTCACTTCTGTTGTCGATAAGAGACGCTATTTCAACAAGATTGCTTTCAAAAGTATCGAGAATGTTGTTAATATCTCCATTGAGACCAACAAGTGTGTTGTAAAGCTCTTTTATATTCAGATTTTCCTTGTCCTTGTGTTTTTCAAAGGCGTTCCAAAGAACACTCAGCAGGTCATTTCCGCCGATTGAGAGAACAACAACATCTGCGTGTTTCAGCTGTTCATCGTACAGACCATTGTTTAGCCTTTGCAACAGTTCGGTTGAAGTCTGACCGTCAATGGCAAGATTATCAAGCCTGAAGTCTGTCATACCGTCAAGAGCTTCATTATATAGTGATGCCAGCTGGTTCCCGTAGGAATTACAGCTTTCTTTTCCCATATCATATCCTTCAAGTCCATAGCCCGAAGCTATAGAGTCGCCGAGAATAAGCAACTTAGGAGGAGCATCAACCGAAACAGTACGATAGGTTGTTTCAGCAAATGCAGGTATAGTTAAAGTAAAAGCCAGAATTGTTGCAGAATAAAGAGAAAATAATTTTTTGAACATATTAACCTCACTTTATAAAAAGGCAGAAAGCGAAACTTCACTTTCTGCCTGATTTATTATGCCTGAAGATAAGACTTAACTAATTCCTGTAATAGTTCGTCTCTGTCAATATGACGGATTAAGCTTCTTGCATTGTTGTATGTTGTTATGTACGTCGGGTCTTCAGAAAGAATATAACCAACAATCTGGTTAATCGGGTTATAGCCCTTTTCTTTCAAAGCGTCATAAATAACCGTAAGATTTCTTTTCAGCTCACTATCCTTGTCGTGTGGTACTGAAAATTCCATTGTGCGTTCCAGCATAAGCTCATCTCCTCGTCAAAAAATCTATGCCTGTTATATCAACATAATTATTATAACTCATTTATTTGAAAATAACAAGCCCCTTTTAAAATTTTCATACAATTTACACAAAGTCAGAGGCAGTTTATTTACACTCTTAACGAAACATTTATTTCCTCAAGTGCTTTAAGTGCTTTGTTCATAGCCTTGTCAGCCTGCTCATCTGTGAGAGTACCGTCGTGTGATCTCATTGAAATTGAATATGAAACTGACTTTTTGCCTTCTTCAATCTGCTTACCTTTGTATACGTCAAACAAAGTTACCTTTTCAAGAATACTGCCTACTGCACCCTTTATAGCCTTTTCGATTTTAGCTACAGGCACGTCATCATCACAGATAAGTGAAAGGTCTCGTGTTGTAGCAGGGAACTTAGGCAGAGGCTTGTAAGTCTTTTGAGGCTCACAACTGCCAATAAGCTCTGTTACATTAATTTTACCTGCATAAGCTCTTGTACCGATTGAATAGTTATCAAGTACATCTGGGTGAAGTTCACCGAAAATACCCATTTCAACTCCGTCAACCTTAACAACAGCAACTCTGCCTGGGTGGAATGAAGCAACTTCATCAAAAATTGTATTTTCATCAGGTCTGTCGAATTCAACATTTTTAGCACCAAGCTTGTCCATAAGTCCTTCAACGATACCCTTGATACTGTAGAAATCTACATCATCACTTCCATACATACCTATACCAAGGCGATGAGGCTCAACAGGGAGAATTTCTCCTTCGATCGGAATATATTCATTTGCAAGCTCAAAAACAGCACATTCAGCGTTTCTGTAGTTGTAGTTTCTTGAAAGAACCTCGCAAACTGATGGCAGAATTGTAGTTCTCATAACACTTGTATCTTCACCCAGTGGGTTTGTGATAACTACAGTATTTCTCAGCTTTGAGTCCTTTGGAAGATTGATTTTATCAAAATATTTAGGTGAAACGAAAGAGAAAGTAGAAATCTGGTTTACACCCATTGAAAGCATAGCATTAACAACGGATTCCTCAAACTTCTGTACAGGTGTCTTTTTAGCTTCGGCAACGCCTGCTATCAAAGTACCGGGAAGATTATCATAGCCATAGATTCTTGCAACTTCTTCTGCAATATCTGCCTTGCATTCTATGTCAATTCTGTAGAATGGTGATATAACCTTGCCGTCATTGATTTCAAAACCAAGACGTGTGAGATATTCAACCATTTCAGCTTCAGGAATATCTGTGCCGAGAAAGTTATTTATCCAATCAGGGTCAAAATCAACAGTTGCGTGTTCCTTGCTGCCATAATCAGCGTCAATAACGGTCTTAACAACATCACCTGCATCAAGCTCTTCAACAAGCTGGAATGCTCTCATAAGTGCGTCATAAGCATTGTTAGGGTTAAGACCTTTTTCATATCTTGCAGAAGCTTCGGTTCTCATTCCAAGCTTCTTTGCTGTTGTTCTGACAGATGCACCGTCAAAGCAAGCTGACTCAAATACAACAGTAGTAGTATCTTCCATAATTCCGCTGTATTCGCCACCCATTACACCCGCAACTGCAACAGGCTTGTTGGCATCAGCAATAACCAGCATTTCTTCAGAAAGCTCACGTTCAATGCCGTCAAGAGTAGTAATTTTTTCGCCAGCCTTAGCATTTCGCACAATAATTGAATTGCCGTCAACATAACGCAGGTCGAATGCGTGCATTGGATGACCATATTCAAGCATTACAAAGTTTGTGATGTCTACAAAATTGTTGATAGGACGCACACCGCAAGCACGAAGTCTTTCTCTCAGCCAACGTGGCGATGGCTTTGTTCTTACGTTTTTAACGATACCTGCCATATATCTTGGGCAAAGCTCCTTGTTTTCAACCTTAACTGAGAGCATTTCATTTATATTTTCGTCAATACCCTTGTATTCAGGTGTCTTAACATTGAATGGTACGTTAAATGTTGCAGCAGCTTCACGGGCAAGACCAAGTACAGACATACAGTCAGGTCTGTTTGAAGTGATTTCAAATTCAACCTTTGTGTCGTTAAGTCCGATTGCTTCTTTAATATCTTTACCGAGAGTAAGGTCGCAGTCATCTCCCAAAAGGAAAATGCCGTCTTCAATAGCGTAAGGGAAGTCGTTTACTGTAAGACCAAGCTCACCCAGAGAGCAGAGCATACCGTTGCTTTCAACGCCTCTCAGCTTACCTTTTTTAATCTTAATTCCACCTGGAAGTGTAGAACCGTGAAGTGCAACAGGAACATAATCACCTGCTGAAACATTAGGTGCACCTGTTACAATCTGAATAGGTGCTTCTCCTCCTACGTCCACCTGACATACAACAAGATGGTCAGAGTCCTGATGAGGAACAACTTCGAGAAGCTTACCTACAACAACATTGGAGATTTCTTCGCCTTCGGCCTCAAAGCTTTCAACCTTAGAGCCTGACATTGTCATTCCTGCACAAAATTCTTTTATATCACAGCCACAGTCAACATAGTCTGCAAGCCATTTCATTGACAAATCCATATTAAAACCTCCTTACCGATTAAAACTGACCGAGAAATCTCATATCGTTTTCATAGAGCAGACGCATATCATTAATGCTGTATCTGCCCATAGTGATACGTTCAAGACCTATACCGAATGCAAAACCGCTGTAAACGTCAGGGTCAATTCCACAGCCTTCAAGAACCTTAGGGTGAACCATACCGGCACCGAGAAGCTCAACATAGCCTTCATTCTTGCACATTGAACAGCCCTTGCCGTGGCAGTTGAAGCACATAAGGTCAACTTCAGCAGATGGCTCTGTGTATGGGAAGTGGTGTGGACGAAGTCTGATTTTAGCGTCCTCGCCGTAAAGACGTTTCATAAGTAATTCAAGTGTACCTTTCAAATCACTCATTGTGATACCCTTATCAATAACAAGGCCCTCAATCTGATGGAAAAGAGGTGAGTGGGTAGCGTCAACTGCGTCAGAACGATAAACTCTGCCGGGTGAGATAATTCTGATTGGTGGCTTCATCTTTTCCATTGTACGAATCTGTACGCTTGAAGTCTGAGTTCTGAGAACAACATTTTCGTTGATATAGAAAGTGTCCTGAGTATCTCTTGCAGGGTGATGCTTAGGCATATTCAGTGCTTCAAAGCAGTAGTGGTCTGTTTCAACCTCGGGACCTTCAACAATGTCAAATCCCATACCGAGAAATACTTCTTCAACCTCTTTAAGTACTGCGTTCAGTGGATGAGGCTTACCGATTTTCTGCTCCTTACCGGGAAGTGTAACGTCAATAGTTTCTGATGCAAGACGTTTTGATGCAAGTGCGGATTTGATTTCAGCCTGACGCTGAGCAATGGCATTTTCAATGTCAGCACGAACAGAGTTTGCAAGCTGACCGATAATTGGTCTTTCTTCTGCAGAAAGCTTGCCCATCTGTTTTAATATACCTGTGATTTCACCTTTTTTGCCCAAAAACTTTACTCTGAAATCTTCAAGAAGTTTCGGGTCTGAGATTTTCTCCAGCTCTTCTTTAGCACGGATTTCAATGCTTTTCAGCTGTTCTTTCATTTTCATTCAATCCTTTCATTTTTTGTGGACAATCTTTATAAATAAAAAAGCCTTGTCCCGAACTAATCAGGACAAGACATAAATCTTGCTTATACCACCTATTAGCCTAAGAGCCAACACTCCCGTATCTTTAACGCAGATTGACGTTTATGCTTACTGTAATTCGGCATAACCACTCGCAAGTGAACTTCGGCAGATTTTGAAATAAGTCAGCTTACAGAAAACGCAATGCGTTGCCACTCTCTCTGGAATTCATTAAATCGGCTTACTCTCTTGGTCATCGTGTTTAGATTTAGTATATCATATTCAATTATAACTTGCAAGCAGTTCATACAAATTTTACATTTACAGCCCGTGCTTGTGCAACGGGTCCCATTTGTCGTCTTCATCTTCCTCATCTTCAATTATATTATATTCTTTGTGAGGATATTTTATCTGTTCATACAGATTATTAATCAGAAACAATTTTGCCTTTGTGTCCTGAAACTTTAGTTTAAGCAGATTATCTTTAAGAAACAATTCTTTTTTTTCTTTTTCGTTTTCAAGATATGCTTCTGTTCTGTAATTATCTTTAAGCTTAACGATTAAATTGCCATTACTGTCCTGAAAAGACTCAACTGCATCCTCATAATAAAACGTAATATAAGTATGGCTTTTGTTGAGAGGATTTCCCTGACAATGCTCAAGCCTGTCATCATAAATTTTAGTGTAAATCTTTGCATCTCTTGAAAGAGCAGAAACATTATACAAAAGAATAGCAGTGATAATATTTCCAA
>DEPR01000023.1:2280-5837 GCA_002358895.1 Ruminococcus sp. UBA3387 | reverse complement strand
GCAGCAAGAATAAGATTTTTATACATATTCTTTTGCATCTTCCTGTGTTCATCTAAATCCTGAATGGCTTTTAACTGCCTTGACTGCCTGTCCATCGGCTGTGGATATTCATATAATGGCATATTATCACCTCTTTGCTTTAATAAAAATAAACTCCTGAAATATGTGAAATGTCCATCGGTTCAAACGCAAGAAAATCAACACCTGCATTTTCAAGCTCCTGTACACCACGAAATCCCCACGCACAGCCTATACATTTTATACCGGCGTTGTGAGCAGTTATAACATCAACATCAGAGTCTCCTGCATATAAACAGTTGTCTTTTGTAACATCAAGTGTAGATAATATTTCGGTAATAATCTGTGGGTCAGGCTTGGCAGGCACTCCGTCTCTCTTACCGATTACCAAATCAAAAGTACATTCACCAAACAACTCATTGATAATCTGTTTTGCAAATTTATCAGGCTTGTTGGTTGCAACAGCACATTTAATTCCTGCTTGCTTCAACAAAATAAGCGTATTGATCATTCCGTCGTAAGGTCTGGTTTTGTTAAGACAGTTTTTTTGATAACGCTCTGAGAAAAGTTTATGTAACCTGGTTATCTCTTCTTTGTTTCGTGCATTTTCAGGTAATGATCTTTCAGCCAGCTTCAAGGTGCCGTCTCCTACAAACTGATAAAAGTCCTCAACATCGTGTTCAGGATAACCAAGCTCAGTCAGCGATGAGTTTACTGAATCTGCAAGGTCATATATTGAATTAACTAAAGTTCCGTCCAAATCAAATATAACTAATCTGTTCATATTTTTACTTCCTGTATTGTTTTAAAAAAACATATGCTCAACAAATATTTTTATACCGATTCCGATTAGGATAACTCCTCCCAAAATCTGTGCCTTGTTATTAAGCATAGTGCCGAATTTAGTGCCGATGAAATATCCCACAAAGCTGAACGCAAATGTAACACAGCAGATAAATGCAGCAGCACTTACAATGTTTACTGAAAGAGCAGCAAAGCTTACACCAACAGCAAGTGCGTCAATACTTGTTGCAACACCCTGCACCATAAGCAGCCCCAAAGTAAGCCCCTTTATGTCGCAGGACAGCTCATCTTCATTTTTTATTCCGTCAATAAGCATTTTGCCACCGATAAAGCCCAGCAGAATAAATGCGATATAATGGTCTATACTTGTTATAAGTGATGCAAATGTTTTGCCCAGGGCAAATCCGATTGTAGGCATAGCCCCCTGGTATAAACCAAAGCACAAGCCACAAGCCAATGCACTTTTTAGTTTTGACTTTCGTGTACATAAACCGTTTGTAACAGAAACGGCAAAAGCGTCCATTGACAAGCCTATAGCCAGCAGTAGCAGTTCAACTAATTGCATATCGTTGTCCTTTCAGTATCAGTCCTCAAGCTTTGATGCAAGAAGTGGTGAATACTTGTTCCTGAATTGTTCAAAAGTACCGTTATCCAATGTCTCACGGATTTTTTCCATAAGTGTATTGTAAAAATACAGATTGTGCTGTACTGCAAGTCGTCCTGCAAGCTGTTCATCAGCCTTGAACAGATGACGAATGTATGAACGTGAGAAATTACGGCAGGTAGGGCAGTCGCACTCAGGGTCAAGTGGTCGGTCGTCAAGTTCATAACGCTGATTTTTAGCGTGCATAATGCCATTCCAGGTAAATACTGTTGCGTGCCGTGCGTTACGGCTTGGCATAACACAGTCAAAGAAGTCAACACCTCTGTAAACAGCTTCAATGATATTTGTTGGTGTTCCGACACCCATAAGATATCTTGGCTTATCCTTTGGCATAAACGGCTCAACCTGCTCAATTATGTGGTACATAACCTCTGTTGGTTCACCTACCGCCAGACCACCGATAGCAAAGCCACTACAGTAGTCAATTTCACGAATAGCTTTCATATGCTCAATACGCAAATCATCATAAGTACAGCCCTGGTTGATACCAAAAAGCATCTGATTGGGGTTAATGGTACTTTCAAGTGAATTAAGGCGTTTCATCTCGTCAACGCATCTGTTAAGCCAGCGTGTGGTTCTTTCACAGGAAGCCTTTGAGTATGAATGCTCAGCAGGGTTTTCGACACATTCGTCAAAAGCCATAGCAATGGTGGATGCAAGATTAGACTGAATCTGCATACTTTCTTCAGGCCCCATAAAAATCTTGCGACCGTCAACGTGGGAATTGAAGTATACCCCTTCTTCTTTAATTCTACGCAGCTTGGCCAGAGAAAATACCTGAAATCCACCACTGTCTGTAAGAATAGGCTTGTTCCAGTTCATAAACTTGTGAAGCCCACCCATTTTGTATATAAGTTCATCTCCCGGTCTGACGTGAAGATGATAAGTGTTGCAAAGCTCAACCTGACATTTAAGTTCATTTGCCAGGTCTATTGAAGAAATACCACCTTTAATTGCAGCAGCTGTACCAACGTTCATAAATACAGGTGTCTGAATTGTACCGTGAACAGTTTTGAATTCACCTCGACGTGCATTACCTTCTTGTTTTAAAAGTGTAAACATTATGTTCTCCTTTATTTTAAAATCCTTTTAGGCAGCCAGCCTACCACAGCATCTTTTGTGATAACAAGTGCCATATCGTTGTCCTCGTTGCAGAAATAAACCTGCTGACCTTTTTGAACAGTGGGGAATGATGATAAAAACTGATAAACGTGAATAGCTCCGTCAAATTCATACGCCTCACGTTTCGGAATATACCCCTCATTACCCGTAACATTATCACGGAGATGAACTATTCCGTCCTTTTCATCAAGAATAACCATATCCTGATTACTCCAGTCAACGTATAAAGGCTTTAAGTCGCAGGAAAAATCCTCTTTAACGACCTTCTTTTCAAAAGGTGCATCCCATACAACCTCGTGGGAATAGTTATCACCGTCTTTGTTTATGATAAAGAAATTCATCTGACAAGCAGTTTTTATACCCAGGCCACCATCAATAGCTATCATTTTCTTTTTGCTGTCAACTATAGGCAGATTTGTAGTTTCGGAACGCTTATAATTATAAGTAGGAAAGTGTCCTACAACAAGCCATTTATCAGTTGGATTTTCTTTACGCATAAACCAGGGTACAGTTATTGCATAATTTTCATCTGTGTTTCTCCAGTCAGGTCTGTTTTCAAGTCCTGCGTGAACAAAAACATAATTATCCGTTTCAAGACATACAGGCAAATTACGCAGAAATTCAAGTTCCTTACCGTATTCGGAAAGCACAGCTTTTCTTATATCAAGCCAGTTTTCCTCAGTACAGTAATCATACCCCACACTTTTTGCCATCTGTAGAAAAGCATTATCAATGCCATACTTGCTGATATAGAATTTCTCTGAAAATCTTTTATAAGGATAGCTGAAAGCCATTCTTGCAGAAAAGGTATCGTTATTACCCAGCAGGCAGTATACTTTATCGTTTCTGCTGAGTTTGTAAACATATTTCAAAGTGTTGATATTATTGCTCCAGTGCTCAAGAATATCGCCCACAATTACGAGATAATCTTTATCGGGATTGTATTTAA
>DEPR01000023.1:1651-2102 GCA_002358895.1 Ruminococcus sp. UBA3387 | reverse complement strand
CATAGTCTCAGACTTTCTGCTTTCGTGCTTTTCATAATAACCTATGAGTCTGCCATCGTCATCCCTCAGAGCAACCATATACACATCACGATTGTCCTGCTTGTTATGGAAGGTGTAAATACAGTTGTTATTCTTATCAGCCGAAAACCAGTCTACAACCTTTTTTATCATTGCACCTGATTTTTCATTGTGGCAATCCAGAATGGACCTTCCGACCAGTTTATCTCCACCGTTTTTTTCATAACGCTTTACGGCAGCAGGATTCATATATACAATATCGTGCTGATTGTTGCATATTACAACAGGCTGTAAATCTGCGTCAATAATGCTTTTGAAAAAGCTGTTAAGCTCCATAATTGCCTCCTTATAATATGCACATACTGTCGCCGAAGCTGAAAAATCTGTATTTTTCCTCAACAGCCGTTTTATATGCGTTCATTGTCTTATCGTA
>DEPR01000023.1:0-1550 GCA_002358895.1 Ruminococcus sp. UBA3387 | reverse complement strand
TCATAACCCGGATAAATGAAAATTTCTGTATATCCGTCGCAAGGCACTATCTTCCCGTTGTTGAATGTTGCGACACTTTCAAGTGTTCTGCAGGAAGTTGTACCAACAGCAATAACTCGTCCACCCTCAGCTTTTGTCTTGTTTATAAGGTCAGCAGTTTCCTGTGGCAGGTCGTAGTGTTCACGGTGCATTTTGTGGTCAAGCACCATTTCTTCCTTTACAGGACGGAATGTTCCAAGTCCAACGTGTAACGTAACATAGCCTATTTTCACGCCTTTTTCTTTCAATTCTTCAAGCATTTCCTTTGTGAAATGCAAGCCTGCAGTAGGTGCGGCGGATGAACCAAGCTCGTTTGAATATACTGTCTGATAGCGTTCATTATCTTCAAGCTTTGCAGTAATGTATGGTGGAAGTGGCATCTGTCCGATTTCATCAAGTGTTGCAAAGAAATTGTCTTCACATTCAAACTTTGCAATTCGGTTGCCGTCCTCAAGTATATCTGTAATTACAGCTCTAAGCTTTCCATTACCGAAAACAAACTCCGTTCCGATTTTAGCTTTTTTTCCCGGGCGACAGAGAATTTCCCATTCCATATTTCCACGCTGTTCAACAAGCAGGAACTCAATAAATGAGCCGTTTTCAGCCTTTTCACCATAAATTCTTGCAGGCAGAACTCGTGAATCGTTGAGTATGAGCAAATCACCTTTTTTCAGATAATCGCATAAGTTATAAAAGTGATTATGACTGATTTCACCTGTTTCACGGTCAACTTTAAGAAGTCGGGAAGCGTTTCTCGGCTCAACAGGGTGCTGAGCGATAAGCTCGTCAGGTAAATCATAATAGAAATCCGATTTTTTCATATTTTTTAAATCAAGCATTGTATTTTCTCCAGTATTGTTGGTTTGTTTTACAAAAAATTAATAATTTCCTTGTAATACCTCTTGACATATGGTTTTAGATTTGTTATCATAATAAAAACAGATAGAGGTGCAATCAAAAATAGTAGTTTTCCGAGATGATTTCATCAGAGTTCCCCAAAACTTGTTCGGAATAATGAAAGGTGCGATTGCCGAAGCTCAGATGTGGGAAGTCTGAAGCTGACTGTAGTTTTAAGAGAACTCCAGTTGTCATCATTACTTATGATGGAGTGCTATCGACATATTTTTATTATAATGTGTCAACATTCTTATTATATTGTATGATGAGCTGGTTTTCAACCAGTTTTTTTATTGTTTATTTAAATTTTATGTTTTGTGCAATTTTCAAAAGGTTTTAAAACCCAATTTAGTGAACTTTGCCATAATGAAAGGGAGTTTTGATTATGAAGAAATTTAACGTAGGTATCATTGGTGCCACAGGTATGGTTGGACAGAGATTTTCTCTCCTTCTCGATAAGCATCCTTGGTTCAATGTAGTGTGTGTTGCAGCATCATCACGTTCAGCAGGTAAGACACTTAAAGAAGCTGTTGGCGAAAAGTGGGCAATGACTGAGCCAATGCCTGAATCAATGGCTAATCTTGTTGTAATGGACGCAACAGCTGATATCGAAA
>DEPR01000006.1:2200-14524 GCA_002358895.1 Ruminococcus sp. UBA3387 | reverse complement strand
AAAATGTGCAAGCCAATGGGAAGAAGTGATGATATGCTTATTATCAAGGGCGTAAACGTGTTCCCATCACAGATTGAGTCAGTACTTCTCAAGATGAGCAACGTTACACCAAACTATCTCATTGTTGTTGACAGAGTAGGCAATAAGGATACATTTGAAATTCAGGTTGAGCTTTCACCTGAAATGCTTTCAGATACAGTTAAGTCTATCGAAGAGCTTGAAAAGAAGATTGGTGCAGAAATCCAGTCAATTCTGGGCATCAGTGCAAAAATCAAGCTTGTTGAGCCAAAGACAATCACACGTTCAGAGGGTAAGGCTGTCCGTGTAATAGATAAGAGAAAATTAGTATAATCAGGAGGTAATCTTATGACAGTAAGACAATTATCAGTTTTCGTAGAAAACAGAACAGGCAGACTTTCAGCAGTTACAAGACTTCTTGGTGATAACGGCATTTCAATCAGAGCTATGTCTATAGCAGATACAAAGGATTTCGGTATTCTCCGTCTTATCGTAAATGACGTTGAAAAGGCATCTGATGTACTGAAAAATGAAGGCTTCCTGGTTACAGTAACAAACGTGCTTGCACTTAAAATCAGCGATAAGCCGGGCGGACTTGCTGATGCAATGGAAGCATTCGGTGAGGATAGCATAAGCGTTGAGTATCTCTATGCAGCATTTGTTAACGAAAAGGACGATACAGCTTCATTGATTCTGAGAGTTAATGATAATGATGTTGCAACTAAAGCTCTGGAGAAAAAGGGCTTCAATCTTCTGAGTGAAGATGAATTGGTGTAAGACAAATTGTCATAATTTATTGAAAAATTTGTGATATTGTCAAAAAACACTTGCATTTTTTTAAAAATATGTTATTATAATATTATAAAGGCAGTTTAATTGCTTTGAATATTTAAGGAGGTTAGACGTTATGGCATACAAGATTACTGATGAATGTATCAGCTGTGGTGCTTGTGCAGCAGATTGTCCTGTAAGTGCAATTTCTGAAGGCGATGGCAAATATGTTATCGATGCAGATACTTGCATTGACTGTGGTGCATGTGCAGGTTCATGTCCTGTTGATGCTCCTGTTGAAGCATAATACATAACAACTAAAAATTCGCCTGTTGCTTTTGTAACAGGCGTTTTTGTTTTGTAAATTCATACAATCTGATGAAATCTGTGGCTATTAAAATTAGCTAAACCGTTAAAATGATGTAAAAATATTTTCGATTGGTTGACGAAATTGAGGAAAAATGATATTATAAAATAGTATTTTTATATAAAGGACTGACGAAAAATGAAAAAACCATTTATCACAAAAGCTCAGGCTGAGGAAATAATTGAAAAGTATCCTACTCCTTTTCATATCTATGACGAAAAGGGCATAAGAGAAAATGCAAGAAATCTTATGAAAGCATTTTCCTGGAATAAAGGCTTTAAGGAGTATTTTGCAGTAAAAGCTACTCCTAATCCATATATTTTGAAAGTGTTGCAGGAGGAAGGCTGTGGCGTTGACTGTTCATCATTGACAGAGCTTATGATGAGCGATGCCTGTGGCTTCCACGGCAGTGATATAATGTTTTCATCAAATGTTACACCTGAAGAGGATATGCTTAAAGCAAGAGAGCTTGGTGCATATATAAATCTTGACGACTTTACTCATATAGAGTTTCTTGATAAACTTTGTGGTATTCCTGAAACAATCTGTTGCAGATTTAATCCCGGTGGACATTTTGAAATCGAAACTCAGATTATGGATAACCCAGGAGAAGCTAAGTATGGCTTTACCCGTGAACAGCTTTTTGAAGGCTTCAGAATCCTGAAAGAGAAGGGTGCCAAGTATTTCGGTATCCATTCATTCCTTGCATCAAATACTGTTTCAAATGCTTATTATCCGAAGCTTGCAAGAATTCTCTTTGAGCTTGCAGTAGAGCTGAAGAACGAAATTGGCGTTGAAATTAAGTTTATAAATCTCTCAGGTGGCGTTGGTATCGCTTATGAGCCTGATAAGCCACAGAATGATATCTTTGCTATCGGTGAGGGCGTCCATAAAGCATTTGACGAAATTCTCGTACCTGCAGGTATGGGCGACGTTGCTATCTTCACTGAGCTTGGCAGATATATGCTTGCACCATACGGACACGTTGTAACAAAGTGTATCCACCATAAGCACACTTATAAGGAGTATGCTGGTGTTGATGCCTGTGCTTGTAACCTTATGCGTCCTGCTATGTATGGCTCATATCACCATATTACTGTGCTTGGTAAGGAAGATGCACCTTGCGACCATAAGTATGACGTAACAGGCGGACTTTGTGAAAATAACGATAAGTTTGCAATCGACAGAATGTTGCCTGAAATCGAAAAAGGCGATATCCTTGTAATCCACGATACAGGTGCACACGGCTTTGCAATGGGATATAACTATAACGGAAAGCTCCGTTCAGCAGAAGTTCTTCTCAAGGAGGACGGTACAACCCAGCTTATCAGACGTGCAGAAACACCTGCCGACTATTTCAGAACATTCGATTTTTCAGGTATTCTTGATAAATATAACAAATAATTAAAGAAATCCACAGCATAAGTCTGTGGATTTTCTTGATTTAAGAGGAAATTATAAAATTTTCAGAAAAAATGATGAAAAGTTCTTGCAATAAAGAGCAGAATATAGTATAATATTAAATTGGTATAGTAGAAAAATTATATAGAAAGGTCGGTAAAAATATGGATCTGGAAATGGTAAAATATCTGGCTGAATTAGGAAAGCTTGAGTTCTCTGATGAGGAGCTCAAAACTAAAGCAGAGGAAATGACTGATATCATTAATCTTATGGATACCGTAAAGGAAATTGATATTACCTATGACGCATTAAAGGATAATCACGACGTTTATCTCAATGACTTGAGAGAGGACGTTGCAAAAGAGTCCCTTGAAACTGAAAAAATACTACAGAATGCAGTTAATTCAAATAATTGCTTCGTAGTACCTAAGGTCGTAGAATAAACTGAGTGGAAGGGTAGTGAGAACAGTGGACGTAACATCAATGAAAATCCGTGATATGCGAAAGGCTCTTGACAGTAAGGAAATTTCTGCAAAAGAGCTTGCAACTGAATATGTTGAAAGAATAAATAAGCTGAATGATAAAATTCAGAGCTATATTACAGTAACAGATGAGCTGGCTTTGAAACAGGCTGATGAAGCTCAGAAGGTTATTGATAACGGGGAGGCTAAGCCTCTTACAGGTATTCCTATGGCAATTAAGGATAATATCTGTACCGAAGGGGTAAGAACAACCTGTGCGTCAAAAGTGCTTGAGAACTTTGTTCCGCCATATAATGCAACCGTTATGGAAAAGCTTAATGCACAGAATATTGTAATGCTGGGTAAAACATCTATGGACGAGTTTGCTATGGGTGGCTCAACTCAGACTTCAGCTTTCGCTAAAACAAAAAATCCATATAATACTGAGTGCGTGCCAGGTGGTTCATCAGGTGGTTCAGCTGCAGCTGTTTCGGCAGATATGTGCGTTGCCGCACTTGGTTCTGATACAGGTGGTTCAATCAGACAGCCTTCTGCTTTCTGTGGTGTAACTGGTATCAAGCCGACTTATAGCCGTGTTTCACGTTATGGTCTTGTGGCATTTGCGTCATCTCTTGACCAGATCGGACCAATCGCAAAAGACAGCCACGACTGTGGTATTATCCTTAATGCTATCTGTGGATATGACCCACACGACGGTACAAGCTCACACGAAAACGTGCCTGACTTCACAGCAAAAATCGGACAATCAGTCAAGGGAATGAAAATTGCACTTCCTGCTGAGTTCTTTGCTGAGGGTATCAGTGACGAAATCAGAGAAGCTGTGTTAAAAGCAGCCGATGAGTATAAAGCAATGGGTGCCGAGATTGTTGAGTGTAATATGCCATCACTCAAATATGCTGTTCCTGCATACTATCTCCTTGCTTGTGCAGAAGCTACTTCAAACCTTGCAAGATATGACGGTATCAAATACGGCCATAGAACAAAAGACGCAGAAAGCTATGAACAGCTTGTTATCAAGTCCCGTTCAGAAGGCTTCGGCGATGAGGTAAAGAGAAGAATTCTTCTGGGTAACTATGCTCTTTCAAGTGGCTATTATGACGCTTATTATGGCAAGGCAATGGCGTTAAGACAGCTTATCCGTCAGGAGTATAACGATATATTTGAGAAATGCGATCTGGTGCTTACACCAACAACACCAACAGTAGCATATCGTCCTGACCAGATAGAAGACCCTGTACAGATGTATCAGGCTGATATCTGTACCGTAACAGTAAATATCGCAGGGCTTCCTGCTTTGTCCACACCTTGTGGATATGATAAAAACGGAATGCCAATCGGTATGTCCATTATTGGTAAGAAATTTGATGAAGCAACAATTCTTCAGGTTGCAGATGCTTATGAGCAAGGCTTCAAACCTGTTGCACCAAAGCTTTAAAGGGGAGGTAAAGACAAATGGAAAAATATAAAACCGTCATAGGTCTTGAAATCCACGCAGAGCTGTTGACACAATCAAAAGTATTCTGTACCTGTAACGCTGAATTCGGTGGAGACCCTAATACAAGATGTTGTCCTGTATGTATGGCACTTCCGGGTACACTGCCTGTAATTAATCAGACAGCAGTTGAGTATGCAGTAAAAGCAGGTTTTGCTTTGAATTGTAACATCAATAAGTTCTCTGTGTTTGACAGAAAGAACTATTTTTATCCTGACCTTCCAAAGGCATATCAGATTTCACAGCTGGAAAGACCATTGTGTATCGACGGACTTGTGCCTATCGAGGTTGACGGAGTAAAGAAGAACATCAGAATTAACAGAATTCACCTTGAAGAAGACGCAGGAAAGCTTGTCCACGATGACTTTAACGGCGTTTCACTTGCTGACTATAACAGATGTGGTATTCCGCTTATCGAAATCGTAACGGAGCCTGATATCAATTCAGCTGAAGAAGCTATGGCTTTTGTTGAGCAGATTTCATTGCTTTTGCAGTACGCAGGAGTATGCGACTGTAAAATGGAACAGGGTTCATTGAGATGCGACGTAAATATCTCACTTATGAAGCCTGATGCTAAGGAATTCGGTACCCGTGCAGAGATTAAGAATATCAACTCAATCAAGTCGGTTGGAAGAGCTATCAAGTATGAGGAAAGACGTCAGGCTTTGCTCCTTGATGCAGGAAAGCGTGTAGTCCAGGAAACAAGACGTTATGACGCTAACCGTGATACAACAAAGTCAATGCGTTCTAAGGAAAATGCACACGACTATCGCTATTTCCCGGAGCCTGATATTCTCCAGGTCAACTTTACAGATGAAATGCTGGATGAAATCAAGGCTAAATTGCCTGAATTGCCTAACTCAAGAGTAAACAGATATGTAAATGAATATAAGCTTTCAAGAAAAGATGCTGAAATTATTGTTAATTCAAAGATTATTTCAGACTTCTTCAATGAGGCTGTAGCTGTTTATAATAACCCTAAGAGCGTTTCCTCATTTATTCTTACTGAGTTTATGAGAAGAATTAATCTTGGCGAAATTGATGTGGAAAATATCAGCTTTACTGCTGAGGACTTTGCTAAGCTGGTTGAAATGGCTGATACCGAAAAGGTTTCAAAGAATGACGCTAAGGCAATCTTCAGAGAAATGGTTGAAAAGGGTGGCAAGCCTGAGGATATCGCTAAGAATAACGGTATGCTTATTATCATTGATACAGATAAGGTAAACAGCGTTATTGATGAAATCCTTTCTGCAAATTCTGCACAGACAGAGCAGTACAAGAACGGCGAAACAAAGGTGTTCGGCTTCCTTATGGGTCAGTGTACAAAGGCTCTCAAGGGTGCTGCAACTCCAAAGGTTATAAAAGAAGCACTTGAAGCTAAACTTAAAGCTCTGGCTGATGAGGTTGTTGAAACCAAGACTGAAACAGTTAAGGAAAAGACAGAAGAATTCCAGTCCAAGCTTACAGAGTATAAGAATGATAATTCGTATAAGCCAAAGGCTGACGGCAAAATGCTTATGGTTGGCACAGACAGCCTGAAGAAGGAATTTTCACTTGAAAATGCAGTTGCAAATATCGGTAATGAAATCGAGTTTGAGGGCTGTGTTCATAGAGTTAAAAAGCTTGGAAATATCTCATTTGTGCTTGTGAGAACAGCCTTTAATGTTATCCAGACAGTTTATAGCTCTGATGCTTGTGCCGACAGTATAGACGGACTTAAAGAAGGTTATTTTGTCTGGGTCAAGGGTACTGTAAACAAGAATGAAAAGGACTTTAATGGTATTGAAGTTGTACTTTCATCAATCAAGGTTATCTCAAAGCCTGCAGCAGAGTATCCTTTGAAGATTTCACAAGGTAAGCTTAACTGCTCAATCGAAGCAAATCTTGATAACAGAACTGTTGCACTCCGTAATCCTTATGAAAGAGCAGTATTCAAGCTCCAGGAAGGTATCGTTCACGGAATGCACGAGTTTATGAGAGCTAATAACTTTACAGAAATCCATACACCAAAGATTGTAGCTCAGGGTGCTGAGGGTGGTGCAAATATCTTCCGTCTGGATTACTTCCAGAAAAATGCGTTTCTCAATCAGTCTCCACAGTTCTATAAGCAGGCTGCAGTTGCCTTCTTTGACAGAGTATATGAGATTGCTCCTGTTTATCGTGCAGAAAAGCACGCAACATCACGTCATATCAATGAGTATATCGGACTTGATTTTGAAATGGGCTATATTGATAGTATGTATGACGTAATGGCTATGGAAACAGCAATGCTCAAGCATATTATGGAGTATATCAGAAAGAACTATCAGAACGAAATCAGGATTCTCAATGCAGATATTCCTGAGATTAACGAAATTCCTTCAATTAAGTTCTGTGATGCTATCGAGCTTCTCAGAGGTGGAGAAGGTGCAGGAAAGAAGTTTGACCTTGACCCTGAAGATGAAGTTAAGCTCTGTGAATATGCTAAGGAGAAGTATAACAGCGAATTTATCTTTGTTACACACTTCCCATCATCAAAACCTCCTTTCTATGCAATGAACTCCAAGGAAGACCCAAGAGAAGCATATAAGTTCGACCTGTTGTTCAGAGGACTGGAAATTACTTCAGGTGGCCAGCGTATTCATAACTATGATGAGCAGGTTGATAAAATGATTAAACAGGGTCTTGACCCTGAGGACTTCAAGAGTTATCTTGAAGCTCATAAATATGGTCTGCCACCACACGGTGGTCTGGGAATCGGTCTTGAAAGACTTCTTATGAAGATTTTGCGAATTAACAATATCCGTGAAACTTCAATGTTCCCAAGAGATATCAACAGACTTATCCCATAAGATTTACGGCAACGGTAATTCCGTTGCCGTTTTTTGATTTTTTTGCTAAAACCCCTTGACAAGTTGTTTAACTTGATATATAATAAGTAATGTTGTAAAGTATGTTGGCTTTACATATACTGTATAACGAGGTGAAAAGCGTGGGAAAAAATCTTGAAATCGGGCTTTTGCTTGATTTGTATGGAAAGCTTCTGACAGATAAACAGTTTGAAGTGCTTGATTTGTATTATAATGATGATTTGTCCCTTGCAGAAATCGCCGAGCAGTATGATATTTCACGTCAGGGTGTCCACGATGCAATAAAACGTGGTGAAGAATTGCTTGTGGGTTATGAAAAAACTCTTGGGCTTGAAGCACAGCAGAAAGCACAGCTTGAAATGCTGACCGAGTTCAAATCCCAGGCACTTGATGTTTTGAATGAATGCAGAAAGGTTTCATTCGGAAAGAATATCGCAGATAAAATTATTATCCTGCTTGAAAACCTTGACAGTAAACTTGAAGAGTATGACAATTCCGAGTTAGAATAGATTTTTTGGAGGCTAATATGGCATTTGAAGGTCTTTCAGATAAATTGAATGGCGTTTTCAAACGTCTTAAATCAAGAGGTAAGCTGAACGAAGCCGATGTTAAAGAGGCTATGCGTGAAGTAAAAATGGCACTTCTTGAAGCTGACGTCAGCTATAAGGTTGTAAAAGAGTTTGTAGGCAATGTTACCGAAAGAGCAGTGGGCGAAGAAGTGCTTAAAAGCCTTACTCCTGCACAGCAGGTAATCAAGATTGTTAATGAAGAGCTTATCAAGCTTATGGGCGACGGAAACGCAAAGATTAATTTCCCTAATAGACCACCTTGCGTTATTATGATGTGTGGTCTCCAGGGTTCAGGTAAAACAACCCACGCAGCTAAGCTTGCCAAGCATTTTAAAGCACAGAATAAACGTCCCTTGCTTATTGCCTGCGACGTTTATCGTCCGGCAGCTATCGACCAGCTGAAAATTGTGGGCGAAAAAGCTGAAGTACCTGTTTTTGAAATGGGACAGATTGATCCGAGAAAGATTGCAAAAGAAGGTCTGAAGCACGCTAAGGATTACGGTAATGACCTGGTAATCATAGATACAGCAGGCCGACTTCATATCGACGAAGAGCTTATGGATGAGCTTAAAGATATTAAAAATATCGCAGAACCGAATGAAATTATGCTTGTAGTTGACGCAATGATTGGTCAGGACGCAGTTAAGGTTGCTTCCAGCTTTGACGAAGCATTGGGCATTGACAGCGTAATTCTTACAAAGCTTGATTCCGATACCCGTGGCGGTGCAGCGTTGTCTGTGCTTTCTGTAACAGGCAAGCCGATTAAGTTTGTGGGTATGGGCGAAAAGCTTGATGAATTTGAGCCTTTCCATCCTGAGAGAATGGCATCGAGAATCCTGGGTATGGGCGATATGCTTACCCTTATCGAGAAAGCTACATCAACTGTCGATGAAAAAGATGCACAGAAATTAGCTAAAAAGGTAAAGGAAAAAGGCTTTGATTTGAATGACCTTCTTGACCAGATGAAGCAGATTCATAAAATGGGCTCAATGAGATCTATTCTGAATATGCTTCCCGGTATGGGTAACATCAATGACGAACAGATTGAACAGAGTGAGGTACAGCTCAGAAAAACAGAGGCAATGATTAATTCAATGACTATGAAAGAGCGTGAAAAACCCTCAATTATCAATCCAAACAGGAAAAGACGTATTGCCGCAGGTAGTGGAACTCAGGTTTCTGATGTAAATGCTTTGCTCAGACAGTTTGAACAGATGCAGAAAATGATGAAGCAACTGGGACTTACAGGTAAGGGCAATGGTAAGAAAGGTATGAAAAACCGTGCAAATCTGCTTAAAGGCTTAGGCGGAGGTATGGGAGGATTTCCAATGTAATCAGTGCGAAAGCGTTGATATAGAAAGTAAACTATGGAGGTGAATATAAATGGCAGTAAAGATCAGACTGAGAAGAATGGGTGCTAAGAAGGCTCCTTTCTATCGTATTGTTGTTGCAGATTCAAGATACCCTCGTGACGGTCGTTGCATCGAAGAAATCGGTTACTATGACCCAACTAAGGAACCATCAGTTCTCAAGGTTGATGACGAAAAGGCTAAGTCTTGGATTGCAAACGGTGCACAGCCAACTGATACAGTTAAGGCTCTCTTGAAGAAGAACGGCACTATCTAATTTCTATCCAATCAGTAAGCTGAATTGAAATCGTGGACAGTCTACGCATATACTAATCTTTAATGTGGTTAATATATGCGTATTTTGTACGATTTTTCAGTAAAGGCACCTATCCCACCTCTTGCCTGACTGATGACGGTTAAACCGTATTTTCGTGGGAGAATGGAGAATTTTATGAAAAAACTACTTGAAACTATTGTTGCAGAACTTGTTGAAGACAAGGAAGCAGTTAATGTAACAGTTGATGAGCCAAATGAGGAAGGTGTTATTGTTTATCACCTCAACGTTGCATCAGCTGATATGGGACGTGTAATCGGCAAGCAGGGAAGAATAGCAAAAGCTATCAGAACTGTAATGAGAGCCGGTGCAAGTCGTGTAGACCAGAAAATCAAGGTCGAAATTGATTAATATAGCATAATTTTTCACCTCGTACCAATAATAGTACGGGGTGATTTTTTTGAAAGAATATATGAAAAAGACATACCTGTATATTATGGGAGCATTGGTGGGAATAGCAAACGGGCTTTTTGGGTCAGGTGGTGGAATAGTAGCCGTGCCAATGCTTGAGTATGACAAAACAGAAGTTAAAAAAGCCCACGCAACCTCAATCGCAATAACCCTGCCACTCAGCATAATCAGTAGCTTTGTGTATTTCAGTAAGGGAAGCATTGATATAGTCTATGCCCTGAAGTTTATCCCTTTTGGAATAGCAGGTGTCTTTATCGGCTCTAAGCTTATGATGAAGCTGTCGGGTATAACGTTGAAAAGAATTTTCGGCGTGGTTATGATTGCCTTTGGCATAAGACTTATAATGAGGTGAGTATGAGCTTTTTAGTTATATCCCTTGTATCTCTTGTAACGGGAGTGTTTGCATCCCTTGGCCTCGGTGGGGGAATGGTGCTTATAATTTATCTGACCGTGTTTGCTGATATGACGCAAATTCAGGCACAGGGCATAAACCTTGTGTTCTTTGTGCCGATAGCCTTGATTTCTCTGTATAAGCATCATAAAAACAGGCTGATAGAATGGAAAAAAATCGTCCCCGTTTTGATAACAGGAACGATTTTCGTTACCATATTCAGTTTTATTGCAAACAATACCGACAACAGCCTTCTGCAAAAGCTTTTCGGTGGCTTTGTCGTCATAGCAGGTGTAAAAGAACTGTTTGCGAAGAAAAAATGATTATTTCTTGTTCTTGCGTCTGTAATCAAGATATGCTTCAAGAATTACCGTTGCTGCCACTGTGTCCACAACGGCTTTTCTGTTTTTGCCACGGACGTTGGTTTCGTTGAGTATCTGATGAGCAGTAACGGTGGTTGAACGCTCGTCCCACATATTAACAGGACATTCTACCAGCTCGTTGAGCATATTGGCAAAAGCCTGGCACTTTTCAGCTCGTGGTCCCAGTGAGCCGTTCATATTCTTCGGAAGTCCTACAATAATTTCTCCGACCTCGTATTGTTCAGCCATATGAGCAACCTTCATTGCAAGCACCTGAGCGTTGCGTTCTTCTATTGTACCAATAGGGGAGGCAAGAAATTCAGTCCTGTCGCAGACCGCAAGCCCTGTTCTTGCATCACCGTAATCCACAGCCATTATTTTCATTAGTATCACCTTTCTGTAATCTATAATAAATCATAGTAAAATAAATTTTCGTAGCCCAATTCCACAATAACAAAACCAATTATCATAATTGCCAGAGTTAATATAAATGGTAAGATGTTATATATCCAATAAGACTTTTTGTTTTCTCTGTTTATTAACTGATAAATGCGAAAACCTAATGTTGCAATAAGACCAATTATTAACATTATATAGCCTACAGGAACAAAATCCTCTGCCTCTGCGTCTTTCCTGTCAGTAATAAATGCGTACGCATATAAACACCATTTATATGTAAACCAACCACAGAATATGTTTAGTAGAATGTTGAGTATGTTTTTGTGAGTTTTTTGAAGCACATATTATTTCTCCTTATAATTTCCAATAATTATTATATACCAAATACTATATAAAGTCAATTAATTAGTAAGAAAATATATTCTAACCACTTGCAAAAAATATGGAAATGTGTTATGATAAAAATGATGTATTGCCGTGGAAACGGTAAATTTAAGTTAGGAGTATGTAAAATGAAAATTGTTGATACTATCGGATTTGTAGAAAGCGTTGACAAAGAAGTGGGAGCAGCTATGAATACAGAGCTTGCTCGTCAGAGAAGAAACCTTGAGCTTATCGCAAGTGAAAATATTGTTTCACCTGCTGTTATGGCTGCAATGGGAAGTGCTTTGACAAATAAATATGCTGAAGGCTATTCAGGTAAAAGATATTACGGTGGCTGTGAGTGCGTAGACGTTGTTGAAGATATAGCTATCCAGAGAGCTTGTGAGCTATTCGGTGCTAAGTATGCTAATGTTCAGCCTCACTCAGGTGCACAGGCAAACCTTGCTGCATATTTTGCACTTTGCGAAGTAGGCGATACTATTCTCGGTATGAGCCTTGCACACGGTGGACATCTTACACACGGTTCACCTGTCAATATGTCAGGTAAAAACTATAACTTCGTGTCATATGGCCTTGATGATAACGGCTTCCTCGATTATGAAGAACTTGAGAGACTTGCTAATGAACATAAGCCAAAGCTTATCGTTGCAGGTGCATCAGCTTATCCAAGAGTAATCGACTTTGAAAGAATTTCAAATATCGCAAAAAGCGTTGGTGCTTTGTTTATGGTTGATATGGCTCATAT
>DEPR01000006.1:1053-2159 GCA_002358895.1 Ruminococcus sp. UBA3387 | reverse complement strand
GGACAGCATCCATCTCCTGTACCTTATGCAGACGTTGTTACAACAACAACTCATAAGACATTGAGAGGCCCAAGAGGCGGTATGATTCTCACAAATGACGAAGAAATCGCTAAGAAGATTAATAAGGCTATTTTCCCAGGTACACAGGGTGGCCCTCTGATGCATATTATTGCTGCAAAGGCTGTATGCTTCGGTGAAGCATTGAAGCCTGAGTTCAAGGCTTATGCTGAACAGGTTGTAAAGAATGCACAGGCACTTGCTAAGGGTCTTGTATCAAGAGGCTTCAACCTTGTTTCAGACGGCAGCGATAACCACCTTATGCTGGTTGATTTGCAGTCATTTGATATTACAGGTAAAGAGCTTGAAAAGAGACTTGATGAAGTGTTCATTACAGTTAATAAGAACGCTGTACCAAACGACCCACAGAGCCCGTTTGTAACAAGTGGTATCAGAATCGGTACACCTGCCGTTACAACAAGAGGTCTTGTTGAAGAAGATATGGATAAGATTGCAGAGTACATATATCTTGCAGTAACCGATTTCGAGAATAAGGCTGACGAAATCAGAGCAGGCGTTACAGAAATCTGCAACAAGTATCCACTTTACGAATAATGCTTGACAATTCGTAATAATTGTGATAAATTAAGTTTAATATAGAAAAGCGTTGAAGAGAACAAGTAGCATAAATGATTCTTTTCAGAGAGTGCCCGGTTGGTGAAAGGGCATAAAGATAGTTTTTGTGAATACATCTCGGAGTAGGTTTCCTGAAAGGAGTAGGGAAGCACGGGAGTTCCCGTTACAGAACAGGCTTGAGAATACAAGCCCTGAGGTCAGATTTTAGCGTATCAGCTAAAACTGATAAACCGAGGTGGTACCACGAGTAATTTCGTCCTCCGGCAGATTCTGTCGGAGGATTTTTTTGACGCTAATAAATGTGATAAAGGAGTAGAAAAAATGACACTATTTGAAGAATTGCAAAGAAGAGGGCTTCTCGCACAGCTTACTGACGAGGAGGAAATCAAGGAGCTTATCAATGAGGGTAAGGCTACATTCTATATCGGCTTTGACCCGACTGCAGATAGCTTGCACGTTGGACACTTTATGGC
>DEPR01000006.1:665-964 GCA_002358895.1 Ruminococcus sp. UBA3387 | reverse complement strand
GGTACTGCTATGATTGGCGACCCGTCAGGTAAAACCGATATGAGAAAAATGATGACTAAGGAAACAATCGACCATAACGTAGAGTGCTTCAAGAAGCAGATGAGCAGATTTATCGACTTCTCTGAAGATAAAGCTATCGTTGTAAATAATGCCGACTGGCTTATGGAGCTTAATTATGTTGAAGTACTTCGTGAAGTCGGTGCACATTTCAGCGTAAACAGAATGTTGTCCCACGAGTGCTATAAGCAGAGAATGGAAAGAGGACTTACTTTCCTTGAGTTCAACTATATGATTATGCA
>DEPR01000006.1:0-624 GCA_002358895.1 Ruminococcus sp. UBA3387 | reverse complement strand
TTCTATAAGCTGTTCCAGGATTACGGCTGTAATATGCAGTTCGGTGGAGACGACCAGTGGGCAAATATGCTGGGAGGTACCGAGCTTATCAGACGTAAGCTTGGTAAGGACGCATATGCTATGACAATTACCCTTTTGCTTAACTCTGAGGGTAAAAAGATGGGTAAAACCGAAAAGGGTGCAGTTTGGCTTGATGCTGAAAAAACTACACCATATGAGTTCTATCAGTACTGGAGAAACGTTTCTGACGCAGACGTTATCAAGTGCCTGAAAATGCTTACATTTGTACCTGTTGAGCAGATTGAGGAAATGGAAAAGACAATGGAAGGTGCAGAGTTCAATAAGGCTAAGGAGCTTCTTGCTTATGAGCTTACAAAGCTTGTTCACGGCGAGGAGGAGGCTGATAAGGCAGACGCAGCAGCAAAAGCACTTTTCTCAAAAGGTACAGATAGTGCAGATATGCCGACTACAACAATCCCTGCAGATGAAACAGAGGATGGAAAAATCGGCGTTCTCACATTGCTTGTTAAGACAGGTATCTGCTCATCAAACCGTGATGCAAGAACACTTGTAACACAGAATGCAATCGCTGTTAATGACGAAAAATTTACCGACCCTAAGGGC
>DEPR01000090.1:6905-8038 GCA_002358895.1 Ruminococcus sp. UBA3387 | reverse complement strand
ATTATAATATCCGTTCTTATTTGGTGGAGGGAGATGGATTCGAACCATCGAAGGAAATTCCAACAGATTTACAGTCTGCCCCCTTTGGCCACTCGGGAATTCTCCCATATTCAATTAAAATAAAATGGAGCTGGTGGACGGACGTCGCAATGCGACTGCGTCTTGCTCCTAAAGTCGCTACGACCAAAAAGCTAAAAGCCTGACACCGTCAGCCTTTCTTAACGCTTTTCGCCCTTTCGGGTTCGAGTCCTCAATAAACTCATAACGCAAGCAATAACTTTAAGCAAACAATATTTATAAAAATAAAATGGAGCTGGTGGACGGACTCGAACCCCCGACCTGCTGATTACAAATCAGCTGCTCTACCAACTGAGCTACACCAGCTTGTGCTTAATTCTGCAACATTAATATTATATCACATTGAAAACAGCTTGTCAATACTTTTTTTGAATTTTTTTATCTTTTCTTGACTGACAGCTTTATTATTATACACCGACCGTTATCTTTTGTCAAGTTTAATTTTCACATTTTGTAAATTTGCATAATAAAATCATAGTTTATCGTGAAAATTCATAACATCATAACATAAAAAAGCCGTGGCGATTTGCCACGGCCTTGTGTTTTAATTAGTGATGACCACGTTTTACATATGTTGTATGCAAGAGATGATGAGCCTTTTCCTTACCGGGAGCTTCAAAATATTCATCATAAAGCATCTTGATAACAGGGCTTTCGTGGGACTTTCTCAATGCCATTGAGCTGTCTGCATCATACAATGCCTTAGCTCTCATAGCCTTCAAATCCTTATAGTTGCGAACACTGTCGCTCTGAACAGGCTGTCCGCCACCGTTGATACAACCACCAGGACAAGCCATAATTTCTACCATCTGATAGTTCTTCTCGCCTGACTGTACCATTTCAATAATCTTTCTTGCATTTGCAAGACCTGAAGCAACTGCAACGTTAACTTCCATTCCTGCAATTTCATATGTAGCTTCCTTGATGCCTTCAGTACCTCTTACCTCGTTGAATTCGAGAGCCTTAGTTGTACCGTCAAGCATATAAGCAGCAGTTCTGAGAGCAGCTTCCATAACTCCGCCTGTTGCACCGAAGATTGCACCTGCACCTGTAGC
>DEPR01000090.1:6267-6884 GCA_002358895.1 Ruminococcus sp. UBA3387 | reverse complement strand
GTTTCAAATGGATCGTCAAACTGTTCATCAGCAAGGTCTGTAAAGCTGATACCAGCACCCTTGATCATCTTAGCAAGCTCACGAGTTGTGAGAGCTACGTCAACATCCTCAATCATTTCTTCTCTTGTAACTTCAAACTTCTTTGCAGTACAAGGAATAACGCTGACAACAAAGAGATTCTTAGGGTCAATACCGTTCTTTTCACAGTAGTAGCTCTTGAGCAAAGCACCGAACATCTGCTGTGGTGATTTACAAGTTGAAAGATGTGGGAGGAATTCAGGATAGTAGTGTTCACAGAACTTAACCCAACCAGGACAGCAAGAAGTAAACATTGGCAATGTGCCCTTGTTTGTAATTCTTTCGATAAGCTCTGAAGCTTCTTCAAGAATTGTAAGGTCAGCAGTTACGTCCATATTGAACACGCTGTCTGCACCAAGTCTACGGATAGCTGAAACCATCTTGCCTTCAACGTTTGTGCCGATTGGCATATCAAAGCTTTCACCGAGTGTAGCTCTGATTGAAGGAGCTGTAAAGAATACAACCTTCTTTTCAGGATCTGCAATAGCATTCCATACTTCGTTTACGTTGCTCTTTTCTGTCAAAGCACCAACAGGGCA
>DEPR01000090.1:5003-6179 GCA_002358895.1 Ruminococcus sp. UBA3387 | reverse complement strand
AATGCACAGCCAAC
This sequence comes from Ruminococcus sp. UBA3387, assembly GCA_002358895.1. Classification (GTDB taxonomy): domain Bacteria; phylum Bacillota; class Clostridia; order Oscillospirales; family Ruminococcaceae; genus FB2012. Next base: position 6,165 of record DEPR01000090.1, on the reverse strand, counting down.
GTGTACATTGAAGCCTCTTCTGATAGGACCGATAACAGATATAGCCTGAACGTCCTTACAAGCGGCTACGCAACGCATACACTGGATACACTTGCTGTTGTCTCTGATAACATAAGGTGAAGTAGCGTCTATACACTCTTCAAGGTCATCGCCCTTGAATCTGTCTTCATCAACGTTGTATTCATATGCAAGCTTCTGAAGCTCACAGTTGTTGTTCTTTTCGCAAGACAAGCACTTCTTACGGTGATTTGAAAGAATAAGCTCAAGAGTTGTCTTTCTTGATGTGCGAACATTAGGTGTATTTGTGAGAACTTCCATACCTTCTTCTACAGGGTATGCACAAGCAGCAACAAGACCTCTTCTGCCTACAATTTCAACTACGCACACACGGCACGCACCAATACAGTTTACATCTTTAAGATAGCATAATGTCGGAATTTCAATGTTAGCAGCCTTAGCAGCCTGCAAAATAGTAGAGCCGGCAGGAACTTCAACAGGAATTCCGTTTATTTTCAAATGAATCATATTTTCCATTAAAAACCCTCCTCTACTTTCTGACAATAGCCTTAAACTTACAGTTGCTTACGCAGACACCGCACTTGATACACTTATCCTGGTTGATAACGTGAGGATTCTTAACTGTACCCTCAATAGCGTTAACAGGGCAGTTTCTTGCACAAAGTGTACAGCCCTTACAGAGCTCAGGAACAACTTCGTATCTCATAAGGCTCTTACATACGCCTGCTTTACAATGCTTGTTCTGGATATGGTCAATATATTCATCCTTGAAGTAGTGAAGTGTTGACAGTACAGGGTTTGGAGCTGACTGACCCAAAGCACAGAGAGATGATGACTTCATATGGTTTGCGAGGTCTTCAATCTTCTGGAGGTCTTCCATTTCGCCCTTACCTTCAGTAATCTTATCAAGATACTGGAGCAGACGCTTTGTACCGATACGACAAGGTGTACACTTACCACAAGATTCATCAACAGTAAAGTTGAGATAGAACTTTGAGATGTCAACCATACAGGTATCTTCGTCCATAATGATAAGTCCGCCTGAACCCATCATTGAACCGAGAGCTGTAAGGTGTTCATAGTCGATTGGTGTGTCGATATGCTCAGCAGGGATACAACCGCCTGAAGGGCCACCTGTCTGAGC
>DEPR01000090.1:4686-4926 GCA_002358895.1 Ruminococcus sp. UBA3387 | reverse complement strand
TTCACGGAGTGTTGTACCCATAGGAATTTCAACAAGACCTACGTTTGTAATCTTACCGCCCAAAGCAAATACCTTAGTACCCTTTGAAGTTTCAGTACCGAGAGATGAATACCACTTAGCACCCTTACGGATAATCTGTGGGATATTTGAATATGTTTCAACGTTATTAAGAACTGTTGGCTTACCGAACAGACCCTTTACTGCAGGGAATGGTGGACGAGGTCTTGGTTCACCTCTATG
>DEPR01000090.1:2347-4646 GCA_002358895.1 Ruminococcus sp. UBA3387 | reverse complement strand
GTCATAAGAGCTGTTTCCTCACCACAAACGAACGCACCTGCACCGAGACGGATTTCAATATCGAAGCAGAAATCTGTATCGAAAATGTTCTTACCGAGGAGACCATATTCTCTTGCCTGATTCAAAGCAATTTCCAATCTCTGAACAGCGATTGGGTACTCAGCACGAACATAAACATAACCCTGTGAAGCACCGATTGTATAACCTGCAATAGCCATAGCTTCGATGATTGCGTGTGGGTCGCCCTCCAGGATTGAACGGTCCATAAATGCACCAGGGTCGCCTTCGTCAGCGTTACAGCAGACATACTTGATGTCGCTCTGTGAAGCCTTAGCGAAAGCCCACTTTCTGCCTGTTGGGAAGCCTGCACCGCCTCTTCCTCTCAGACCTGAATCGAGAAGTTCCTGAATAACATCATCAGGAGTCATTTCTGTAACAGCCTTAGCGAGAGCCATATAACCGTTAGTAGCAATATACTCGTCGATATTTTCAGGGTCGATTACACCACAGTTACGGAGAGAAATTCTCATCTGCTTCTTATAGAAGTTTGTTTCGTTAAGAGAAATAATGCTTCCGTCGCTATGTACAGTTTCCTGATAGAGCAAATCTGTAACAATATTGCCACCCTTGATGTGTTCTTCAACTATTCTTGCAACGCCTTCAGGAGTAGCCTGAGCATAGAACGCACCCTCAGGATAAACAATCATAATCGGGCCCAATGCACAAAGACCGAAACAACCTGTCTTTACAACGAGAACTTCCTTATCAAGACCCTGCTTAACAAGCTCTGTTTCGAGAGCCTCAATAACCTTTTTACTTCCTGATGAAGTACAGCCTGTACCACCACAAACGAGAATCTGCTTGCGATAGCTTGTTTTCTTAGCTAACTTTTCGCCTTCTTCAGCAACAATTTTTCTGACTTTGACGATGTCAGCCATTTCTTCTTTAATTTTTGTCAACTGTTCAATAGTCATTATTTATCGGCACCTCCCTAAATGTTCTTGTAAGAATCGAGAATTCCCGGTACCTGGTCAGGAGTTACCTTACCGTAAACGTCCTCACCAACCATCATTACGGGGGCAAGACCACAAGCACCTACGCAACGGCAAGCTTCAATAGAGAACAAACCGTCAGCTGTGCACTCACCACTCTTGATGCCGAGATACTGCTCAACAGCTTCAAGAATCTTGTCAGAGCCTTTAACATAGCAAGCTGTACCAAGACAAACACTTACAATGTGCTTACCCTTAGGAGTAAGGGAAAACTGTGAATAGAATGTAGCCACACCATAAACCTCTGAAAGAGAGATACCAAGACCGTCAGCAATCATAGTCTGAACTTCGATTGGAAGATAGCCATAGATACCCTGAGCCTCCTGCAGCACCGGCATAAGTCCGCCCGGCTGGTCATGATGCTTAGCGATAACCTCCTTAAGCTGTGCTTCCTGCTCAGGAGTTCCCATAAATGGAATCTGGGATTTTTCTGTCATAACATAACCTCCTTGAATTATGTGAATTTAATTATTATTTAAAGTATACCGACATAACAAAGTCGGCACACACCACATATTTTATTATACTACATTTATTTTGCAATTTCAAGCATATTTTGATGTATTTTTCCACAAAAAAACCGTATATTTTTAGTCAATTTGCTTGATAATCCAAAAGTAAAAAAACAAGCCCTCTTTTTTTCTTGAAAGAGGACTTGTAAAATACATCAATTATTTATTTTCTGCAAGAAATTTTTCAGTATCAAGTGGATAGTTCTTCAGGTCAGGAAGCTCGTCAAGAGTAAGCACTCTTTCGTGAGTGTAAACCTTTTTCCACATTTCAAGAGGTGTATACTCACCTGATAGCTGCATATCCTTCAGTGCAAAATCACCGTTCCAGACTGCAAACCAAGCCCATCTTGCACCGTCGTTGAATGCAGCATCAGGGTCAAACAGCACACCGTTTTCGGTAAGTGCGACAATTTTATTTGTGTCGGTTACATTCTGAGTGAAATTGAACTTCTGCTTCTGTGAAGAAGTGTCAAGATTGTCAGCATAAATATCATATCCCATAATGTCAACATACTCATCACCGGGATAATATGAAGGCTCCTGACCGTTCCATACCCAGATAAGATTGTTTATCTTGTGATAATTAGTCAGACGGTCGTACATAAGAATCCAGAGCTCCTTATAAGCGTCTGCTCCTGATGCACCCCACCAGAACCAAGGATTCTTCCACTGTGGGTCTCCGCCACCTTCGTGAAGTGGTCTCCAGAGAATCGGAACGTGGTTATCATCAAGCTT
>DEPR01000090.1:0-2184 GCA_002358895.1 Ruminococcus sp. UBA3387 | reverse complement strand
TAAGGCTCAGGAGCATTCCAGTGCCAGCACATTGTTACAATACCGCCTTCATTCTGCCACCAGTCAATAGCCTGTAACGCAACCATCTGTCCACCGCCTGCACCATTGGCTATACGGCTCGGTGAGCTTTCAATAAGGTCAAGACCTAAAATCGCAGGAATTTCACCTGTATTTCTTTCAATTTCAATAAATTCACGACTCTCCTTACCTAAATTGATTGAAGAATACTGTCCTGAAATGGTGTATTTTCCATAAACATCTGTCAGGAAGTTGAAAAGTCTTTGGGTTTCATCGGAAGCGTTGGGATTGGAAAGCTTGTTTTCCACCTCATACTGAGTCAGGTCAACAGGCACTGCAGGAGTAATTATAATCTTGTCAATATAAGTACCTGCAAGCTCACCACTGCTCTTTATGCCGATAACGTGCTTGCCCTCAGGAATAAGCACCTTTTCAGCAATATTTTCATCAAACTCAGTGGAATTGATTTCAAATGATACCAATGGGTCTCCGTCAATAGTAATCTGATTTATAACGCCAGCTTTATCTGCAGCACAGATAACGGAAATATCGTAGCTTCCGTCGGTTTCAAAATCAGCTTCAAGTGTAACAGCGTCCTCTGCATAGAACATTGCAACAAATCCGTCACCACTGTAATCACCCAGAAATCCACTGTCGAGTACCATTGCCTGCCCTGCAAGCTCCCCGCTTTCCACTTCACGTTCATAAGAAAAATCAGCAGGCACCTGATTTTCGTTATGCACATCGGATAAATCCAGATCTCCTAAAGTTTCAACTACAGGTGCAGTAGTTATATTCTCCCTCTTGATAGTGCTTCCCGATGACTCATCCTTGGAGTCCGAGTCGGATTTACTACAGCCTGCAAACGACAAAATCAAACCGCAGGCAATTATCCCGGAAACTATCCTTTTAAATTTTGTATTCACCCTATCATTCCCTTTCATATCAGATAACAACTCAAGGTTCACTTATATTTTAAACATTTATTTATTGATTGTCAACCGATTCGGTAAGTTTAACACTGTATTAATAATTAAATTACAAAAGTTTGAGAATAGCCCTTGACCTTTAATTTGAAAAGTAGTAAAATAGAACTACATACAGAATTATATTGAAAGGAATGTATAAAATGTCTAAATTTATTGTAGAAACATCTGCTCGTCACGTTCACGTTACACAGGAAACACTCGAAACATTGTTCGGTAAAGGTGCAACCCTCACACATAAGAAGGATTTGTCCCAGCCGGGCCAGTTTGCCTGCGAAGAAAGAGTTACAGTAGTAGGCCCTAAGAAAGAGCTTCCTAACGTATCAATCCTCGGCCCTTGCCGTAGTGCAGACCAGGTTGAGCTTTCAGCAACAGACGCTCGTTCAATCGGTGTTGTGGCACCTGTAAGAGAATCAGGTGATGTTGCAGGCACAGGTGGCTGTAAGCTTGTTGGTCCTTGTGGTGAAGTTGAAATTTCAGAAGGCGTAATCGTTGCCAAGAGACATATCCACCTCACACCTGCTGATGCAGAAGAACTCGGCGTGCAGGACAAGCAGGTTGTTTGCGTAAAGATTGAAACTGCTGACAGAACAGCAATCCTCTGCGATACAGTTTGCCGTGTACACGAAAACTTCTCAAGAGCTATGCACATTGACACAGACGAATCAAATGCTGTTGGTGCAGGCAGAGACCAGATGGGCGAAATTGTTTGCATCTGCAACAAATAATACTATACTTAAACCTGAGGGGAAGTCATCTGACTTCCCCTTTTTTGTTATTCTACCCTTTCATCTTTATTTTAGCAACTAAAATTATTACCGTCAATAAACATTTACCAATCTTAAGAAAAAATTAAGAGGAGATTAAGAATCCCCTCCGATATTTCAGTCTTTATATATTATTTCCCTACTACACTCGCAAACATCTTATCCAACCAATCGCCGTCAAACAGCTCAATCATACCTGCATCACAGCCTGCTGAAAGCTTAGGGTCCATCGGAATTTTTGCGATATTTTCAATACCGTGCTTTTCGGCAATAGCCTCGATGTGGCTTTCACCGAATACACGGATTTCCTTGCCACAATCAGGACAGCGTACATAGCTCATATTTTCCACAAGCCCAAGCACAGGAATGTTCATCATCTTTGCCATATTCACAGCCTTTTCAACAATCATTCC
>DEPR01000079.1:2765-8636 GCA_002358895.1 Ruminococcus sp. UBA3387 | reverse complement strand
TCAGCTTCTTTCATAATTGTGTTTGTCAGGTCAAGTGAAGGTACGTCAATCCAACCGATAATTCCCTTTGGTGCACCTGCGGCAACAGCAGCGTCAAGAATGAGCTTTGCGGCAGCAATAGTACAGTTTTTTGCACGAGGGTGAGGGGAGATGATAATACCGTTTCTTGTTTTAAGACAAATCATTGCCTTAAAAATAGCTGTAGAAGTCGGATTTGTTGTCGGGATAACAGCAGCAATAAGTCCGATTGGTTCAGCAATTTTTATTGTTCCGAAAGACTTGTTTTCTTCAACAATACCACAAGTCTGTGTATCTTTGTATGCGTTATATATATATTCAGCAGCATAGTTGTTCTTGATAACCTTGTCTTCCACAACGCCCATACCTGTTTCTTCAACAGCCATTTTAGCAAGCTGGATTCTTGCTTTGTTTGCAGCGAGTGCAGCAGCCTTGAAAATCTTATCAACCTGTTCCTGAGTATATGTTGCGAATATTCTCTGAGCTTCTTTTACTTCAGCTATCTTGGCTTCCAGTGCTTCAACGCTGTCAACCAGAATAGGTGTATCATTCTTAGCCATAAAATATACCTCCAAATCAATTTCCTGTTATTAGAAATCACGAGAAGATAATGGAGAGAAGACAAATTCCCTTATTATCCTACTATTATTATAAACCTTTTGTTATTTTTTTGTCAATCTGCTAACCATACAGCTTTTTTTATATTTTTTGCTCATTTATTAGGTATTATACACAAAACCCGACAGCTGATTTATTAAAACTTACCAATATTACCTCGTCATTTTGCACAATAAATTCGCAGAAATCTACATATTTTATTAAATTTCCATCTGTATCCTTAAACTCGATTATGAATATATGATTAATATTAAGTTAATTTAAAGGAAACATTTGTGAAAATAACGAAAAAGTGTTGACAAAACGTAGATGGCATAGTATAATATAAACATCAAATAAAGGATTGATTAACTAACGTCATTTTTAACAACAACTTACAACAATTTTTATAAAAAACTACCAAAGGGAGATGGTTATGATGGAACTTAAAAATCATGTTGCAGAAAGCGAGCTTTATGACGTATATGAAACTGACGGAATGGCAGTCAGAGTATATAAAAAACCTGAACATAAGGAAAAATGCTTGTATGCAGCATTGACACATGCCAGAGTAGAAACAACACTTCTCCACGCATCAATAAAAATGCCTGTTTTGCACGATGTTTCAGTAATTGACGGAAAATGGTCAATAACAATGGATTGGATCAAGGGCAAGACATTGGCAGAGCTTATTGAAGAAAATCCCGATAAGGCCGAAGCTTATGTAACAAAAATGGTGGAGATTCAGTGTGAAATTCACGAACAGTATATGCCTTTGCTTTCAAAGCTGAAGGATAAAATGTCCCGACAGATCAAATCATTGGGACAGATAGATGAAATTAAAAAATATGAACTTTTGACAAGACTTGATTCAATGCCAAAGCACATAAAGCTTTGCCATAACAATCTTGAGCCAAAGAACATCATAATAAACGATGAAGGTACATATGTTATCGACTGGGGTTCAGCACGTCAGGGAAATGCATCAGCAGACGTAGCTAAGACCTATTTGCTTATGTGCTTGCATCATCCAAAACTGGCAGATTATTATCTTAATAAATATTGTCAGGCTTCAGGAACATCAAAAAGATATGTTCAGGGCTGGTTGCCGATAGTTGCAGCTGCACAGCTTGAAAAGAACATCGAATCAGAAGCAGAGTTCCTGCATAAGTGGATTGATGTAGTAGATTATGAGTAATTAAACAGCTATTAAGTTAAAAGCTTAATAAATTTTAACCTTCCATTGCGGAACGACTGCTCGAAAGGGTGGTCGTTTTGCTTGCTTTTTTGTAAAATGAGGTTTGTTGAAAATCTCCAAATGGCTTTGATAAAAACGCTTGGTTTTGTGCCAAGCGTAGTTTTTTTATTTTAGGGAAGTGAAAAGCATTTACTTATTTCTGATATTGTGATATAATCCACTAAGTGAGTGAAAATCGGTTTTATTTTATAGATTTATGCAACTTGGAGGACGTATGAAAAAGAGCGTTTTATATATAATTTTAGCCTGTGCGTTGCTGATGCTAACATCTTGCGGAAAACAGAATGACCTTTCGGAAGCAAAGGCTGCTGATAATGAAAATTCTGTAGTTGAGAGCAGTAGTCAGGACTTTATTGAAGAAGTTTCAAAAGAAAATCATATCGAAGTAAATGATGAAGCAACGGTTGCATTGGCCCGTGTCAGTGAAGTTTCAAAAAAGGTCTTTGCTGAGGCTGAGGGTGAATGGATGTATGGTTATAAGGGTGATGACACGGTTTATAATGAAAATTGCTGTGTGTTCACCGTTTATACAAGAAATGATGACAGTAACACAAAACAGGGCGTAGTTGCTGTGGCAACAGATTGTGAAAAAGTGTTTGTGTTCAACGAAGAACGTGGCTGTTATGTAATGGCTGAGATTGACGAATAAATATATGTGTGTCAGGACTGTTCCGAAAGGGGCAGTCTTTTTTTGCACCCTGAAAATGTTGTCAGCATATAATAAATCGTAGACAGTAAATCGGAGGTTTGTTTGTATGAAAAAGACAACTTTTTTGTGTGCAGGTGGCGATGCAAGACAGATATATATGAGTCAGAAGCTTACGGAATATGGTAAGGTTTATACCTATGGCATCAGTGAACATAGTGGCAAAACCATAAGGCTTGATAACCTGTCAGAAATGTCGGAGAAAGCAGATGTGCTTGTTTTTCCGCTTATGACAAATGACTCGTTGAAGCTTGATATCGGTAATAAAACTGTGGATTGTTCGGATTTTGTGCCATATCTCAGAAAAAATGCCGTCGTAACAGGCGGAAGACTGAGTACAAAGCAGATAGAGTTCTTTTCAGCACTTGGTTTTGATGTAACCGATTATTTTAAAAGAGAAGAGCTTGTGATAAAAAACTGTATTCCAACAGCTGAGGGTGCATTACAGCTTGCTATGCAGGAACTGGCTACAACTATATATAACAGTAGAGTGCTTGTAATTGGATACGGGAGAGTGGCGAAGGCCTGTGGTAAGCTGTTTGATGCAGTCGGTGCAGAAACAGTTTGTACAGCGAGGAAAATTGGTGCGCTTGCAGAAGCAGAAAACGCAGGGCTGAAAGCATTTCCGCTGAATGAGCTTTTCGGGCATATTGACAGCTTTGATTTGATTATTAATACCGTCCCTGCATTGATTCTTGAGGAGGGATTGTTGAAAGCTGTCGGAAAAGATGCTTTGATTATTGACCTTGCATCAAAGCCGGGTGGAGTAGATTTTGAATGTGCAACAAAGCTTAATAAACGTGTAATACACGCATTGTCTCTTCCCGGAAAGGTAGCACCTGTTACAAGTGGTGAAATAATTGCAGAGGCAGTAAGAAATGTGATAATAGAAAGAGGTGGTTAAATGTCGCTTTCGGGAATAAAAATAGGATTTGGAATATGTGGTTCGTTCTGTACATTTGAAAAAGCATTTAAGTCGGCAAAGGAGCTTGTAAGTCAGGGTGCAGAGCTTTTTCCAATAATGTCTTTTAATGCATCAGGAATATCAACCCGTTTTGGTACAGCCGAAGAAAATATTAAAAAGATTGAAGATATTTGCAGTCATAAGCTGATAAATACAATAGAAGACGCAGAGCCGATAGGTCCGAAAAAAATGTTTGATGTGCTGGTGGTTGCACCTTGCACAGCTAATACGATAGGTAAGCTTTCCTGGGGTATTTGCGATTCACCAATAACAATGGCAGTAAAATCGCACCTCAGAAACAGCTGTCCGGTAGTGATAGCAATATCCACAAACGACGCTCTGGCAGGCTGTGCAAAGAATATAGGTGTGCTTCAGAATTACAGGAATTATTATTTTGTACCATACTCACAGGATAACTATGAAGGGAAGCCTAATTCCATTGTGGCAGACTTCACCCGGATTGGTAAAACAGTAGAATATGCACTCCAGGGTAAACAGATTCAGCCTATGTTAGTGCAATAAAAAAACGGGCATACGCCCGTTTATTTTTTTGGCTTGCTTTTTGAGAAACAAGCAGCAATAAATCCGAAAGTGAGAGCTGCACAGATTCCTGCTGCCGCAGATGTAAAGCCCCCTGTGAAAATGCCGATAAAGCCATCTTTGTCTACAGCTTTCTTTACACCGTCAGCAAGAAGGTATCCAAAGCCTGTGAGAGGAACAGTTGCACCTCCACCAGCAAATTCGATGATAGGCTTGTAGATCCCCAAAGCACCTAATATAACTCCTGCAACTACATATGAAACAAGAATCCTTGCAGGTGTAAGCTTTGTAAAATCAATGAGAATCTGTCCGATTGCACATAAAAGCCCGCCAACGAGAAAAGCCCATAAATATTCCATATTTGCCTCCTTAGTCAAACTTAATGTCAGGCATACCACCCTGAGCTTCATAAGAAAGCCATACAGCGTGGGAAATGCCCGGGATTGATTCACCCTGCTGGCTCATTGTAGGCGACATTAATGCACCCGTTGCCGCAAAGAGAATGTTTTTCATATTGCCACTCCTCAGCTGTGGAATAAAATAACCGCAAAGCACACTTCCTGCACAGCCACAGCCACTTGCACCTGAATGAACGTCCTGTTCATCAAAGGAATAAAGCATCATTCCGCAGTCCTTGTGGTTATCACGAATGTTCATATTTTCACGGTCAAACAGCTCACAAAGTATCCTGCTTCCAACCTTACCAAGGTCGCCTGTTACAACAGCGTCGAAGTCCTCAGGCTTCAGCCCCGTATCGTTGAAAAACTGCGAAAGAGTGTCAAACGCAGCAGGAGCCATAGCAGCACCCATATTGTTTGCATCTGTTACTCCCATATCAACAATTTTACCAATAGTAACTGCCCTGATGTATGGTGGCTTGTCCTTTTTTGAAACGATAAGCGACCCGCTTGCAGTAGCTGTCCATTGAGCCGTGGGAGGACGTTGCCCACCATAGTTGAGGGGAAATCGGTATTGCCTTTCAGCTGTGCAGAAGTGGGAAGAAGTAACAGCCAGAGCCTTTTTTGCATAGCCTCCGTCTACAAAAAGTGATGAAAACAGCAAGCCCTCAGCCATTGTGGAGCAGGCTCCGTATATTCCGAGAAAGGGAATACCATAATCCCTTATGCCGTAGGTCGTGCCGACGCACTGATTAAGCAGGTCTCCACCGAACATAACGTCGATGTCAGACTCATCAAGCTGTGCTTTCTGCAAAGCGTGATAAACCGCCTGCTTCTGAAGCTGGCTTTCACCTTTTTCAAAAGTGTCAGTAGTCATATATGGGTCTTCGTTTATCTTATCAAAATAATCTCCCATTGGTCCTTCGCTTTCCATTTTGCTACCGATAGCAGCAGAGGAAATAATGCTGGGAGTGGTCTTGAGAATATGAGTAGTCTTACGCAAAACAGTTCCTCCTATAAAGCAATTCTTTGGGATTATTTTATGCAGAACAAGAAATTTTATACTCATAATTGCACAAATGTGAAATGTGTGCTATAATTGAAAAAGAAATCATATAAGGAGGGACACAATGGAAAAAATCAATTATCAGAAAAAGCTTGATAAAATAATTGAAAATATAAAAGTCGTGGAAGTTCCCACACTTCTTATCCATAGCTGTTGTGCACCCTGTTCGTCATATGTGCTGGAGTATCTCTCACAGTATTTTAAAATTACGATTTTTTATTATAACCCTAATATCTATCCCAAAGAGGAGTATTTGAAGCGTGTCGAGGAGCAAAAGAGGCTGATTTCACAACTGCCAACGAAAAATCCTGTGGATTTTATTGA
>DEPR01000079.1:331-2665 GCA_002358895.1 Ruminococcus sp. UBA3387 | reverse complement strand
GGAGAAAGATGCTTTGCCTGCTATAGACTACGCCTTGAGGAAACGGCAAAGCTTGCAAAAGAGCTGGGGTTTGATTGGTTTACAACAACCCTGTCAATTTCGCCTTATAAAAATGCCCCGAAACTGAATGAAATAGCAACGGAGCTGTCTGAAATATATCAGGTTAAAAACCTGCCTGCCGATTTCAAGAAAAAAGAAGGCTATAAGCGTTCAATTCAGCTTTCAGCCCAGTATAACCTCTACCGTCAGGACTATTGTGGTTGCGTCTTTTCACAGCAGGAAAAAAAGTAACAAAAAACTGTATCCCCAAATTGGAGATACAGTTTATTTTTTAGAACATTGAAACCAAAAATGGAATTCCGTATGTAATAAAGCTCATTATAATTGTTGCCATAATCAATCCGAGGAAAATAGCAGGTACTGCCTTTTTAATTTTCACTCCTAAAAGACAAGCTATCAAAGCACCGGTCCAGGCACCTGTTCCGGGGAGTGGTATTCCAACGAACAAAAGCAAACCCCAGAATTCGTATTTTCTGATAGTGTCGGACTTTGAAAGTGCCTTGGCTTCAATCTTACGAGCAAGCTTGCCAAGGTGTTTTGTAGTCTTCATCCAGTCAAAAATCTTGTTGATGAATGCAAGAATAAACGGAATAGGAATAATGTTGGCGATAATGCAGATTGGAACAGCCGCAAGGTAAGGAATGCCGAACAAAGCTGCAGAAATAAAGCCACCTCTCAGCTCCAGAATAGGAAACATTGATATGATAAAAGTGATAAGCTCTCCCGGCAAGCCTTCAAAAGTTGTGGCAAACCAGTTTACTAATGTTTCAGCCATAATATTTACCTCTCTTGTGAATAGTAATCAAAAGTATATGTAATATAATATCATATTTGTTTTCAAAAGTAAATAGGTACAATTATCAAAAAACAGCCTGTCTGCCCTTGCAATTTTTATATAGTTGTTGTATAATATTTAGGATATTGATTTTTTATGGAGGAAAGAGTTTTGAGTGAATTAGAAAAGGAAATAAAACGCAGACGTACCTTTGCAATTATCTCTCACCCTGACGCAGGTAAAACAACCCTGACCGAAAAGTTCCTGCTTTACGGTGGAGCTATTGCACAGGCAGGTGCAGTCAAAGGCAAGAAGTCTGCACGACACGCTGTTTCCGACTGGATGGAAATTGAAAAACAGAGAGGCATCTCTGTTACTTCATCAGTAATGCAGTTCCAGTATGACGGCTATTGCATAAATATTCTGGATACACCGGGACATCAGGACTTTTCAGAGGACACTTACCGTACACTTATGGCGGCCGATTCTGCAGTAATGGTAATTGACGCATCAAAAGGTGTTGAAAACCAGACAAGAAAGCTGTTTAAGGTATGCGTAATGCGTCATATCCCGATTTTTACTTTTATAAATAAAATGGACAGAGAGTCAAGAAACCCGTTTGACCTGATTGAGCAGATTGAAACTGAGCTGGGAATTGAAACATATCCCGTTAACTGGCCGATCGGCTCAGGCAAGGAGTTCAAGGGTGTGTTCGACCGAGATAAAAGACATATTATGTCCTTTGAGGCAACTGGTGGACACCATCAGGTTGCGGCAACTGAGGTTGATGTAAACGACCCAAGCCTTGCAGAGCTTATCGGTGAGGAAAACCATAATACACTTATGGAGGATATTGAGCTTCTTGACGGTGCAAGCACAGAGTTTGACATTGAAAGAGTCCGTAAGGGAGAGCTTTCACCTGTGTTCTTCGGTTCGGCACTTACAAACTTCGGTGTTGAGCCATTCCTTGAGAACTTCCTGCAGATGACATCTTCGCCCACTGCAAGAAACTCAACCGAGGGGCTTGTAAATCCATTTGATGAGGATTTCTCTGCGTTTGTGTTCAAAATTCAGGCTAATATGAATAAAGCTCACCGTGACAGAATTACATTCCTGCGTATCTGTTCAGGTAAGTTTGACAAGGATATGGATGTGCTTCACGTTCAGGGCAACAAGAAAATGCGACTTTCTCAGCCACAGCAGATTATGGCACAGGAGCGTGAGATTATTGACGAAGCATATGCAGGGGATATAATCGGTGTGTTCGACCCGGGTATCTTTTCAATCGGCGATACAATCTGTTCACCTAAGAAAAAGTTTGAGTTTGAGGGTATTCCAACCTTTGCACCTGAGCATTTTCAGAGGGTGAGAGCAAAGGATACAATGAAGAGAAAGCAGTTTGTCAAGGGTATCGAGCAGATTGCCCAGGAGGGTGCGATACAGATTTTCCAGGAGCCTTATACAGGTATGGAAGAGGTTATCGTAGGCGTTGTTGGCGT
>DEPR01000079.1:0-211 GCA_002358895.1 Ruminococcus sp. UBA3387 | reverse complement strand
TACATCCGTTGGATTGACAACAAGGATATCGACCCTAAGTCATTGAAGCTGAGTAGTGATACAAAACTTGTTCAGGACTTAAAGGGCAACTATCTGCTTCTGTTCACCAGTGAGTGGAATATCCGTTGGGCACTTGAAAGGAACGAAGGGCTTGAGCTTTCCGAGTTCAACCGTGGAGATTTGCAGTAATAAAAAATCAAGGCTGTTGCAT
>DEPR01000034.1:26463-33606 GCA_002358895.1 Ruminococcus sp. UBA3387 | reverse complement strand
ACTGAGACAACTGCTGTAACCTGCAGATTTATGCTTGACTCATTAAGCACAGAGTATACAAGAGCTTACGAGCCTTAACAACAAAACTAAAGCCACCCAAATGGGTGGCTTTTTATGCGAAAAGCTCGGAAATGATAATATACGCAAAAATCACAAAAAGTGATATACTGAACATCCCTTTTACAGCCATTGCACCGATTACTATTGCGAAAAATGTGATAAAAATACATCGTATAACATTGACAGCTTTTGAGTCTTTCAAGGCTATTGACAACAGTCTTCCACCGTCAAAGTATTTCACAGGCATTAAATTGAACAGCCCAAGAAACAGATTTGCCATACTGAAATACGTTGGACTTTTATTCAACAAAAACAACAGGCAGGCAAGAATAATATTTATAATGCAACCTGCCGACAGAATAATTATATCCTGAAAATCGGAAGTCATTTTCGCATTATCGGGATATATTTTTATGCCACCGCCATAGGCAATAATCATTATTGGTGGCACGTTACACAGGCACATTGCTATAAGATGACCCATTTCGTGCAACAGGCAACACATAAGCATTAGAAGAAGTTTATCCCCATTACTGTCCTGCCACAGACAGACCAGTCCCACAACTGCAAAAAAACTGAAAGACACACCGATTTTTATGTTTTTTATAACCACCGAAAGCATATTATCACCAAGATAATATATGCTTTGTAGGCAGAAAAAATCCCATACCTTTTTGGTATGGGATTTACTTAACAATCGTTATCCTCTTTTTTGATTTTAAAAATCATTCTCAAAAGTCCCGATATGATTTTAGGGCTTTTTACTACTACAACTTTCATAACAAAAACCTCCGAAATCTATATCAGCCATATGTACCTCGGCTGTATAATATAGTTTATTCATTTCGTCGGTTTTGGTTACTAATCCAGTTTTGACTGCACCATAAGAAGTCTGCCGTCAGTAAAGCTTATAGTTGCTGTACTGTCGGTAATCATATTCGACACACCAAGCGGAAATGTATTGATAAGCGTTGTTTTTGCAGGATATTTCACTCCACTGATGCAAAGGTTCTCCACCTTTTCGGAATAGGCAAATAAGGACAAAGACCAACCCTCTTTCTTCTTAAACACATACTCATCGGGATTTAACACTTCTATCTGCTCATTGTCTGACAGAATCCTGCCCTTTGCATTATGCTCTGCAAGATAGCCCAATGCCTGAATATTTCCCATTGTGTGGTCAAACCTGCCCCCAAGTCCACCGTATATATCAATGTTGTCATACCCACGCTTCAGAGCTTCCTTAATAGCAAGCATAAGGTCGGTATCGTCCTTTTCCACAGGAAATGTAAAGATACTTTCCTCATCAGGTGTAAATCCCAGAGAGTCATAATCGCCTATTACCAAATCAGGTTTCAGCCCAAGCTCCTTAGCATAAAGATAGCCACTATCGGCACAGATTACAAAGCTTTCTTCAACAGATTTTACATCAATAAAAGACAAGTTTTCAATTATTCCGCCTGTAAATATCGTACATCTGCACATTATCTATGCTCCCATTCTTTAAGCTGTTTTGCTTGCTCATACATACTAAGATAGCTTTCGTGGCGAGACCTTGAAATATCACCATTTTCAACTGCCTCGATTACTGCACAGCCTTTTTCTTTTGTATGGCTACAGTTCTGGAAACGGCATTTACCTGTATATTCACCAAACTCCACAAAACAGTCTGCCAGATTCTCTTTGAAGATAATATCATATCTGTTTGTATCAAAGCTTGAAAATCCCGGTGTATCGGCAATATACCCACCGTTTTCCAGCTTATACAGCTCAACGTGGCGGGTCGTATGCTTACCTCTGCCCAGCTTTTTGCTTATCTCATTTGTAGCAAGATTAAGCTCAGGGAAAATATTATTCAGCAGTGATGACTTACCGACGCCTGTATTTCCTGTAAATGCTGAAAACTTCCCTTTCAATGCCTGCTTAATTTCATCTGCACCCTGTCCTGTAACGTTGTCAACGCAGTAAAGCTCAATGCCACTTTTCTCATAGATACGGAAATACTCATCACAATCCTGCTTGTCAATCTTTGTGAAAACCACAACAGGCTTTATCTTCTTATACTCGGCAATAGCAATAAACTTGTCCAGCAACAGCAGATTAGGCTGTGGCTCGCAGGTTGATGTAACAAACACAAGCACATCAAGGTTTGCTATCGGTGGTCTTATAAGAAGTGATTTTCTCTCGCCGATTTTCTCAATAATCGGAGTGTCATTTTCAAAAGCAAGCTCCACTCTGTCGCCACAGACAGGTGAAATTCCTTTTTTGCGGAAAACTCCTCTTGCCTTACATTCAAATACGCCATCGGGAGCTTCTACCGTGTAGATGCCCCCGACTGCTTTAATTATTAATCCGTTCATACTCTGTTACTGCTGTTCAACTGCAGTCTGTTCTTCTGACGACTCTTCGGTAACTACTGAGCTTTCAGGCTTCGCAGGTGTAATAGCCATTACGCCGTCAACGTTCAATGCACCGTCCTGTGTGCAGGTTTCGCTTTCATAGTCGATTGAATAATTAGCATAGATAACACTCTGGTAAGTCGAATTATTTGTAATCTTTACAGCCAGATTTTCTTTGCCGTTACCTTCAACTTCAATTTCGATTGCCTTTCCAGCAACAGTTTCAGCATCGTCAAACACCTTTGTTGCGATTGAGCTTCCGTCACGGAAAACTTCAAGAGTATATGAACCCCATATACCCTGAGGCAGAGGCATACTGATTGTCATATCAACAGGCTCAGCTTCACCTGTTGAAACAAAGATTGTAATCACAGTACCCTTAGGGATATATTCCCCTTCTCTTACCGACTGTTCAATTACCTTGCCCTTATCGCCTTCGTGGGCAATTTCCTCAACCTTATATTCAATCTTATTTTCAGTAAGCTTTGCAATAGCCTTTTCCTTTGAAAGACCGATAACATTAGGTACTCTCAAATCAGCTTCGAAAGGTCCCTTACTTACCATAATCAATACTTCTGAATCAGCAGGTGCGTCTTCACCAACGCCGGGCTCAGTTCTTATAACAAGCCCTTCAGCCACGTTATCATCATAAGTTTCACGGACAACAGGAGTAAATCCTGCACTTGTCAGCTCGCTCTGAGCAATAGCAACCTTCTTGTTCACCACGTCTGGTATGGTTATCATTCGTTTACCACGGCTGACTTTCAATGTAAGGGTATATCCCTCACGGACGATTGTACCCGGAGTCTGACCCTGGTCAAAGATAATACCTTCTTCATACTGGTCGTTATATTCCTGACTGACCTTGAACTTCAGCTTACCGTTATACTTCTGCTCAACGTCAACAATACTCTGACCCACAAAGTTTTCAATCTCAACATTTCCTGTATGTGTATTTACACCCATTCTTGAAATTACAAAATAAGCAATAATAAGTGATGCAATTATAACCACTGCCACAGTTACAGCCATTAGTATAGGCACTACATATGAACGCTTTTTGTCCTCATACTCGTCCTCATATTCATCATATTCGTCATATTCATCTACTGCTGTATTTTCAGCAATCTGATGTGAATTCTTATATCCGAACACGATATTTCTGTCAGCCTTGAATGCATCAATATCCTTAATCATTTCTGCAGCTGACTGATATCTCTTTGCAGGATTCTTTTCCATTGCGTGGATGACGATTTCTTCAAGTGCTTCAGGAATTGAAGGCATTACATCACAAGGAAGCTTAGCTTCTTCTTCCATATGCTTTAGTGCAATAGCAACAGGGTTTTCGCCGTCAAAAGGCTTCTTTCCCGTAAGCATTTCATAAAGCATTACGCCTACAGAATAGATATCGCTTCTCTCATCGGTCATATCACCTCTTGCCTGTTCAGGTGAGATATAATGCACCGAGCCGATTGTCTTATCAGACATTGTCTTTCCGTCAACTCTTGAAAATCTTGCGATACCGAAGTCCATCACCTTGATTGTTCCATCGGCAAACAGCATAATATTCTGAGGCTTTATATCCCTATGGACAATACCCTTATCGTGAGCGTGCTGTAACGCTCTTAAAATCTGAGTAGTGAAATGCAAAGCGTCCTTCCATCTCAACACACCCTGCTGGTCGATAAACTCTTTCAAAGTTATACCGTCGATATATTCCATAACGATAAACTGGATTTCGTCTTTAAGTCCAACGTCATAAATCTTTACGATATTCGGGTGTGAAAGCAGAGAAATAGCCTTGCTTTCATTGCGAAATCTTCTGAGAAACTCCTCATTGCCTGCAAACTCAGGCTTTAGTATCTTAACGGCTACTATTCTGTTTTCCATTACGTCAACTGCCTTATAAACGTCAGCCATTCCGCCAACGCCGATAAGGTCTGTTATTTCATAACGGCCGTCAAGCTTTTTGCCGATATTCAAATCCATTTATTTCAACTCCTAAAGCTTTTATATTCTTCTTAATTAGCAACCAATGCTACTGTTATATTATCCTTGCCACCCTGTTTATTTGCACTTGCAATCAGTTTATCAACAGACTTCTCAAGGTTCTTCCCAAAGACTGTTTTATGCATAAACTCAGGGCTGCAATAATTTGAAAGCCCGTCTGTACACAACAGCAAAGTGAAATCATCTTCAGGCTCAAGCTCAAAATAATCCACTTCCACATCAGGCTCAACACCCAACGCACGGGTTATTACATTCCGCATTTTATGATTCTGCTGTTCTTCTTTTGTAATAAGCCCTTCATCAAACAGCATCTGAACATAGGTATGGTCCTTTGTAATCTGCTCAATGTTATTTTTCTGAAGCAGATATGCTCTGCTGTCGCCTACATTGATAATATAACAATGCTTTCCGTCAACAAGTGCCGCAACACAGGTTGTACCCATACCGTTTTTGTCTATATCTTCCTTACTCTTTTCGTGGACTATTGTATTAGCCGCATGAACTGCTGTAAGCATAAGATTTCTCACTGTATTAGGTCGCATATTGGTTCTGTAATTCTGAGTAATACGTTTATAAATGGTATTGGCTGCGACCTCACTCGCCACACCACCGGACTGTGCACCGCCCATACCGTCGCACACTACTACAACTGCTATATTCTCATCAATAAATCCTGCTACAACGTTGTCCTGATTTTCATCTCGTACAGCACCTATATCTGTTTTATATGCAAGATACATTCGGTTCACCTTCCTTTCTTATATCTCGTATTCTCGTCTCAGCTGTCCACAGGCAGCATCTATATCAGCACCAAGAGTTCGTCTCACCGTTGCATTAATACCCAGTCGGTCAAGATACTCCTGAAATCTGTATGCTGATTTTCTATCGGATTTATAATCCCTTTCCTTAATCTTATTTACAGGAATTATATTAACGTGGCAGATAAAGCCTTTAAGCAAATCTGCCAGCTTTTTTGCATCATCAAATGAATCATTATGCCCGTCAATCAGAGCATATTCAAAGGATATTCGTCGTCCTGTCGTTTTGAAATAGTCGTGGCAGGCATCAAGAAGCTGAGAAATATTAAACTTGTCATTCACAGGCATAATCTCACTTCTTGTAGTGTCATCGGCTGCGTGAAGTGATATGGACAATGTAAGTCCAAGTTTCAGCTCAGCAAGCTCTCTTATCTTCGGCACAAGTCCACAGGTTGAAAGTGAAACGTGCCTCAGGGATATATTTGCACCCTCAGGACAGGAAATCAGATTCAGAAAGCTCACAACGTTATCATAGTTATCAAGAGGCTCTCCGATTCCCATAAGCACAGCCCCTGAAATATGCCTTCCGCTATCCTTTTCAGCGTTATATATCTGCAAGAGAATTTCAGAAGCAGTCAGGTTTCGCTTAAATCCTGCAATAGTTGAGGCACAGAACCTACAGCCCATTTTACAGCCAACCTGAGTTGACACACAGATTGTATTTCCGTGGTTATATTCCATAAGCACCGACTCGATATGATTTCCGTCATCAAGCTCATATAAATATTTTACAGTATTATCAGTCTTTGATTCAAGCCTTTTACATATAAATAGTGATTTTAAACAAAACTGCTGTTGCAATTTTTCACGCAGTTGTGCAGATAGATTAGTCATCAAAGTGAAATCATCCACACGCTTTTGGTGAAGCCACTGAAACACCTGCTTTGCACGGAATTTCTTCTCTCCAAGCTCAGCTATTTTCTCCTCAAGCTCCTCCAAAGTAAGGGACAGGATATCAATTCTGCCATCTTCGCAAATATTAATCAAAGGCTCACCTCACTCTGGTAAACTTGGCTATGAAAAAGCCGTCTGAATTAAACTTATCGGGTGTAATCGAAACCCGTGTTTTATCTTCATCGCAAGGAAAATCCTCACCCAGCTCACAAGGCTCAAAGTCCTTATGCTCTGCTAAAAACCTATCAACTACCTGGTCATTTTCTGCTCTTGAAAGTGTACAGGTTGAATATACAAGAACCCCACCTGATTTCACATACTTAGCAGAAGTTTCAAGGATTTCATACTGCACATTTGGCAAATTCTCAAAATCCTCAGGATTTTTATATTTTATCTCAGGCTTACGTCTTATAACACCAAGCCCTGAACACGGTACGTCGCATAGTACTCTATCAGCCTCAGGCATATTTTCATTATACACCTTACCGTTATTTGTATCGGCTGACACTATATCAAGCCCAAGTCTTTTTGCACCCTGTCTTATAAGTCTGACTCTGTTTTCGTGCAAATCAAAGGCAAAAACTCTGCCCTTGTTCTCCATAAGCTCTGCCATTGTAAAAGTCTTTCCACCGGGTGCAGAACATATATCAAGCACCGTATCCCCTGCTTTCGGGTCAACAGCCTTACAGCAAAGCTGGCTTGCCATATCCTGAACGTGCAAAAGCCCGTTTTCATAGGCTTTTGTACTCTCAACAGAGCCACCGTATATATTCAAAGCGTCCTTCGCAACAGGATTTATTTCACACCCGAAGCCGTCCTCCTCCAGAGATTTCACAATCTCCGAAAGGTTGCATTTCAGGGTATTTGCCTTAACCGTGGTCGGTGGCTGTCCGAATGAAGTTTCAAGCATAGCTTCAAGAGTTTTTCTGCCATACTCCTTATCCCATTTTTCCACCAGCCAC
>DEPR01000034.1:9227-26373 GCA_002358895.1 Ruminococcus sp. UBA3387 | reverse complement strand
GGCAGTTTCTTTTCATCTCTTATAAACGCTCTCAGCAATCCATTTACAAAACCACTGACAGCAGGATTTTTATTTTTCTTCGCCATTTTAACCGACTCGTCTACTGCTGCCGAATCGGGCACGGAATCCATATACAAAAGCTGATAGATTCCCATACGCAATATATTTCTCACATCATTATTCAGCTTATCTGCAGGTCGGCTTGAATACTTCCTTATGACAGCGTCAAGAGTAATTCTCCGTTCAAGCACGCCATAAAACAAGGCTGACGCAAACTTCTTATCCTGATAATCAAGGTCAGATTTATTCAGTCCGTCATCAAGCAGGATATTTGAATATGATGAATTCTTATCAAGCTTAGTCAACAATTTCAGCACAACTACCCGTGCATTGCTCATTATTTTCCTCCGAATTATTATCCTAAAACTGTTCCCATTTCCACAGGCTTACCTCTCAGGTAATCATCAGTTTTCATTCTCTTTGAGCCTTCAGCCTGTATCTCTGTAAAACGGATAACGCCGTCCTTACAGGCAACGGAAAAGTCCTTATTATTAACAATCTCGCCATTAGCTTTACCTGTCGGCTTATCTGAAACAATTTCAGACTTATATACTTTAAGGCGTTTTCCGTTAAGGATTGTTACGGCACAAGGCCAATCGGAAAGCCCGCAAATCTGCTTATGAATTTTTCTCACAGGCTGTGAAAAATCAATATTACACAAATCCTTTGAAAGCATTGGTGCATAGGATGCTTCGTCTTCATTCTGCTTTTCAGGAATTACACTACCCTGTTCAAGTGCGTCAAGTGTTTCAACCAGAAGTTCTGCACCCATTACGGCAAGTTTGTCAAAAAGCTCTGCTGCAGTTTCATTCTCACCGATTGGAGTTGCTCTTTTCAGGAGCATATCACCTGTATCAAGTCCCTCGCCCATAAGCATTGTAGTGATACCTGTTTCTGCCTCGTCGTTAAGCACAGCCCACTGTATAGGACCTGCACCACGATACTTCGGCAAAAGTGAGCCGTGTACATTCACACAGCCATACTTCGGTATATCAAGAACTTCCTTCGGCAAAATCTTTCCATAAGCTGCAACCACGATACAATCAGGGTTCAGCTTCCTTATTATATCAACATACTCCTCGCCGTTATTTTTAAGGCTCTGAGGCTGATAAACGGGAGTATTATGTTCAACTGCAAGCACCTTGACCGGTGGAGGAGTAAGCTTATATCCTCTTCCCTTAGGCTTGTCAGGCTGGGTAAAAACAGCCTGAACATTATGCTTTTCGGTTTTATAAAGCAAGTCCAATGTGGGAACGGCAAAATCAGGTGTTCCCATAAAAATTATATTCATCAGCTATCCTCACTTATGCCTGTTATTCTTCAACTTCAACAAATTCTTCTACAACATCAACAAAAAGCTGTCCCTCAAGATGTGCAAGCTCGTGGCACACAGCCTGTGCAAAAAGCTCGGACACTTCTTTTTCATACCATTCGCCGTTTCTGTTCTGTGCCTTGAATTTAACCTTCATAGGACGTGTTGTATATCCCCATTTATTAGGGCAGGACAGACATCCCTCAAGTACTCTCTGAGTTTCTTCCGATTTCCAGGTAATCTCAGGGTTTATAAGCTCATAAAGCCCTTCACCTGCATCAATAACAACAATTCTTCTAAGAATTCCCACCTGTGGTCCTGCAAGTCCCACGCCATTGGCTTTCCCCATTGTTTCAGCCATATCATCAAGCAATGTCCACAGCTTCTCATCAAATTTTTCAACAGGCTTACAAACTTTTCTTAAAATATCATCGCCTTCTAAAACGATATTTCTGATTGCCATTATAATCTATCCTTTCTAAAGCCCTATATCGCCATTTATATCGGCTGTAATCTTCACCATACCGAACTCACGGTTCTTATAGAACTCCATCAACAAATCTCTCATCATATGTCTGAATTCTCTTGAATTTTTACATTTCAGAATCAGACGATATCTGTATTTCTTATTTATTCTCTCAAGGGTGCAAGGTGCAGGACCTAAAGCACGGAGTGGAATACTTATCTTATTCTTTTTTATATACTCTTTCATTGCTCTCACAAACCAGTCGGAAGCAGTTATTGCTCTGCTTTCCAGCTCGCTTGCAAAGCTGACAACGCAGATATCGCAATATGGTGGATATGTAAGTGCGTGTCGCAAAGCAATTTCCTGATTATAAAACTCATCAAAATTCTGCTCTGCAGCAAGGTTTATAACATAATGGTCAGGCACAAAGGTCTGGATATATGCACACCCCTGCTTATCGCCTCTGCCACTTCTGCCTGCCACCTGTGTTATCAATGAAAAGGTTCTCTCATAGCTTCTGAAATCACCTGTAAAAAGTGCCTTATCCAAAGACAGAACACCCACAAGGGTAACATTGGGGAAATCAAGCCCTTTAGCTATCATCTGTGTACCGAGCATAATATCATACTTACCCAGTTCAAAATCCCTGAACTTTTCCTCATAGGAATACTTTGAAAAGGTTGTGTCTGCATCCATTCTCAGCACTTTTGCATCAGGAAAAAGTCTTTCCAACTCAGCTTCAACCCTCTGTGTGCCCACGCCACTTGTATGCAGATGGTCTGAACCACACTCAGGACACTTCCCTGTATTATCTGCAACAAAGCCACAATAATGGCACATAAGCTTATCATTTTTCTTATGATAAGTCAGAGGTATATTACAATTATGGCACACCACAGGCTGTTTACACTCAAGGCAGGACACATATGTATTAAATCCTCGTCTGTTAAGCAGTAAAATTGTCTGCTCTTTCTTCTTCAGATTTTCATTTATCCTGTCAACAAGCTGTCGGCTGAAAAGCCCGTTATTTCCAGCTTCAGCCTCAGTCTGCAAATCTATAATTTCCACCTGTGGAAGCTGTGATTTGGAAAATCTCTTTTTCAGCTCAAACAGGTGAAAGCGTCCGTTCTTAGCGAAATAAAAGCTTTCAAGAGACGGTGTAGCCGACGCCATAACAAGCACGCAATTATTATGCCCGCAACGCTGAATTGCCACATCTCTTGCGTGATACCTGGGCGAAGTTTCCGACTTATAGGTATGCTCGCCCTCTTCGTCCATAATGATAATCCCTATATCCGACAAAGGTGCAAACACGGCGGACCTTGTACCGATAACAATTCTTGCTTCACCGTTTTTTATTCTCTTGAATTCGTCCATTCTCTGTCCAAGGGACAATGATGAATGAAGCACGGCAATATTCTCACCGAAAAGGCTTTTGAACTTATTCACCATTTGTGGTGTGAGAGATATTTCAGGCACAAGCATAAGTGCTGTTTTTCCCATTTCAAGCACCCGATTTATAAGGTGATAGAAAACGGAAGTTTTGCCACTGCCTGTTACGCCATAAAGCAAGGCACCTGCAGGCTTCTCTCTTTCCACAAGGCTCATTATTCCTGAAAAAGCCTTATGCTGTTCCTCATTCAGGACGATATCATCAATATTAATTTTCTCGTTAATCTCACCGATTGCATTACGCATAACTTCCTGCCTGAACTCGGTGATTACATTCTTCTCGGCAAGTCTTTTTATAATTGCCGAGGTGCAGTTTGTCATATAGCAGGCTTCCTTAACCGATGCACAGCCACTTTCTTCAAGTAGCTTCACCACAAGCCCTTGTTTCACAGTAAGCTTTATTTCCATCTCACCGTTCACATACTCATCAGAAAGCCTTATCATCTTTACAGTTTCGTCGCCGGTTTTTCTTTTCAGCAGGTCAACTTCCTCAAGCACGCCTTTATCCACAAGGCTTTCGATAAGCTTTTTCCGTTTCGGATTACCCGAAGCATCAAGAAGGCTATTGATTTCACGCTGATTTTCAGCCTGTTTCAACATAGCCACCATATTCTGCTCCTGCTCGGTAAGCTGGCTTTCGTCAATACTTTTATTTGCAAGTGTATACTGCTGGGAAAAGTTGTAGCTGAACCCTGCAGGCACAACCGACTTGAAGGCATCATAATAGGTACAGAAGGTATTCTCCTTCAGCCACATTATAATCTTCATCATCTCATCAGTTACAAGTGATTGGTCGTCAATCAGGCTGATAATCGGCTTCAGCTTCTCATCAAAATCTGTTTCCTCATAGACTCTTGTAACAAATCCTATAGACTTCCTGTTACCCTTGCCAAAAGGCACAAGCACCCTCATACCGGGTGCAATTTTTTCTCTCAATCCCTCAGGAATCATGTAACTGTATTCGCAGTCAAAGCTATATGCAGCACGACTGATTGCAACCTTTGCAACCATAAACACACCACGCATTACACAATCCCTCCAGGTCAGATTTTAGCTTCTCAGGCTTGGGTCCTCAAGAATTTTAATATCACCGTTTGCAAACTGGTCAACTGCAGTTTTAACAGGCTTTACATCAAGAATTTTCTTTTCGCTGAGAGCCTCATCTGTAATCTCTCTTGCTCTCTTTGCTACTGCTATTACCAAAGAGTAATAGCTTTCGTTGTTTTTCAAAATCTGTACTGCTGCCGGTCTAAGCATTTTTAAGCACCTCATCTATCATATTTTTTGTTTTTTCAACATCAGGTTTATGTTCATCTGCTTCGGGAGTTCCGTTCCGTGCAGAATCGTATACTTTCACAAAATCAGCAATCGCATCTTCCAGCCCGTCATTCATAATAACATAGTCATATTTATATGCCTGCTGAATTTCGCCAACTGCTTTACTTACACGCTTTTCAATAACATCATCTTCCTCTGTGCCACGTTTATAAAGTCGCCTTTTAAGCTCCTTGACGGAGGGCGGAAGAATAAAAATCAGAACCGCTTCAGGCATTGCTTCCTTCACCTGAAAAGCACCCTTTGTTTCAATCTCAAGCACAATATCAATACCTTTTTCAAGGCTGTCTTTAACGGCTTTAGCAGGTGTGCCATAATAATTTGAAGCAAACCTTGCGTGCTCCAGAAATTCGTTCTGCTCAATCATCTGCTCAAATTTATCCTGGCTTATGAAGTAATAATTCACTCCGTCAACCTCACCGTCTCTCGGCTGTCTTGTTGTACAGGACACGGAATAGTGAAAATTCTTTGCTTTTATCACTTCCGAAAGGATAGTACCCTTGCCACAGCCTGACGGTGCAGACACTACAAAAAGCTTTGCTTTATTTTCACTCATCGGCATTATCCTCCTCGTCCTGCTCAAGTCTGCCACCTACTGTTTCAGGCGACACAGCCGAAAGCACAACGTGGTCGCTGTCCATTATAATAACGGCTCTTGTTCTTCTGCCGTATGTAGCGTCAATAATAGTACCTCTGTCCTTGGCTTCCTGGATTATACGCTTTATAGGTGCAGAATCAGGTGCAACGATTGCAACAATTCTTGACGATGACACCATATTGCCGAATCCGATATTCAAAAGCTGCATTCAGACAACCCCTTTATTCAATATTCTGAATCTGTTCTCTGATTTTTTCAATCTCAGATTTCATATCAACCACAAGCTTTGTAATAGTCAGGTCCTGACATTTTGAGCCTGTTGTATTAACCTCTCTGTTCATTTCCTGAACAAGAAAATCAAGCTTTCTTCCCACCGGTTCATCACTCTTTATCAAATCCCTGAACTGGGCGATATGGCTTCTCAGTCTTACAGTTTCCTCGTCAACTGCAGTCTTATCAGCAAAAATTGCAACTTCAGTTACAATCCTCTGGTCGTCAATTTCTCTGTCTCCGAGAGTATCCTTAATTTTTGCATAAAGCCTTTCTTCATAGGCCTTTGTTACGCTCGGGGACTGCTCCTCGATTTTTGTTACAGCCTGTTCAAGATAGTTAAGACGTGAGTTTATATCGTCATACATCCTCTCGCCCTCGGTTACACGCATCTCAACAAATCTGTCAAGTGCAACCTGAGCAACTTCCTTAACCTCATTCCAGATAGCTTCCTCGTCCTCTGTCTGTTTAACAACGGTGAAGATATCAGGAAGTCGCATAATTCTTGCAAGGGTCAAATCATCCTCAAGCTCCAGCTCGTCCTTCGCACCTCTCAGTGCATTAAGATAGCCCTTTGCAAGTTCCTTGTTTATTTCAATCTGTGCATTTACACCCTCCTGGTTATAGATAAGCACAGAAACTTCAATCTTACCTCTTGAAACGCTTGTTTTCAAGAACTCCTTCAGTTTTTCCTCCAGATAGCCATATGCTCTCGGAGTCTTGGCTGAAAACTCATAATAACGGTGGTTTACCGAACGGATTTCAACCAGAATTTCACGGCTTTCGTTGACAACTCTTTCTCGTCCGAAGCCAGTCATACTTTTTATCATTTCAACAAATCCTTTGTCATTTAATTACGCAAAATCCACTTTTGCTTTAACCTATATTATATCATTTTGTCTCTTGATTAACAAGGTTTGTACACATCTATTTAACTGTTTATTAAGTATTTGTTCAAATTGATGTGAAAATCTCTGTCAGACTACTTCCGATACAAACATTCGGATACTTCTCAAAGTCCTCTTTTGTTGCTGTACCTGTTGTAACGCCTGCAAAATCGACCCCTGCATTTCTTGCAGTTTCGGCGTCGATATGGCTGTCTCCAACATAAAGCACATCCGATTTTTTCACCCTGAGCTTTTCCACCATAAGATTAAGTCCCTCAGGGTCAGGCTTATGCGATTTAACCTCACCGCCACCGATTATCTCGTCTACAGGCATTGAGCTTGTATGAGCCGAAAAGCTGTCGAGTATTCTGTATGTCATTTTTGTAGACACAATTCCGACCTTGACGCCTGCCTGCTGAAGCACCTGAAGAATAGCCACCGAGTCATCAAAAAACACCGTATCCTGCACCATATGGTCATCGGCAAATCTGACATAGGCTTCTCTCATCTGCTTTTTGTCAGGGTTATTCTCTATCCCCGTCAGCATATCAAAAGCATCCTCAAGGGTATAGCCGATTGTAGAGAAAATAGTCTTATCATCAGGTATTGGATAACCGAACTGCTCAAGCGTATGTTTAAAGCACTTCAGAATCCCCTTTGATGAGTCTGCAAGGGTAAGGTCAAAATCAAAAATACAAGCCTTATATTTCATAAAATCCTCTTATTCAACTGTTACTGATTTTGCAAGATTTCTTGGCTTATCAACGTCATTTCCTCTCAGTACGGATGTATAATAAGCAATAAGCTGAAGTGGAACTACGGTTACAAGTGGCATAAGCAAATCATCAACTGTCGGTACGCCAATCTTATAATCAGCCACGTCATCATCAACGTTGATATAGTTATGTGTAACGAAGATTACCTTACCGCCTCTTGCCTTGACTTCCTTAGCGTTGCTTACTGTTTTATCAAACAGATTTCTCTGTGTTGCCACTGCAATAACAGGCATATTTTCTGTTACCAGTGAGATTGTACCGTGCTTCAGCTCGCCTGCGGCATAGGACTCTGAGTGTATATAAGAAATCTCCTTCAGCTTCAGAGAGCCTTCCATAGACATAGCATAGTCAAGACCTCTGCCGATATACAGAAGGTTTTCTGCATTAACGAGAGTTGATGAAACATACTTACAAATCTGGTCCTGCTTCAGCACAACATCAAGCATTGTAGGAATACTCTGAAGCTCCTTGGTAAGACGCATACATTCTTCCTTGGAGATAGCTCCTCTTGCATATGCAAGCTCGAATGCAAAGAGATAGAACACTGCGACCTGAACGCTGTATGCTTTTGTTGATGCAACAGAAATTTCAGGACCTGCGTGAGTATATATAACCATATCTGCTTCTCTTGCGATTGATGAACCTACCACATTAACGATAGCCAATGTATCTGCACCCATTTTCTTTGACAGCTTCAATGCCTCAAGCGTATCAGCTGTTTCACCTGACTGGGAAACAACGATAACCAAATCCTTATCTGTAATAATCGGATTTCTGTATCTGAACTCTGACGCCACATCAACGGTAACAGGAATTCTGCCAATCTGCTCGATTACATACTTGCCTACAAGTCCTGCGTGCATAGCTGTACCACAGGCAACGACGAAAATGTTATTATATGAAGCAAGCTTTTCTTCTGTCATACCACATTCTTCAAGACTTGGCATTCCGTCTTTGATTCTTGGAGAGATTGTATTTGTTATAGCTGTTGGCTGTTCGTTGATTTCTTTAAGCATAAAATGCTCATAGCCACCCTTTTCGGCAGCTTCCATATCCCAGTCAGCAATCATAAGCTCTTTTTCGATAGGAGTACCGTGCTTATCGTAAATGCTTGCACCCCCGTCTTTAAGTATAACGATTTCGTCCTGTTCAAGCAAATAATATTTATTGGTAAACTTCAGAAAAGCGGGAACGTCAGATGCAATAAACGCTTCATCTTCGCCCACTCCCACAATCAGTGGTGAGTCTTTTCTTACGGCATAAACTGTATCAGGAAAATCCTTGAAAAGGATACCCAGTGCATACGAGCCTTCGATATCGTCAAGAACGTTCTCGATAGTTTCCATAGGATTGCCGTTATAGTAATAATCAAGCAGTTTTGCTACTGTTTCTGTATCAGTCTGGCTTTCAAAAACATAGCCCTTGCTTTCAAGAAAGCTCTTGATTTTGCTATAGTTCTCGATAATACCGTTATGTACTATTGTGATGTTGGCATTACCGTGAGGGTGTGAGTTTACATCAGACGGCTCACCGTGAGTTGCCCATCTTGTATGACCGATACCTGCGTTACCGTTAAGCCCGCCGTTTCTGTTGATTTTTTCCTCAAGCTGTGCAATTCTGCCCTTAGTTTTTTCAGTCTTTATCTTGCCGTTTTCAAAAACTGCAACGCCTGCTGAGTCATAGCCACGATATTCCAGCTTTGACAAAGAATCAAGCAGTACTTTTGTACAATCCTTTTTACCTACATAACCAACTATTCCGCACATACGAAAAACTCCTTCCGAATTGGATAGATTAATATTTAAAATCTAAAAAATACAAAATAAATATATTAATATATGATACCACATTTTTCTTATAAAATCAAGTCAGGAAATCTTAATTTTATCCAAGTGGAATCTCTACCCCCTCACAGAGTTTAAAGGAATAAATATAACAGCTTTTAACAGGCGTATCAAGTATAAGGTCAAGGGCTGCTTTATAAAGCTCAAGCTGTGTCTGATATGTGAGAAGCTCAGATTTATCCCTGAAATTATCCGTCTTATAGTCCACAAGAACATATCCGTCATCTTCCCTGAATATACAGTCAGCGATACCCTGAAGCATACCCTCAGAGGACACCAGATAATCATATTTCTCACTTAAATTCAAGTCCTCAAAGGCAACGAGAAAATGCTTTTCTCTCATTACTTCACTGCTCTTTGCCATACGCTTATACAAATCCCCTGCAAAGAACTTTTCTACTGCCTGAACGTAAACTCCACTCATTGTTTTTTCAGACATAAAGCCCTGCTCGTGAAGTCTTTTAAGCTCTGTTTCCACGTCCTTTGAAGCATTTTCATAATTCGCAAGCTCCATAAACAGATGGGTATATGTACCCTTTTCGGCAGAAGTCAGCTTGCCTATTTCTTCAGCAAGTCTGGGGAGCTGTGGATAAAACTCAGGGTTCTTATCTCCATAAGCCTTTTCCTTTTCGTCTCTGACAATTTCCGTTACCGTCATTTTTGCAGGCTTTTCAACCTCATCGGAAACATACTCAAAGCTATATCTTTCCACCAGTTCATCTACAAGCTGAGATGAGGGCATCTGTGGCATAAACACAGGTCTGACTGCATCTTCCAGCTTAAGATTACTATAGAAGCTGAAAGTAACCTCTGAGTCGATTTTATGCTCGGGAAGCTCCACATTGACCTCTGCTTCTTCAAGCAGTTGTTCGTTCCCAGGCAGGCACAGCAGAACCATATAAAGCCACTGTGCAAAAGAGGTACACTCGCTTACAAGGTTAGCATTAATTCCACCTGCAAGGGCAATATCCGTAGCAATATGGCTGATAAATTTATACTCATTATAAAACCCGTGAGTCAGATTCAGCACGATAAACAGCTTTTCCTTAGCTCTTGTCATAGCCACATACAGCAGTCGCAATTCCTCACTCAGCGTTTCATCACGATGATTTTTCTTCATCGCCATATAATTCACAGGCTCCGTAACCGACAGTTCTCTATGCTTTGAAAACTTAACCGAAGCACCCAGGCGTTCATTGAGAATAATACGCTTGTTTTCGTCATCAGTATTAAATCTCTTTGACAGATTACAGAGGAAAACAAATGGATATTCGAGTCCCTTTGATTTGTGTATAGTCTTGACTTCAACAGACTCTCCACCCTGCAAAACCGTAACTGCTTGTTTGAACTTATCGTCATACTTCATTGCAGAATCAAGATATCTTATAAACCCTGCAACGCCACCGTCTGAGTTTTTCTCATAGGCAGTTGCATACTCTAAAAGCAGACGGAGATTAGCTCTTTTCTGCTTGCTGTTTTCATATGTTGACGCAACGGCAAAGAAATCCGTTTCGTCATAAATCTTTCTGATAAGATGCTCAAGGGACATTCCTGATGAATAATACCTCAGTCTCTTTATGCACTCAACTGCCTTTTTGCACTTTTCCTTAAGTGCTTTATCTCCCAGGTCAATGCCGTCCTCACCGGCCACAGAATTCATTATCTGATACAGACGCTTGCTGTATGCACCACTCTCATCACGGCAATATGTTCTCAGCTTTCCTGTTTCGTCTGCATCAAATCCAAGGACTGTTGAAAGCATAACCGACACAAGAGCCATATCCTGCATCGGGTTATCAATGACCTTCAGCAGATTTATCATCACAGATATTTCTCTTGAACGGAGATACCCTGCTGTTTCCTCTGCAAAGGCTTTAAGCCCCACAGCTTCAAGAGCTTTAGCCATTTGTGTACCTGCTTTTTTGCCTCTTGAAAGCACACAGAAATCCGAAGCCCTGCAAGGTCTTGTTCCACCCTCATCGGCTACGGGATAACCCTTATCAATCATTTCCCGAATTTTAAGGGCGATGCAATAATGCTCCCTCTCAAAGTTTATATACTCAGGCTTTTCCTGCCCGTAATCCTCTTTTACAATCATTATTTCGGTATCGTAGTCTTCTCCCGTATACCCTGCACCAAGTCGGAGCATTTCTTCTTCATTATATTCAATTTCACCCACCTGCTTGCTCATAAGCAGTGAAAAAGTATAATTTACAAAATCAAGTATATTCTTTCTGCTTCGGAAGTTTTTCTGAAGCTTCACCGATTTGACGGAATGTATATCTTCGTCCTCGGCAACCTCCTTTGCATTTATAAACAGCAGTGGATTTGACTGACGAAAACGATAAATCGACTGTTTAACATCGCCTACCACAAACACGTTGCTGCCCATAATATTCAAATCGTCCGTATCGGAAATAGCCTTGAAAATCAACTCCTGCAGGTTGTTTACATCCTGGAACTCGTCGATAAGAATAACCTTATACTCCTGATTTTTCACCATTTCCTCTGCAAGCTTTGTTCGCTTAAGCCCCTCATCCGTATTCTCAATAAGAAGCTGAATTGTCATTATTTCAACATCTGAGAATGTAACCGAATTTCTTTCAAGCTTTTCTTCCCAGGCATACTCCTCCGTCTTATTGCAAAGCTCAACAAGATGCTCAAATATATCAGCAGTTTCTTTCAGGTCCCGTTCAATATGTCTGCCGATTTTTCCAAGCTCGGTTGTTATATTTTTTACAAGAGCCTTATATTTGCTTCTCAGCTCTTTTATGGTGTCAATATACGCCTGCTGATTGAAATAATCATCGTCATCAACAGATGCTTTCAACAGGATATTGCCTTTACCGAAATCAGTTTTTACAAATGCATCGTAAATATCGTCCCATTCGCCGGACTCTATCAGCTTTGCGTTCTTATACAGCACAAGCCCGTCTTCATCAAACATATCCCTGTGCCTGTCGTTGCAGACTTTCAGTTTGGTTACAAAATACTGAAGATACTCGTGGTTTTTCCTTGCTCTGTTTATTGTATGAGCATACTTATCCCTAAGGATATCAACATACATATCTGTGCCGTTTTCACTTCTCAGATTATCAAGGACTTTACTGCACCACTGCTCAGGGAAGGGCTGTGAACGCAGGAAATAATAAACGTCCTTTACTATATCCTTCAAAGCTTTTTCGTTATTGTCAGTCAGCCTGTCCACAAGATAGCCCATCATTTCCGGCTTATTCTCATAGAAATACTCAAAAGCGTCATCAACAGCTTTACCGAAAATAACCTCCGCATCTATATCCTCAAGTATTTTCAGCCCGCTCTGAAACTCAAACTCGTGGATATTATCCTTGACAATATCAAAGCAAAATGCATTGATTGTATTGATTTTTGCAAGATTGAGATTATCCTGCTGTTTCTGTATCCACAGATTATCGGGGGTTTCCTCAAGCTTCTTTTCTATTGCCTGTGCAAACTTTGTTTTCATCTGATTTGTTGCATCTTTGGTGAAAGTAACAGCAAGAAGCTTATCGGCAGGGATATTCTTTTCCTCATCACAGAGCAGACGGATTGTACGCTCAATAAGAACTGCAGTCTTTCCACTTCCTGCAGCTGCCGAAACAATGACGCCCTTATCGGTTGTTTCAATAGCATCTTTTTGCTCATCTGTCCATTTTACTGCCATTTATTCTGCCTCCTGTTCAACTTTTCACAAAACCGAAAATCAACAGAACGCAGAACCGTATGCCGATTCTGCGTTCAATGCATAATTTCCTATTTACCTAAAATATCTGCCCAATCATATTCGTCCTCAGGCTTACCGTTTTCATCGAGGTTATCATTGGAAATAGTCAGCATTATTCTGCCGTTGACTGTAAATTCACAGAAATCAATTTCAGGCTTATTATACTTCTCTATCATCATATTCACCCCATATCCCGATTAAACAAGTTCATCTGAATAATATGATGTTCTCTCATAACGCTGAGTATCAAGCATAACGTGAGCTGTCATAACATCAAAATCCTTTGGTACATTTCTGAACGCACAGGTTACAAATACTTTCCCTTCGCCTGCAGACACAAGCTTTCCTGCTGCATAAACACTTCTGTATGCTTTCTTGATTTCAACAACCTGTGTTGTTGTATCTTCATCAATTGACAGATAGATGTTTGCAGTCTCTGCGTTCAATGCTGTTTCCTCATCTACAACAAGCAGATATCTTGCTGAATATGTATCTTCTGAATCACCTGCAGCAAACTGATATTTCAGCAACTCTGAGCCTTCAACGCAAATTATAATATGGTCTCGGCTGTTATACTTGCCGTTAACATAATCATATCCATATGAGCCTTCATAAACCTTTATATCAAGGCTGTCACAGCGAGAAAAGCAAAAGTTCCCTGCACTTGTCAAAGACTTCGGCAATGTAATCTCGGTCAAAGAAGTACAATCCTGGAAAACATACTTCCCCATTGTTGTAACGCCTTCGGTCATATCCACTGTTTCCAAGGCATAACAGCCGTTGAATGCAGATTCCTTTATTGTCTTAACAGCACTTGGAATGTTAATCGACTCCAATGATTCGCAGTAGTAGAAAGACATTTTGTCGATGGTTGTTACACTCTCAGGTATAGTAACATTATTAAGATTTGTACATCTGAAGAACAGTCTTTCGGGAATAGCTGTAATATTTGTAGGAATGTTTACTGTTTCAAGCTTTTTGCAAAAGCCGAAAATATCCTTACCCAGTGTAGTGATTGTTGTTGGAAGCTTTGCTGACACCAAATCGCCACAGCAGAAAAATGCTCTGTATTTCAATGTCTGCACGCTGTCAGGAACTACAACTTCCGTCAAAGCTGTATATGTAAATGCATATTCTCCGATAGAGATAACTGTTTCCGGAATTGTAATCTCTGTCAGGCTTTCACAGTTTTCAAAAGCATAGTTGCCGATTGTTGTAACACCATACGGAATGTTTACCTTTTCAAGCCTTGTGCAGTAAGAAAAGGCTTCTACAGCTATAGCTGTAACTGTATCCGGAATTACAACTTCGGTTATCAGCTTTGCGTCTGAAAAAGCATATGCTCCGATTTTTGTAACAGGCATACCGTCAATTTCATCGGGAATTTCAACGGTATCTTTACTTATGTCAAAACCGATAATACATATTGTATTGTCCGACTGCACCTGATATTTCAAATCTCCGTAAGTAAGATATTCACGTCCCCATGCGTCAGTTGCTGCAGTAGCTGTAATTGCTTCGTCAGCAAATTCCGACACAAATGCTTCAGGCATTGCCATACTTGTCATCATTATTGCCATTATCATTAAAACGGCTGTAATCTTTTTCATATTATTGACCTCCTAAAAGTCAAAACACAATATTTTTACACATACATTATAACACATAATATTTAAAAGGTCAATCCTTTTTTAACCAGGTATATTCTTACAAAAACGCATATTGCTTGCCTTTTTAACTGAATTGTGATATACTAATTATATATGTACTATTTTTCGGAAGGACGGATTTATATGGACATTTCCAAGGGAGATATTCTTTTGATGAAAAAGAAGCATCCTTGTGGTGAAAATAAAATGCTGGTGCTTCGTTCCGGTATGGATTTCAAGCTCCGTTGTGTAGGCTGTAACCGTGAATTTATGATACCCAGAAGCAAGGCTGAAAAGAATGTCAGGACTGTTATCAAAGAGGCTGAATCATAGCTGGTCTGATTTGCATAAGCGGAAACAAAATCAGATTAAAGGAGAATATATATGTTTGAGAAAATCAAAGCTTTGGAAGATAAATTCAATGAAATAAACGAAAGACTTATGGAGCCTGACGTGGTAAATAACCACGCTCAGTATACTGCTCTTATGAAAGAATACAAAAGTCTTGAACCGATTGTGGAAAAATTCAAGGAATATAATCAGGCTAAGGAATCCTATGAGGAAGCACTTGAGCTTCTGAACGGTGGTGGACTTGACAAGGATTTCAAGGAAATGGTTCAGGAACAGTTCGACGAAGGCAAAAGTGATATGGAAGTACTGGGTGAAGAACTGAAAATCCTGCTTCTGCCGAAAGACCCTAACGATGAAAAGAACGTTATTGTGGAAATCCGTGGTGGTGCAGGCGGTGAGGAGGCTGCTCTCTTTGCCAACTCACTTTACAGAATGTACACTCTTTATGCAAACTCGAGAGGCTGGAACATTGACGTAATGAACGCAAATGAAACCGAGCTTGGTGGATACAAGGAAATTTCATTTTCCATTGAGGGTGAGGGTGCATATTCCCGTCTGAAGTACGAAAGTGGCGTTCACCGTGTACAGCGTGTGCCTGAAACCGAATCACAGGGCCGTGTGCACACATCAACCGTAACTGTTGCTGTACTTCCTGAAGCTGACGAAATTGAGCTTGACCTTAATGAAGAAAAGGATTTGAAAATTGACGTGTTCCGTTCATCAGGTGCAGGTGGACAGCACGTTAACAAGACCTCATCCGCTATAAGAATTACTCACCTGCCTACAGGTATGGTGGTTGAATGTCAGGACGAGCGTTCACAGCACAAGAACAAGGACAAGGCACTAAGAGTACTTCGTTCAAGACTGCTTGACCAGAAGCAGGCAGAAGCTGACAGCAAGATTGCATCGGAAAGACGTTCACAGGTTGGCACAGGCGACCGTTCCGAGCGTATCAGAACATACAACTACCCTGAGAGCAGAATTTCCGACCATCGTATCGGTCTTACGCTTTACAAGCTTGAGAGCATACTCAACGGTAACCTTGACGAGGTAATTGACGCACTTGCAACTGCCGA
Source organism: Ruminococcus sp. UBA3387 (assembly GCA_002358895.1). Lineage (GTDB taxonomy): Bacteria > Bacillota > Clostridia > Oscillospirales > Ruminococcaceae > FB2012. Next base: position 10,555 of record DEPR01000034.1, on the reverse strand, counting down.
CCAGGCAGCTAAACTTTCACAGCAGGAAGAAGCATAATAAATGAATTTAAACACAAAAATTTTGGATAACAGCCGAAAATCAATAGAATTTGCTGCCGATTTGCTGAAAAACGGCAAGGTTGTCGGTATACCGACCGAAACGGTTTATGGGCTTGCAGGAAACGCTTTTGACGAGCAGGCTGTTGCAGAGATTTTCAAGGCAAAGGGCAGACCTTCAGACAACCCGCTTATTGTGCATATTTCATCTATGGATATGCTTGGTGGGCTTGTCCGTGAAGTGCCTGAGCTTGCAAAAAAATGCAGTGAAAAATTCTGGCCTGGACCTCTGACTATGGTACTTCCAAAGTCGGACAAAATCCCTGCCGTTACCAGTGGTGGACTTGACACAGTAGGCATAAGAATGCCTTCACACAAGACTGCGAGGGCTATAATTGATGCTTGCGGTCTGCCACTTGCAGCACCATCAGCCAACCTTTCGGGAAGTCCGTCCCCTACTACTGCACAGCACGTTTTTGACGATATGAACGGACGTATTCCCTGTATAATTGACGGTGGGTTTTCAGCTGTAGGAGTTGAATCAACTGTAATATCCTTTGAGGGCGACTCAATAAGACTTCTACGCCCGGGATTTATTTCAGTCGAAGATTTAAAAGAAATTACCGACAACGTAATCATAGACAACGGGGTTCTGAATATGCTTGATGAGGGTGATATGGTTGCTTCTCCCGGTATGAAATACAAGCACTACTCCCCTGACGCAGACGTAATAATTATAGACGGCAGTCTTGAGCAGTACAGAGAATTTATTGCAGGTCAGACTGACAGGGATTTTATGTGTATGACCTTTTCCGACAGCGATGTTGAGGGGCAAGGTATACCTTCCATAGCTTATGGGGATACTGACGAAGAGCAAGCTCATCTGTTGTTTGACGTGCTTCGTGAGCTGGACAATATGGGTGCAAAAAAGGTTTATGCACGCTGTCCCAACAAGACAGGCGTGGGACTTGCTGTTTACAACCGACTTTTGCGTTCGGCAGGATTTCAGGTGATAAAGCTATGAAAAACGCTGTAATTATAGGACTTACAGGACAAAGTGGTGCAGGAAAAACCACCGTCAGCAGATATTTTTCCGACAAGGGCTTTGCTGTTATAAACTGCGATCTGGTTGCAAGAAATGTAACTGATACGGGCAGTGATTGCAACAAGGAGCTTGCGGAATTTTTTCCTGAGTGCTTCGATGAGCAGTACACTCTCGACAGAAAGGCTTTGGGCAAAGTTGTATTTAGTAACAGCCAAAAGCTACGACAGCTGAATGACACAATTTTTCC
>DEPR01000034.1:6768-9135 GCA_002358895.1 Ruminococcus sp. UBA3387 | reverse complement strand
ATCCTTGATGCACCTACCCTTTTTGAGGCAGGTGTTGACAGAATTTGCGACTGCATAATAAGCTGTGTGGCACTTGAAGAAATCAGGGCAAAACGTATTGCACAGCGAGATAAACTCCCTATGGAGGAGATACTCGACAGGTTTGCCTCACAGAAATCAGAAGAATTTTTCAGAAAGAATTCTGATTTTATAATTGAGAATAATAGTGATGAACGCAACGCTTTTTTACAATGCGATGAAATAATTGATAATATCAAGAGGAACTTCAATGGCTAAAAAGAGAAAAAATAGGAAAAAGATAAACCTTTTTCCCGTTGTAATAATACTGCTTATAATCGGTGGTCTGCTGGTTGCAAAGTATTTTGACCGCATTTCCGATATGGCAAAGGATTTCAGCCCCAAGAATTTCACCTACCCCACCAAATATGAGGAATATGTCATAAAGTATTCCAACGAATTCGACATAGATCCTCGTTTTGTATATGCTATAATCAATACAGAAAGCCATTTTGACCCTGATGCAACATCTGATGTGGGTGCAAGAGGGCTTATGCAGTTGATGAAGGACGCATACGACTGGGTGAAGTTCAGGCTTGGAGACGAAAGGGTCCACTCTTTTGCAGATATGTATGATCCTGAGCTGAACATAGAATACGGCACATATATGCTGAAGTTCCTGTATGACAGGTATGATTCCTATGAGCTTGCGGCGGCGGCATATCACGGTGGTATGGGAGCTGTTGACGGTTGGATTGAGGACGGCATTGTTGACCCTGAAAATTTCAGGCTTGAGGACGTGCCCTCCGAGGTTACGGCTAACTACATCTACAAGGTTTCAACGGCATTTGAAAAATACAAGGAAAAAATAAAGGAGGTTTCCCATAATGGATAAAAAGAACGAAAAGACACAGGCTGAAAAGCTGGCTGAAAAACTGCTTTCAAACAAAAAGCACGGTGGGCTGGTGCTCAGCGATGACAAGCTGAAAAAGGCTGATAAATTCTGCGAAGGCTACAAGGATTTTCTTGACAAGGCTAAAACCGAGCGTGAGGCTGTTGTTGAGACAATAGAAATGGCAAAGAAAAACGGTTTTGAGGAATTTGTTCTCGGCAAAGAATACAAAGAGGGGGACAAAATCTACTACAATAACCGTGATAAGGCAGTAATCCTTACCGTTATTGGCAAAAAGCCGTTGTCTGAGGGTATAAGAATTGCCGCTGCACACATCGACTCCCCTCGTCTTGACCTGAAGCAGAATCCACTTTACGAGGACAATGAAATTGCTCTTTTCAAGACGCATTACTACGGTGGCATCAAGAAATATCAGTGGGTTGCTATTCCACTTTCACTTCACGGCGTTATCGTCAAGGCTGACGGTGAAATTGTAAACGTGAACATCGGTGAGGACAAGGGAGACCCTGTTTTCTGCGTAACCGACCTGCTCCCACACCTTGCAACTGCACAGATGAAACGTACACCGTCAGAGCTTATCAAGGGTGAGGAGTTGAACATTCTTGTTGGCTCACGTCCGTTCAGGGATGACAAGGCTTCAAGCAAGGTAAAACTGAACATTATGGCTATACTCAACGAAAAATACGGCATTGTTGAGGACGATTTCATTTCTGCTGAGCTGGAGGCTGTACCACAGTTCAAGGCGACAGATGTGGGCTTTGACAGAAGTATGGTAGGTGGCTATGGGCAGGACGACAGAGTTTGTGCATACCCTGCTGTTCAGGCGATATTCAAGTGCAAGAATCCGAAGCACACCTGTATGACCGTACTTGCTGACAAGGAGGAGACAGGCAGTGACGGAAACACAGGTCTCAACAGCTCATTCCTCCCATATTTTATCAACAACCTTGCAAAAACACAGGGCTTTGAGGGATACAACGTTATGTCAGCGTCAGAGTGCTTATCTGCTGACGTAAACGCAGGTGTTGACCCTACTTTCTCTGACGTAACAGAAGAAAGAAACTCATCAAAAATCAACTACGGCGTTGTTGCAACAAAGTTTACAGGCTCCCGTGGCAAGTCAGGCACATCTGACGCATCTGCTGAGTTCGTTGGAAAAATCCGCAGGCTGTTTGACAAGAACAACATTCTCTGGCAGACAGGCGAGCTTGGAAAGGTTGATATGGGTGGCGGTGGCACCGTTGCACAGTACATTGCCAATCTGAACATTGACGTAATTGACGTTGGTGTACCTGTACTTTCAATGCACGCACCTTTTGAGGTAACATCTAAAATCGACATTTTTATGGCTTACAAGGCATTTACTGCTTTCTTTGAGGATTAATAAATAAATGGGCGAAGTTTCTTCGTCCATTTTTATTTTAAATATTTGTTTAATTAAGGGACAGCCCTCTATC
>DEPR01000034.1:3369-6713 GCA_002358895.1 Ruminococcus sp. UBA3387 | reverse complement strand
CCCTCTTTTCAAATAGTCCACCGGACTATTTGAAAATTCACCTTTTGCCGAGCTCCCTAAAGGCACAGGAGATTTCGTCGTCTGCGGACGACGATGGGGGCTCTGCCCCTCAACCCCGCAAGCCTTTTAAGGAAAGGCTTGACCCAAACCTTTTTAATATATCTATTTACTGTTTGCGATTACTTAAAATACATAAACAGATTACATTTTATCATACCGTTATAAAGCTTACGTTTCTTATCGGCTTTTTTACCGAAAAACTGCTCAAAATCCTCGTGAGGTGAAATGATATAACAAGGATTGTCTTTGCCCGGGCTTAGCTTCTGCCCCAGCTTTTTATACAGCTCCTCAGCTTCCTTTATCTGCAAAAGTCGTTCACCATAAGGTGGATTGCATATAGTAATGGAATTGTCAATCTGGACAAATTTTGCGACATCCTGCTCCTTTATTGTAAGCTTTGAGCCGACCCCTGCTTTCTTTGCATTATTCCTGCTAAGCTCAACAGCCATATCGTCAATATCAAAGCCAAAGCCCATAAATTTGCCCTGACGGTCAATGGAATCCATTGCATTTGCTCGTTCCTCCTGCCACACCTTTTCGGGAATACAATCCCACTTCTGGGCAGCAAAATTCCTTCGCAGACCTGGTGCAACGTTAAGTGCCTTATATGCCGACTCAATGAGAAAAGTACCTGAGCCACACATAGGGTCGCACACCACAGAATCAGCTCTCACTCTTGCAAGGTCTATAATACCTGCCGCAAGGGTTTCCTTTATGGGTGCGTCATTGGAATTTCGTCTGTAGCCACGCTTATGAAGCCCTGCTCCTGTTGTGTCAAGATAAACCGTACAGATATCCTTATGGATTGCAAACTGAAGCTGATGAACGGCACCGTCCTCGTCAAACCAGTTCACACCATACTTTGATTTGAGCCTTTCAACGCAGGCTTTTTTTATTATCTTCTGACAGTCAGGCACACTATGGAGCTGTGAATTAAGGGAATGGCCCTTTACGGGGAACGCATCGTTCCTACCGATATAGTCCTCAAGAGGCAGAGCTTTTACACCCTGAAAAAGCTCCTCGAAAGTTTTTGCCTCAAAACTGCCCAGTTCAATTAATACTCTTTCGGCAGTTGCAAGCCACAGATTAGCCTTTGCAACAGTTGAAAAATCACCGTCAAAGCTGATTTTTCCGTCGGTTACGGTAATGTTTTCGCCACCGATTTTCTTTATTTCAAAGTTCAAAACGCTTTCCAGACCAAAATGGCAAGGACAGCAAAGTCTGATTTTACTCATACTTTTAGCTCCGTTTCATATTTACATTAAAAACTCCGTCATAATCAAATGACGGAGTTTGTTATACCGTTTTTAGTAATGCTGACCGTTGCAGACTTCAGGAACGTTTGTCTGCTTATAGTAGCCAACGTCTGTACTCCAGCAATTACTTCCTGCAATAAGTCCTGTCTTTGTGCAGTATTTAAGCTCCTTGACTGTTGCAGGCATCTTGAAATCGTGGTTCTTTTCATTTTCAGCAATATCACCGAAAATGTTCTTCCAGATTGCCGCAATGTTCTGATACTGGTTTGTAGGGATTTTTGTCAGCTCATTGAAACCTATCCACACACCACTTACATAGTCAGGTGTACAGCCGACGAATGTAAGGTCTGTCCAGTCAGATGTTGTACCTGTTTTAGCTGCAACCTTGGTGTTATTCAGCTTAGCCTGACGACCTGTACCCTGGTCTGTATCAACAACCTTCTGCATCATTCTGTTCATTACATAAGCAGTTGACTCACTGATAGACTGCTTATAGCCGTCTGAATGTTCAAAGATTGTTTCGCCGTTTGCGTCTACAATACTTGAAATATATGAAGTTTCATACTTCTTACCACCGTTGCCGAAGATTGAATATGCAGCCACAAGCTCCTCAAGGATTGTACCCTTATTCATACCACCAACGGTCATTGGTGAATAGTTTACGTCGGCATCTGTCAGAGTAGAAATATCCAGCTTCTCTTTCAGGAAATTATAAGAATATGCAGGTGTCATTTCCTGTACAAGCTGTGCAGGCATTGTGTTAAGTGAACGCTGAAGCATCTGCCAGGTATGGAGATACGCATTTGACCAGTTTGCACTGTCCCCTGTTTCAGAATAGTTTACAGGCCACTGCTTCTTCTGACCTTCTTCAGTAATGGTAATCGGCTCATCTTTATACAGCGATGAATATGTTATAATGTCCTGTTCAAGTGCAGGTGCATAGGATGCAATCGGCTTGATACAAGAACCTGGTGAACGTGTAGCCATAGTAGCATTATTCCAGCTTCTTGAGTCCTTCTTTTCCTCACGGCTACCAACTACAGCTTTTACGTTACCCTGATAGTCCATAGCAATAAAGCCCGAAAGAAGCTTATCCGTATCGAGAGGATAGTTCTGGAAGTTATAGTCGTTCTGCATAGCCATTTCGACTTTATGCTGCATATTGATATCAACTGTTGTATAGACAGTATAGCCACCGTCATAAAGTCTTGATGAAGCTTCATCAGAAGTTATACCATATTTTTCGGCAATTATGGAAATAGCCTGATTGATTGCTGCGTCAACAAAATACGAAGTAGGTCCCTGGTCCTCAGTTTCTCCCTCATACTGTGTATCGCTTGAAAACTCTGTATCTGCTGTAATAACAAGCACCTGAGTTGAAGCTTCCTCATAGTCCTCCTCAGAAATAGCACCATTCTCAAGCATTTTCTCAAGGCAATAGAGCTGACGCTTTTTGTTATTTTCAGGATTTGTATGCGGATTATAGGTTGTCGGAGCTTTAGTCATACCTGCAAGAGAAGCAGCCTCTGCAAGTGTAAGCTCAGAAACGTCCTTACTGAAATAGTAGTTCGCTGCAGCCTGGATACCGATAATATCCTGCTGGCCGTCTCCAAGTGGGATAATATTCAGATAGCTCTGAAGAATTTCCTCCTTGGTATATGTTTTTTCAACGTTGATAGCACGGAAAATTTCACGGATTTTACGTTCAACACCCTCTGCACCCGAAGCAACATTATCACCTGTAATATTCTTGATAGTCTGCTGAGTGATAGTTGAACCACCCTGCTGGTTACCAAGCAATGTATACACGATACTGCTCAGGGTACGCTTGAAGTCAACGCCGTCGTGGTCCCTGAAACGCTCATCCTCCACATTTACAAAGGCGTCAGCCACATAATCAGGGATATTCTCCATATCAACCCATACTGATTTCTTATTAGGATTTCTCAGAGCATAATAAAGCTCATATGGATTTGACTCTGCATCATTTTCATCATAGTCAGGATTTTCGTAAAGAAAACGTGAAAT
>DEPR01000034.1:0-3227 GCA_002358895.1 Ruminococcus sp. UBA3387 | reverse complement strand
GACAGCATAACTGTACCGAAAATTTTAAGCCCTCTTACAACAGGTGGGTCTTTTCTTTTTTTCTTTACTTTTCTCTTTTTTGTATTTTCCATAATAAAACCTTTCATAGCAACGCTTTGTTGTATTTATTATTACATTCTATACAAATTTTAAACAAAAACGGGGACGATTTAACGTCCCCAAAGAATTTGCATTACTCAGCTGTTTCAGTCTCAGCTTCTGCTTCTGCAGCAACTTCTTCAACCTCTGCAACTGCTTCAACTTCAGCTTCTGCCTCTACAGCTTCTTCAACTGCTTCAGCTTCTTCTGTCTCTTCTTCAGGAAGCAATGCTCTCATAGACAAGCTGATTCTCTTCTTTTCCAAATCAATTTCAGTAATCTTAACTTCAACCTCCTGACCTACTGTCAAGATGTCTGCAACGTTATTTACTCTCTGATTTGCAATCTGTGAAATATGGATAAGACCGTCAATGCCATCAATAATCTGTGCAAAAGCACCGAATGATGTGATAGATACGATTGTTGCCTTGCAAACTGTACCTACGCCGTAATTTGCATTGAAAATCTCCCAAGGATTTTCTGAATCTTTCTTGTAAACAAGTGATACCTTCTTTGTTTCGTCGTCGATATCCTTGATTGTTACTTCAACCTTGTCGCCAACCTTCATAACATCTGATGGGTGCTTGATTCTTGTCCAGGAAAGGTCTGCTCTTCTGATGAGACCGTCAACACCACCAAGGTCAACGAACACGCCGTAATCTGTAACTGACTTAACTTCACCTGTTACTACGTCGCCGACATTTACGCCTTCAAAGAACTTAGCTCTTGCAGCATCTCTTTCTTCACGAGCTACTACACGGATTGAGCCAACTGCTCTCTGCTTAGCTTCATTTACTTCAAGAATCTTGAACTTAACTGTTGTCTTGAGCAACTCATTAAGGTCATAATCACGTCTTGGTGTAGCCTGTGATGCAGGAACAAATACCTTAACGCCGTTTGTAGCTACAAGCACGCCACCCTTTACAACGTTTGTTACTACGCCTTCAAGTATTGTTTCAGCTTCCTTAGCTGCTACAATCTTTTCAAAACCAAGCGCTGCGTCAACCTTCTTCTTTGAAAGTGTAACGATACCTTCCTGGTCGTTTGTCTTGAGAACGATAAGTGCTACTGTTTCGCCGACACTTACTACATCTTCAGGCTTCTTTGTAGGGTCGTCTGTAAGCTCGCTTACAGGGATATAGCCTGTGTGCTTTGTGCCGATATCAACAATAACTTCACCGTTATTGATAGATGTAACGACGCCGTCTACCTTCATTCCTGTATGTATTTTTTTGAGGGTTTTCTCAAGCTCCTCTTCGAAATTGAATTCCTCGTCAATAGTGTTAAGAATTTCACTCATTGTTTGTTGTACCTCCTTGATTATATAAGCCGGAGTCGATGCACCGGCAGAAATCCCGATAAATTTTGTATGGGATAAGTCTATATCACCCAGCTCTGATGCATTTTCAATCAGATAACAGGGACAATATTCATCACAGACTGCTTTGAGCTTGTGTGTGTTTGAGCTTTGTTTCCCTCCGACAATTATCATTACATCGGATTTCATTGCAAGCTCTCTTGCTTCACGCTGTCTTTCGGCTGTCGCATTGCATATCGTATCAAAAATCAATGCATCAGGAATAAGCTCCAACGCCTTCTGACAACAACTCTTCCACATTCTATTATTATACGTCGTCTGAGCCAGAATTGCAACCTTTTTTTGCAAAAAATCCTGGCTTTTCACTAAATTTTCAAATTCCTCACAGCCGTTAAACACATATGATTCTCCCACACAATGCCCTCTTATTCCCTGTACTTCAGGGTGCTGGGCATCACCTGCGATAAGAATTACATACCCCTGTGAAGACTTCTCGTGGGCTATTTTGTGTATTCTTTCAACAAACGGACAAGTTGCGTCTACAACCTCAGCTCCGATTTCTTCAAGAGCATCATAAACTGCCTGTCCGACCCCGTGTGAACGTATAATAACCGTGTTGTCCTTTTTGACTTCTGAAAGCTCCACAGCTTTACAGCCTCTCGCTTCCAGGTCGGCAACAACATTTCTGTTATGAATTATAGGACCTAACGTTACAACATTATGTCGGTTATCTAATTTATTATACACTATTTTTACAGCTCTGTCTACACCAAAACAAAATCCTGCAGTCTTTGCAGTGGAAATTTTACAATTTGTTAACATTTTAATACACCAACTTTGTGATTTCGTCCATAATTTTTCCTTTAAGAGTTCTCAGCTCACGGGGACTTGCAGAAGTAACATTAAGCTCCTCGGGGCTTATAGGCTTACCGAAACGAACCACAATTTTCTTTCTGAATTTCAGGCTTCCCTCAAAGTTGATACCAACAGGAACAACAGGCACCTGAGCAAGAGCCGCCACAAGTGCGACACCTGTTTTACCTTTACCTACCTTGCCGTCCTTTGAGCGTGTACCCTCAGGGAAAATCACAAGATTTCTTCCTGAACTGAGCTTATCTACAGCCACATCTATTGCACCTGTATCCCCTTTTCCTCTTGCAACAGGAAAGGCACCGAATGCAGTAATAAGCCACTTAAAGAAAATATTCCCCTGAAACAGCTCTTCCTTTGCCATAAAAGTACAAGGCACTTTAGTTGGCATTGCAATCACAATAGGGTCGGTCATACTGCGATGATTTGATGCAAAGATATTGCTTCCGTCTGTCGGGATGTTTTCTAAGCCCTCAAATTTCAGGTTGAAATAAACCTTGAAAATTCCCATTACAATATATCTGAGAAGCCCATAGAAAAACATTTTCACAGGGTTCATCTTTTTGCCACGGATAACAGGCTTTATCTTTGGAAGCTCTCTTTTTCTTTTAGGCTTATCTTCCGTATTTTCGGACTTTTCAGTCTTTTCTGTGATAATTCTATGTATCTCCTGAACAGCCTGCTCAAGGGTAAGATTTGTGGAGTCCACTTCAACGGCATCGTCGGCTTTTTTCAGTGGTGCAACCTCTCTGTGGCTGTCGTTATAATCACGCTGGATAATATCCTGAAGCACCTCATCATAAGTTGAGCTATCCCCTTTTTCGGACAGTTCCTTAAAGCGGCGATTAGCTCTTTCCTCGGCAGTTGCAGTAAGAAAAATCTTTACATCTGCATTTGGAAGAACAACAGTACCGATATCCCTGCCGTCCATAATTATATT
>DEPR01000046.1:5524-6111 GCA_002358895.1 Ruminococcus sp. UBA3387 | reverse complement strand
ACAGTAACCTTGTTGTCGAATTTTTCACCTGTACGTCCGTCATAAACGTCGAACTTACCGTCTTCGCTCATTGTAAGAGCCTTTGTATTGATAACTTCGTCCATTGTGTGGAGAGTAAATTCATCATCTTTTTCAGCAAGATGCTTTTCGTTAGCCATTCTGAAGCATTCACGGATATCTTCTTCGTGAGCGCCGTCGAATACAGGGGTCATAATCTTCCAGCCAAGAGCCTTGGCAGCCATACCGAGATGAACTTCAAGAACCTGACCGATGTTCATACGAGAAGGTACACCAAGTGGGTTAAGAACGATATCAAGTGGAGTACCGTCCTCAAGGAATGGCATATCTTCCTGTGGGAGAATACGGGAAACTACACCCTTGTTACCGTGACGACCTGCCATCTTGTCGCCGACAGAAATTTTTCTCTTCTGAGCGATGTAGCATCTGACCAGCATATTTACACCAGGTGAAAGCTCATCGCAGTTTTCACGAGTGAAAATCTTAACATCAATAACAGTACCTGATTCACCGTGAGGAACTTTAAGTGAGTTATCTCTTACTTCTCTTGCCTTTTCACCGAAAATAGC
>DEPR01000046.1:5241-5479 GCA_002358895.1 Ruminococcus sp. UBA3387 | reverse complement strand
GGTGTAACCTTACCAACAAGAATATCACCTGCACGAACCTCAGCACCGATTCTGATGATACCGTTTTCGTCAAGGTCTTTAAGTGCGTCCTCACCAACGTTAGGGAGGTCTCTTGTGATTTCCTCAGGCCCCAGCTTGGTATCACGGGATTCAATTTCGTATTCTTCAATGTGAATTGAAGTGTATTTATCCTGTTTAACAAGATTTTCGTTAAGCAGAACAGCGTCTTCGTAGTTGT
>DEPR01000046.1:4871-5214 GCA_002358895.1 Ruminococcus sp. UBA3387 | reverse complement strand
CCCAGGTCATAAAGCCGATAAGAGCATTCTTACCAAGTGAAAGCTCGCCATTTGCAGTAGCAGGACCGTCTCCGATAACCTGATGTTCTTCGATTCTTTCGCCTTTTTCAACGATAGGACGCTGGTTTGTACAAGTACCTGCATTTGAACGCTTGAATTTTGTAAGCTGATATGTGCGGAGATTTCCGTCATCTTCTCTTACAACAATCTTGTCAGCGTCAACGCTTTCAACAACACCTGCTGCCTTTGAAACTACAGCAACACCTGAGTCAACGCAAGCCTTGTATTCCATACCTGTACCAACAATAGGTGAATCAGTCTTGAGAAGAGGAACAGCCTGACG
>DEPR01000046.1:4519-4839 GCA_002358895.1 Ruminococcus sp. UBA3387 | reverse complement strand
TGCATGTTTGAACCCATAAGGGCACGGTTAGCGTCGTCGTTTTCAAGGAATGGGATACAAGCTGTAGCAACAGATACAACCATCTTAGGAGAAACATCCATAAAGTCGATTTTTTCTCTTTCGATTTCAAGAATCTGGTCTCTGTATCTGCCGTTTACCTTAGCTCTTGCAAACTTGTGGTCTTCAGTAAGAGGCTCGTTAGCCTGAGCAACCATATAGTTATCTTCAACGTCAGCAGTCATATAAACTACTTCGTCAGTAACCACACCTGTTTCCTTGTCAACCTTACGGTATGGAGCTTCGATAAAGCCGTATTCGTT
>DEPR01000046.1:3650-4417 GCA_002358895.1 Ruminococcus sp. UBA3387 | reverse complement strand
TAATGTGTGTAGTGAACGTCACGGACTTCAAATCCTGCACGGTCTCTTGAAAGACCACCGGGTCCGAGAGCCGAAAGACGTCTCTTGTGAGTAAGCTCTGCCAATGGGTTGTTCTGGTCCATAAACTGTGAAAGTGGTGATGAACCGAAGAATTCCTTGATAGCTGCAGTAATAGGACGAATGTTGATAAGAGCAGCAGGAGTTACAACCTCCATATCCTGAGACTGAATGTTCATTCTTTCACGGATAACTCTTTCCATTCTTGTGAAACCGATTCTGAACTGGTTCTGGAGAAGCTCACCAACAGAACGGATTCTTCTGTTACCAAGGTGGTCGATGTCGTCAACAGTACCAACACCCTCGCAAAGGTTGAGGAAGTATGAAACTGTTGCGATAATGTCATCAATAACAATGTGCTTAGGAACAAGCTCGTCGGCCTTAGCCTTGATGTTTTCCTTGAGTTCTTCTTCGTTTTCTGATTCTTCAAGAATACCCTTGAGAACGTTGAAAGAAACCTTTTCATTTATGCCAAGCTCAGTAGCGTCAAAATCAACGAAATTAGCGATGTCAACCATACCGTTACCGATAATCTTGACTTCAGCCTTTTCCATCTTGGCAACTGTTTCACCTGTAGAAGCAGAAGTAACCATTTCCTTAACTTCAACAGTAACGAAAACTTCAGTTACACCTGCGTTTTCGATTTCCATAGCTTTGTCAAATCTGATAAGCTCTCCTGCCTCTGCCATAACCTCACCTGTAAGTGGGTT
>DEPR01000046.1:2492-3514 GCA_002358895.1 Ruminococcus sp. UBA3387 | reverse complement strand
TATCTTCTTGCGTCAAAGAAAAGATTGTTAAGATGAGTAACCGCACTCTCTACTGTCGGAGGTTCACCCGGACGAAGCTTTTTGTAAACTTCGAGAAGAGCTTCCTCACGGTTTTCAGTCTGGTCCTTCTGGAGGATAGTCTGATAAAGTCTTTCATCGTGGCCGAAAACCTTTTCAATTTCATCATTTGTACCAATACCGATAGAACGGATAAATGTTGTGAGAGGAATCTTTCTGTTCTTGTCAATTCTTACATAAACAACATCATTTGAATCCATTTCATATTCAAGCCAAGCACCTCTGTTAGGGATAACAGTTGACTTGAAGAGGTCCTTACCGGTCTTGTCCTTATCAAAAGCATAGTAAACACCCGGTGAACGAACAAGCTGAGAAACGATAGCACGTTCAGCACCGTTGATAACGAAAGTACCACTGTCTGTCATAAGAGGGAAGTCGCCCATGAACACTTCCGATTCCTTAATTTCACCTGTTTCAGTGTTGTTAAGTCTTGCAGTAACACGAAGAGGTGCTGCGTAAGTTACATCACGTTCCTTACATTCCTCGATAGTATATTTAGGCTCCTCATCAAAGCGGTAATCAACAAAGGAAAGCTCCAGAGTACCATTATAATCAGTAATGGTAGAAACATCTCTGAATACCTCTTTCAGACCTTCGTCCAGAAACCACTGGTATGAGTTTTTCTGCACCTCAATAAGATTTGGCATTTCCAAGACTTCGTTAATCTTAGCAAAGCTCTTACGAGAATTTTTGCCAAGCTTTACGTCCTTGACATTTACCATAGGCTAAATCACTCCTTATTAAATCTCAAACATTGCAGATTTCACTGCGGTTAAAAGATAAAATCTGCAAAGATTTCTTATAAAATTTAATGCTTAATGTACTGGTTTTTCACCGATTTTTTCATCAAAAATCACGAAAAAAGGTACAAAAATCCATTATAATACAATATAACATTTTACCTGAAATGAAACCAAAAGTCAAGCAAAAAACGCCCGTTTTTC
>DEPR01000046.1:2037-2338 GCA_002358895.1 Ruminococcus sp. UBA3387 | reverse complement strand
ATGGTCGGCTCAGTATATACAAATTAATTTGGGTCGATAAACATATAAATATTCATACAACCTTCGTATGTAGGGACTGGCGTCCTCGACAGCCCGTATAGTTCAATTTCAGCCTATATCGGCCCTGTAAATATTAGTTCAAAACCTTTTCGTCATCGTGTTCCTCACGATGTGTCTCTAATGGTTGATGTTCAGCAACACCCTCGGTAGCCTCAGGTACGAAGCAGGTCTTTATGGTCATAAGAATTATTTTCATATCAAGGAGCAAAGACTGGCGCTCAATGTACATCAGGTCCAGCTT
>DEPR01000046.1:0-1929 GCA_002358895.1 Ruminococcus sp. UBA3387 | reverse complement strand
TTAACTTTAAGTCTGTAGCCGAATTCAGGCATAGACTCAGTGTATTTTTCAGCAAGCTGAGGACGTTCAGGACGTGGTCCCACAAAGGACATATCCCCCCTGAGAATATTTATAAGCTGTGGAAGCTCGTCAATTCTCACCTTTCTTATAAACTTTCCGATAGGTGTAATTCTGTCATCCTTCTGACTCGCAAGCCTTGCAACACCGTCTTTTTCGGCGTTGACAATCATACTTCTGAATTTATGCACCTTGAAAACCTTGCCGTCTTTTGTCAAGCGTTCCTGAGAGAAGAAAACAGGCCCTCTGTCATAGCATTTGATAATCAATGCTGTAATCAAAAGTACAGGCGACAATATAGTAAGAGCTATTGCCGAAAAGACAATGTCAAAAAGTCTCTTTGCACCTGCCTGTTCAAAAGGCAGACCGTCATTTCTGCTGAGAAGCAAAGGCGTGTCAAATAAGTGGAAATCTTCAGCACCACGGATAATAATGTCTGAAAGCTTCGGGTTTATGTAAGTTCTTATGGAGTTTTCCAAGGTGAATTTAATCAGCTTGTTTCTTGTACCGTTTGGTACATCTGACAGAATAACTGCCTCGTATTCAAGTATACGGCTCTTTATCAGTTCAATATCTTCGTTACAGCTTATTGCAGCACATATCATATATTTGTCAGGACGATTGCTCATTTTCTGAACAAGATCTTTTGCATTAACATTTCCGTAAACGATAATCATTCGTCTCGGAGGATAAATCTTCGTAAACAGCTTGGTGAAGAGAATACTCCATACTCCTGCAAGTACAATTTCAATTCCTGAAAGTGCAAGCATAGGAATAACACTCAGACGTCCACGACCGATAAGGCTTATCTGTACAAATACAACAACGTTTGTTGCAAGTATGCCAAGTATCTGTGAGCCCCAGAGCCCGGGCCATTTAAGATAACCGATTTTGAAACCGTTGAAAGTCTTTGTGAAAAAGACATAGAAAACGATATATATGCAAATCATCAGGATATTACCGTTGTGCCAGAACGGGTCAAGCATATCACTGTTGTAGTAGTCATTCCAGACAAAGCTGTAAGCCTGTGCAAAAACAGCAATAAGAATAAAAGCAGATATGAACATAAGAATTCTCTTGTATCTTTCTTTATTATTCATATATTACTCCTTTCGTTTTTACCCTCGGATAAAAACTTTTATATAAATATAGGAATTATTTTTGTTTCGTTTAAATTATATCACGTTTCAGTACAATAATCAAGTAAAAAACCCAATTTTCATCTATTTTCGCAAGCTTATCACAATTTCCTGCCTCTGGCTTTTGACTTCTTTTCTGTAAGATAAAAGCTGTCAAGAGTCATCTGTTCAATCACTTCATCAGGCACATCCGACTGAAGATAAATGGTGTTCCAGTGAACCTTGTTCATATGATAAGCAGGGATAACGCCTTGGTAGACATTCCTGAAAAAATCAGCCTGCATAGGCTCACATTTCAGATTAACAATAGCCTTACCGTCAAGCTCCATAATAAGTGCAAACCATTTTCTGCTGTCATTGTGCCTTGCCACATAGGTAAGAAAATCCTCGTTGAACGGCTGGTCAACCCCTGCCCCGATAATTGATTTGCAGAATTCAATATATTTTTCCTTAGTCATAGAAATCACCTTTCAAGCGTTGTAATATAAATATATCATATATGCCACTCAAGGTCAAATAAAACAAAAAATAAGTGCACAAAACCTGTGTAGGGGTCGATGCCTACATCGACCCGTCTATAAATACATTTCAAACTTATAAAACAATCTTGTAGGGGTCGTTGCATCCAAAGATATTGCATATCTTAGACGACCCGTAATACCCAAATATATTTCACGTCTATGACGACCCGTAATTATAATGTTTCAACCCTATAAATAATAACAAACCTGTA
>DEPR01000063.1 GCA_002358895.1 Ruminococcus sp. UBA3387 | reverse complement strand
GATATGCTATTCTTTAAAAAGAATAAATAAGAGGTGCGATATGAGTAATCAGATAAGAATGAATAAAGACGGCGAAAAAAGCTGTGGCTGTTTCAAAAGATGTGGTGGCTGTCAGCTTGCAATGTCCTATAAGGAACAGCTTGAATGGAAGCAGTCAAAAGCCCAGCGAATGCTTTCTAAATTTGCTGATGTAAAGCCGATTATCGGTATGGATAACCCCTATAATTATCGAAATAAGGTGCAGACAGTTTTCAGGCTCAATCAGCGTAAACAGATTATTTCAGGTGTCTATCAGTCCTCGTCGGGAAATATGGTAAGCGTCGATGACTGTATGCTTGAAAATGTTCAGTCGCATAAAATTGTTGCTGAAATAAAGAGGCTGATGAAGTCGTTTAAAATATTTCCCTTTGATGAAAAGCAGGGCAGAGGTACTATCCGTCATATAATGGTCCGTTACGGACATTCAACAGAAGAAATAATGGTTTGTATCGTTACCCCGTCAGCAATGTTCCCTTCAAAGAATAATTTTGTAAAAGCTCTTTTGAAAGCCTGTCCCGAAATCACAACGGTTGTCCAGAATATCTGTGCAAATCCGATGCCGTTAACGCTTGGCGACAGAGAAATTATACTTTACGGCAAAGGCTATATCGAGGATATGCTCTGTGGCTGTAAGTTCAGGATTTCATCAAAGTCCTTTTATCAGGTGAACCCGGTTCAGACCGAGAAGCTTTATGGCATAGCAGTTCAGGAAGCAAGACTTAATCGAAACGATAAAGTGATAGATGCATATTGCGGTATCGGTACAATAGGCATAATCTGTGCTTCTCACGTTAAACAGGTTATCGCCACAGAGCTTAATAAGTCTGCCTGTAAGGACGCATTGATGAATGCAAAGCTGAATAAACTTGATAATATTACATTTGCAAATTGCGATGCAGGTGAGTTTATGGAACAGCTTGCCGACAAGGGTGAAAAGGTGGACGTAGTTATTATGGACCCACCGAGAGCAGGTGCTGACCGAAGATTTCTTGAGTCTTTAGCAAGGCTTTCACCTGAAAGAGTTGTCTATGTGTCCTGTAAAATCGAAACCCTTGAACGTGATTTGAAAATACTGAGAAAACTTGGATACAAGGCTAAATCCATACAGCCTGTGGATATGTTTCCCCATACAACGGGAATTGAAACGGTAACTGTGCTTAATAAAATGTAAAATTGAACCTGTAGCTGTGAATATGCTGCAGGTTTTTTGCATATATTGCTTAAATATATCTGAATTTATGTAAGAAAATTGTTGATTTCTGTATGATAATGTGATATAATTACTGTAATTAAGTCAGTGAAATTGTAAGAATAAATATATTCAGGAAGGAAGGTTTTTATGAAGAAACTAATGCTGGGAAATGAAGCATTTGCAAGAGGCCTTTATGAGGCAGGCTGTGAAGTAGCTTCATCTTATCCGGGAACACCGTCAACAGAAATTACAGAAGCTGTTGCAAAATATGACGAGGTATATGCTGAATGGGCACCAAACGAAAAAGTGGCTATGGAAGTTGCCCTCGGTGCGTCAATCGCAGGAGCAAGAAGCTTCTGTGCGATGAAGCACGTTGGTCTTAACGTTGCCGCTGACCCGCTTTATACAGCAGGCTATACAGGCGTTAACGCAGGTATGGTAATTGCCGTTGCCGATGACCCGGGAATGCATTCATCACAGAACGAGCAGGACTCACGTCATCACGCAATCGCATCAAAAGTTATGATGGTTGAGCCGTCTGACTCAGGCGAGTGTAAGGAATTCACAAAGATGGCGTTTGACCTGTCAGAGCAGTTTGATACTCCTGTTATTGTAAGACTTTCAACAAGAGTTTCACACTCACAGTCAGCTGTTGAGCTTTGCGACAGAGAAACTAAGGAACATATCCCATATACAAAAAATCCACAGAAGTTCGTTATGATGCCCGGTAACGCAATCAGACGTCATCCTGTTGTTGAAGAAAGACTTCAGAAGATTGCTGAATATGCTGAAACTTCTCCACTCAATAAGCTGGAGATTAACAGCTCAGAAATCGGCGTTATCACCAGTGGTATCTCATATCAGTATGCTAAGGAAGCTCTTGGCGATAAGGCTTCATATCTGAAGCTTGGTATAGTAAATCCGTTGCCTGTAAATATCATCAAGGACTTTGCTTCAAAATGTAAAAAAGTTTACGTTATCGAAGAGCTTGACGATATTATCGAAACACATTGTAAGAAAATCGGCGTTGAGGTTGAGGGTAAGAGCATTTTCGGTTACATAGGTGAAATTTCACAGGCTATAGTTGCAGAAAAAATCCTCGGTGAAACTGTTGAGACAAAGGCTTTTGAGGAAAATGTACCTGTAAGACCACCTGTAATGTGTGCAGGCTGTCCTCACAGAGGTCTGTTCTATTGCCTCTCAAAGCTTGGCGTTATGGTGTCAGGTGATATCGGTTGCTATACTCTTGGTGCAACAGCTCCTCTTTGTGCAATGGATTCAACAATCTGTATGGGTGCATCAATCAGCGGACTCCACGGCTTCAATAAGGCTCTGGGTGCAGATGCAGAAAAGAAATCTGTTGCAGTAATCGGCGACTCTACATTTATGCATAGTGGTATGACAGGTCTTGTGAATGTTGCTTATAATGCAACAAATTCTACTGTTATTATCCTTGATAACTCTATTACAGGTATGACAGGCCACCAGCAGAACCCTACAACAGGTAAGAACCTTAAAGGGGACCCTGCGGCAGCAGTAAACCTTGAGGCTTTGTGCCACGCACTTGGTATAAAGAGTGTAAGAGTGGTTGACCCATATAAAATGGCTGAAACAGAAGCTGTTATCAGAGAAGAACTTGCAAAGGAAGAACCGTCGGTTATCATTTCAAGACGTCCTTGTGCATTGCTTAAATATGTTAAGCATAACCCACCACTCAAGGTGAATAAGGATAAGTGTGTAGGCTGTAAAATGTGCCTGAAAATCGGCTGTCCTGCAATTTCAATCCACGACGGTAAGTGCGTTATCGACCATACTCAGTGTGTGGGATGTGGAATTTGTAAGGAAATGTGCAAGCTGAATGCTATTGAGGAATAACAGTTTAGAGGTGAAATAAATGGAAACAAAATCAATTATGATAGTCGGCGTCGGTGGACAGGGTTCACTTCTTGCGTCAAGACTTATAGGAAATGTGCTCTTACAGCAGGGCTATGACGTAAAAGTATCTGAAGTACACGGTATGAGCCAGAGAGGTGGCTCGGTTGTTACATACGTTAAATATGGCGATGAAGTGCTTTCACCAATCGTTTGTAAGGGTGAAGCAGATATTATCATCAGCTTTGAACAGCTTGAGGCTGCAAGATGGTTGCCATATCTCAAAAAAGGCGGACACCTTGTAACATCAACACAGAAGATAGACCCAATGCCTGTTATCACAGGTGTGGCTCAGTATCCTGACGATATTATAGAAAAAATCAAGGCTCAGGGCGTTGATGTTGTTGCAGTTGATGCACTTTCACTTGCTGAGCAGGCGGGTAACTCAAAAGCTTCTAACGTAGTGCTTATGGGTGTTGTTTCAACAAAAATGCCATTTGACGTTGAAGTGTGGAATAAGGCTGTTGAGGAGTGTGTTCCTCCGAAGTTTTTAGAGCTTAATAAAAAGGCATTTGAATTGGGCAGAAGTTTATAATTTATTTTTTATATATAACGGAGATGATTTCATTGGGAAAGTATTGGAACGAAAAAATTGAGTGTATGCCAAGAGAGGAGATGAAAAAGCTTCAGGACGAGCGTCTGGTTGCACAGGTAAAGCACGTTTATGAAAATGTGCCTTACTATAAAAAGCTGATGGACGAAAAGGGCGTTACCCCTGACGATATCAAGGGTACCGAGGATTTGCATAAGCTTCCATTCCTCACAAAAGCAGACCTTCGTGATGCTTATCCTTACGGACTTCTTGCAAAGCCATTGTCTGATTGTGTCAGAATTCAGTCAACAAGTGGTACAACAGGTAAGAGAGTAGTTGCTTTCTATACACAGAACGATATTGATTTGTGGGAAGACTGTTGTGCAAGAGCTATTGTAGCCGCAGGAGGCACAAATGAAGACGTGTGCCAGGTAGCATACGGCTACGGTCTGTTTACAGGTGGTCCTGGTCTTAACGGTGGTTCACATAAAGTCGGCTGTCTGACATTGCCAATGTCATCAGGTAATACCGAAAGACAGATTCAGTTTATGAGGGACCTGGAAGCTACTATCATCTGCTGTACTCCATCATATGCTGCATATATCGGCGAAACATTGCACGAAATGGGCCTCGGACCTGACGACATCAAGCTTAAAGCAGGTATCTTCGGTGCTGAGCCTTGGACAGAAGAAATGCGTCAGGAAATCCAGAAATCTCTGGGTATCAAGGCTTATGACATCTATGGACTGACAGAAACAAGCGGTCCGGGCGTAGCGTTTGAATGTGAAGAGCAGACAGGTATGCATATCAACGAAGACCACTTTATCGCTGAAATCATCGACCCTGATACAGGAGAGGTTTTGCCTGAAGGCTCAAAGGGTGAGCTTGTTTT
>DEPR01000019.1:42309-44965 GCA_002358895.1 Ruminococcus sp. UBA3387 | reverse complement strand
CCCGAAAAATTTGTCAAGGGGTGGAGAATTATTTTTGCGAAAAGAAAGCCGTCCATTGGACGGCTTTATACATAAAATTTTAATAACAACTGCTGACTTTATAAGTCGATTTTACTTTCCACGTTGGATAGGTAGTGAAATTACCTTTTGATACTGAATCAATAGTATTGGCAGTTCCATCCCAAGTTACAGTAATTTTATATGTCTTATTTGGCTTGAGATTAACTTTACAACTACTTCCACTCAAAGTTTTCTTTACTGTATGCTTTCCATCTGTTGACTTAGCAACAATCTTCCAAGTACCATAATAATTCTTTGTTTTTGTTGTTGTTTTTCCATTGAATACATTATAGGTTTTCTTTGTTCTAACACCCTTTGTCTGCGATAAAGTAATACTTTCTGATCCTGGTTTCAACCAGTTTGCTTTTGTTACAACAGTAATGGTTCTTGTTGATGTTCCACTGCTACAAGTTGCTGCTGAAGCACCAATAGAAGCTGAACAAAGCATTGTTATAGCCATAACGGCTGTCCTTAACAGACAGCCGTTTATTATTTTCTTATGAAACTTTAAGCCAGGCACAAGCAATATCAAGAGCCTCATAAAGACTGCAGGATTTAACCACATTCTTTACAATCTGCTCATTTGGTGGCAATGTAATGTCAGTTGCCATTTTGATGATTCTTACCTTGTTTGCAATGTCCAGGTCGCCCTGTTTTTCTGTTCCCAGCACGTCAATCATTACCACATAATCATCGTACATATTGCCAAAGTAAATCTGCTTACCCTTTCTCACCAAAGGTAAACCTTTGTAAGTGAAAAAAGTATTCTTTTTCTCTGCCATATCTGTCCCTCTTTTCTCTGCCCTGTAAAAGCTACGGCTGCGACGGGCAGTAAACGCATATCCGAAAGCTACAATATTTCATCTTCCGTTTATATTATAGCACATTTATTTTACTAAGTAAACAACATTTCTATTTTAGCACGTCCCGAAGGAGAAATCTGTCGCTTGCTGTTAATAGCTTGCTAAAACTTCTTCGCCCTTTTCCAACGCTTCCATATTGCCTGCAAATTTTTCAGTCCAATCCAATGGTATTCTGAATGAAGTCTGACCGTTACGCTTGACAATGGCCTTTCTTGCACTGGAACTGTCGTAGAAGAATTCAAGTGTGTCCTTGTTTTCCCCTGCATCAATGCTTATTGTCATAAAGCTTTCACCCTCAGGCTCTGTGTACCAGATTTCCGTTGTCGGGCAGGACAGGAAGTACTGATAGAAAGTCTTGAAGCTGTCCACATCAGTTTCCTTGCCGTCAATTTTAACAGCCGTAACAGTTTCCGTCTCCTTGTCAGCCTCAACTGTGTATACAGTCTTTTCACCATCAGCTTCCACAGTAAAGCTTTCAATTTTCACAATATTATTGTATGTCATAATTGTTGTGATAATATCCTGTGGCATAACTGTGGCCCAAGGTAATGACTCGGACGGAATCTTCCAGATGCAATCTATTCCGTCAACGCCCTCAACATAACAATAATAATATGCAACAGTAGCGTTGTCCTCACCCTCACTGTTCTTTGAATACTCAGGATTTCCGATATAAAGGATGTAGCTTTCGCCCTTGCCCTCGTATACAACAGTAGCTGTCGGCTTGTTTATGCCATATTCCTCTTTGTCGCTGTTCTCAGGGAATAAGCATACAGCAGTTTCAGCTGTCAGCCCCCAGAGACCGTGAGTTATGTCCTGTGAGGTTGAACCGTTAAGATAAGAATAAATCGGCGAAGTCATTATCTGTGCCGACATCATATCATTGTCATCTGCTGTGTCCTGAACGAACTTCATCTCATAATCAATGTCAGGACGCTTTATTGTCAATGTACCGAATTCAATCTCCTCAGGGCTTTCAATCAGCAGAGTTTCAATAAACTGCTCCTTGCCGTCAAGAAATTCTTCAATCTTTGTGCTTAAAACAGTATAAACCGTGTTTGTGTCTTTTTCAGTCAGGTAACGGTACTTGGTCTTTTCGGGAGTTACATCTCCCACAAAAAATGTCCTTGTGCTGTCGTCTGAAAAAGTAACGGTAAATTCAGCCTGTGGGGTTTTCAGTCCGTACTTATCCAGATTTTCGGCATTTTCTTCTACCAGCTTTTCAGCCTCAAGCTGAGCCACATTTTCCACCAATGATTTTTCAGCTTTAAGGGACTGATTCAATCCGTTCAGTTCAGGCACATTCCAGGAAACCTTTCCTGACTCAGGCTTTTCAATAGTAAATCCGCCCTGAGCATTTGTGGCCTTAACGGTTAAAATCTTATCGGAAGAAGAATCAATAAGCAAAACCGATTCGTCCACCTGTGAATTTATTGCCGAGCTTTCTTCAGCACTTGAATTATCATTGTTGTCCTTGCCTGTAAGGTTAAGGAACAAAAGCATTCCGCCAAGGCAGACAAGAACAACTGCACAGATTATAATTCCTTGCAATTTACCATTCATATCTAAAAAACCTCAATTATCTGTTCTTTCTTCTCAGCCAGATTACAAGACCAGCAACAAGAACTATTACAGGGATAATAAGAATAAATGTCCATTTAAGCACACTTTTCTGTCCCTCAGTAATGTCATAAACATTTCCCTGAATTACCTTTGGTTCAATAATAATTCCA
>DEPR01000019.1:40789-42215 GCA_002358895.1 Ruminococcus sp. UBA3387 | reverse complement strand
TACTGCAAGTAGCTGTCGCTGAACATAAAATCAGAACCCGCAACGATTACATTGCTGTAAACGGTATCTCCACCGTCAAGAAAAGCTGATCTTGTAGCAACTGCAACATAAGTCTGCTGACCCTTTGCAACAGTATCTCCGTTTTCAAGGTCCATAACAAAAGCGTCCTCAGTTGACTGAGCATAAGCCTCCGTTGTTATCTTATTCTGCTCATCAAACAGAAGTGTAACAGGTCTTGATGCCTGAATAAGGAGCTTTGGCTCACTTGTTGCAACATCCTGCATATAATTGTCGGAAAGTGTTGATGCAATAGTTACAAACTGCTGGTTGTAGTAGTTACCTGCATATGTTTCACAAACTGCACCACCACCGATTGCCACACCATAGTCTGCAAGGAACTCGTCAATATTCGGTGTATCCTGCTGCTGGATTGAAGCAATATAAAGAATCTGCTTGCCAAGCTTGCCATTGTTATCAAGAAATGCATCAAGCTTCTTTATCTCATCCGAAAGATAGTCAGTCTTTGGTGCAGGGATGATAACAACATCAGTTTCCTCTGAAATTTCCTGTGAAGTGATGTCAATAGTTTCTACAGTATATCCGTTTGCAACCAGAAGTGTACGGAAGTAGTTAAGCTCTGTGATTTCACTTCTTCCTGTAAGGAGTGTAACAGTAACAGGATTCGGGTCTGTTACCGTCATAAATGCTGAAGTAAAAGCCTGCTCAGCGTTAGAAGCGTCAACATAGTTTCCATAATAGCTCAATACACTCAAAGCACTTCCACTCTGCTCTGCAAGAGTTTCAACGCTCATACCGTAGTTTGCCATCATTTCATTGAATTCATCAGAAAAGCTTACCAGGTCAAGAAGTGTAAGCTTTCTTGTTCTTTTTACGTCTTCTGTAGGATTTGTTTCAACGATGATATCATACTGTGTGATTGTGTCATCAGTATAATCAGCCATAATATCAGGATTTGAATCAATATCCACATATCTGTATGTAATTTTATCATTGTATTTGCAGTATTTTTTCATTACCTCGTCAGCCTGACGGGTGTATGTAGTAAGCTTGCTGAATTCTTCTTCAGTTGCAAATACTGTAATAAGCACATCTGTGTCAATCTTCTTTACATATTCTTCTGATTCCTCGGAAATAGAATAAATCTTTTCCTTTGTAAGGTCAATTGTTATTGGGTATCTCTCAAAAAGTGCAGTAGCAACTACGTTTACAAGTACAACAACTGCAACGAAAACTACCGTAAAAGCAGTTGACATCATACCGTGCTTTAAAATCTTGTGTTCTTTTTTCTTTTTATCTACCTTTTCAGCAGGAGTTTCTGTCTGTGCTTCAAGGTTCAAATCTTTGTTCATTTCTTCATTCACAGCAAAAACCTCCTTTATGCCCAACGGCGTTTTTCAAGAACTCT
>DEPR01000019.1:38816-40691 GCA_002358895.1 Ruminococcus sp. UBA3387 | reverse complement strand
TCAAAAAGTCCGTATGTGAAGCCATAATATCTTTCCAAGAAAGAAAGTCTTGAGAAAATCTTTGAAATAAACTCAACAGGAATAAGATTTCCGATTGTTGAGAACAGATAAAGAACTATCATAACAATAAAGCTTGTAACTGCCGATACCACCTGGTTTTCTGTAAAAGATGAACAGAAAATACCCACAGCAATAAATGCTGCACCAAGAAGTACAAGCCCTACAATATTGCCCACAATTACATTCCAGTCCGGTGTTGAAAATGCAGATACAACGATTGCATAAACAACTGTGATTGCAACACCAAGCACATAAATCAGAAGTGCAGCAAGGAATTTCCCCGCAACAATTCCGAAAAGGCTTACAGGTGCAGTAAGCAGGCACTGGTCTGTCTTGTTTTTCTTTTCTTCAGACATAGTTCTCATTGTAAGAATAGGAATAAGCACAATAAGAATTATCATCAGCTGTGCAAACAGGTTGTCAAGCTGTGTTGAACCCTGTTCAAGTGAGTTAAGTGAAAAAATCACAGCAGAAGATGCATAAAATGCAGCTAAAAATATGTATCCGATAGGAGATGTGAAATATGAAAGCACCTCACGTCTGAATATAGCACCCATTATCTTTCACCCTCCTTGTTCTTTCCGATAGTTACCTTTTCGCCCATAGTCAGCTTCAGGAATATGTCCTCAAGTGAAAGTTCAGATGACTTCATCTCAAGTATGTACCAGCCGTTCTTCACAGCCAGGTCAAACAGCTTGCGACGAATATCCGTACCCTCTTTTGTTTCAATTTTGTATTCCCATACGCCCTTGTCAGCAATATATACAGAGTAATTCTCAACGCCCTCGATAGCCGTAATTTCAGCAACAACCTTGTCCTTTTCACCTTCAATTTTAACAGCAATCCTGTTTTCGTTGGCAAGAGTCTTTGAAAGATTGTCTTCTGTGTCGTCAGCAACGATTTTACCCTCGTTGATTACCACGATTTTATCGCATACAGCCTGAACCTCGGACAAAATATGAGATGACAGAATAACCGTGTGGTTTTTACCCAGCTTTTTGATAAGTGAACGTATCTCGATTATCTGATTTGGGTCAAGTCCTACAGTCGGCTCGTCAAGAATAAGCACATTAGGGTTGCCCACCAGAGCCTGTGCAAGACCTACTCTCTGCTTGTAACCCTTTGAAAGGTTCTTGATAATTCTGTTATAAACGTGTTCAATCTTTACAAGACGGCAGATGTCCTTCAGGTGTGAATTTCTCGGCAGCTTACATTTTTTCAGGTCATAAATAAAATTCAGATATTCCTTTACAGTCATATCCAGATAAAGAGGTGGCTGTTCAGGAAGATAGCCAATCTTTGATTTAGCCTTTATCGGGTCTTCAAGAATATCAATTCCGTCAATAAGTGCCTTACCCTTTGTTGAAGAAATATAGCCGGTGAGAATATTCATAGTTGTGGATTTTCCTGCACCGTTAGGTCCTAAAAATCCGAGAATTTCACCGTTTTCAGCTTTGAAGGAGATATTGTCCACAGCCTTTTTATCGCCATAGTGCTTAGATAAATTCTGCACTTCTATCATCAGTTTTTCCTCCATTTATCATTTAAGTTTTCTTTCGTGATGTTATAATTTTACCATTTTAATGTGAAAGAAAAGTGATAATATTACGAAAGCTTTTCAATGCCCTTTTTGATTCTGTCAATAGAATCAGCCTTGCCGATAATGTGGCAGATTTCAATACCACCACCCGGTGTAAATGCCTTGCCTGAAACAGCAACTCTCAATGGCCAGAGAATTATACCGTTCTTAACTTCAAGCTTACCGATAAGCTCAAACAGCTTGTCGTGAATATTCTCAATAGTCCAGTCAGCTTC
>DEPR01000019.1:31969-38694 GCA_002358895.1 Ruminococcus sp. UBA3387 | reverse complement strand
TCAGGAAGTGCGTCAATAAAGTCAACTGACTCAGGAATGTCTGTGAACAGCTCTGTTCTTGCCTGCAAAAGTGAAGCAATTTCCATAAGGTCAACGTCCTCACGCTTTACAGTTTCCTTGATGTATGGAATTGCATATTCAGCAAACTGCTCAGGTGAAAGAGCCTTGATGTATTTGCCGTTGATGGCCTTCAGCTTCATCGGGTCAAAGATAGCAGGTGATTTTGAAAGTCCCTGAATGTCAAATTCCTTGATAAGCTCTTCAAGAGTGAAGATTTCGTTTTCACCCTTTGGTGCCCAGCCAAGAAGTGCAATATAGTTGATTACAGCCTCTTTCAGATAACCCTTCTGCATCAGGTCCTCATAAGATGCGTCGCCATCACGCTTTGAAAGCTTGTGCTGTTTGTCCTTCATAATATGCTCAACGTGAATATATTCAGGAACTTCCCAGCCGAAAGCCTTGTAAAGCAGGTTGTACTTTGGTGCCGAAGCAAGATATTCGTTACCTCTTACAACGTGTGAAATGCCCATAAGATGGTCGTCAACAACGTTAGCAAAGTTATATGTTGGCATTCCGTCTGTCTTGATAAGAATCTGGTCATCAAGTGTTGAGCAGTCAACCGTAATATCACCGTAAAGTGCATCGTGGAATGTAACTTCACCCTCAAGTGGCACCTTCTGTCTGATTACATATGGTACACCTGCATCAAGCTTAGCCTGAACTTCTTCTTTGGAAAGGTTACGGCAATGACGGTCATACATAGGCATAATACCGCTTGCCTCCTGAATAGCCTTAACTTCTTCAAGTCTTTCCTTGTCGCAGAAGCAGTAATAAGCCTCACCTTTTTCAACCAGCTCGATTGCATACTGTTTGAACATACCCATTCTTTCTGACTGAACATATGGACCCACAGGGCCTCCCACGTCAGGACCTTCGTCCCAGTTAAGTCCTACATCTTTAAGTGTCTTATAGATTACATCAACAGCACCCTCAACATATCTTTCCTGGTCTGTGTCCTCAATTCTGAGAATGAAATCACCGTCATTCTGCTTTGCAATAAGATAAGTAAAAAGTGCAGTTCTCAGGTTTCCGATGTGCATATAGCCTGTTGGGCTTGGTGCAAATCTTGTTCTTACTTTTTTCACGTCAATCTATCCTTTCAAAACAAATTAATATATTCATACATCAGCCTCAGCCGATATTAATTTCCGTCAAAATATTTTCTTGCAAATTCCGTGTTTCTGCCGATTTCAGCTTTAAGCTCCTCAAAGCTTTCAAACTTTCTCTCGTCACGGATAAATTCATACAATTCCAAGTCAATCTCTTTTCCGTACAAATCACCATTGTAGCCAATGATATAAGTTTCAGCCAGAGGTGCAGTTTCAACACTTACCGTAGGCTTTACGCCAATGTTTGTAACACCACTGTACTTTTGGTTTCCAATAGTAACCTTTGAGCAGTATACCCCGAATTTCGGTAACACAAGCCCTTTTGGAATTTCCTGATTTATAGTGGGAAAATCCCAGGTCCGACCACGTTCAAAGCCGTGCTCAACAGGCAACTTGTAACCATATTTATACCCCAGCATACGGTTTGCCTTTGCGACCTCACCGTTTTTGAGATATTGCCTTATCTGTGTTGAGCTTACAGCCTGTCCGTCAACAGCAAGCTGTCCGATAACGCAAACCTCCATACCGTACTTTTCACCCAGAGCCTTGAGCTTATAAGCGTCGCCCATAGCGTCTTTGCCAAAGCGAAAATCCTCACCGCATACCAGAAACTTTGCGTTCAGCTTTTCTTTAAGCACATTTTTTACGAACTCATCATCCGTCATATCCCTGCAGTCTGAAAACTCAGGTGAATAAACATACTCAATTCCAAGCTCCTGAAAATGCCTGTGCTTGTCCTCATCTGACAACAGCATTTCAATTCTGCCGTTATCACTCTTTGAAGTAACGCTGTCCGTCCTGAATGAAAAAACCGTAGGCATAAGCCCATCTGCCTTTTGTTTAACAGCCTCTTTTATAACAGCCTGATGACCAAGGTGAACGCCGTCAAACAGCCCTAACGCTACTGATGTTTCAAAACGGCTGATATTTTCATCTTCCGTTATCAAAATCAAGCTATCACCCTCCGTCATTTTTAATTTAAAAATTCTTATAAACTCTCAGTTCATTTTTTTCAATGTCAGCCTGCCCAAGCCCTAAAAACTCGCCGTCAAAACCATAAACGCAATATATTCTACCCTGATTTTCACAGAGCTTTTCAATATGCACCTGCTCACATCTCAGCTTCACACCATTTTTATATAACGGCGTGCAGTGCCTGTTCAGCTTCAGTTTATCATATGCCGAGTCAAAAGCCTTTTCTACAGGCAGTACAATCTCACCCAGCCTGTCCTCATCAGCATATTTCTGAATTTCTTCAAGATTAAAGCACTCCTCGATGCCAAATCCACCTGATGATGTTCTTTCAAGCGAAGTCATCATACCATAGCAACCGATTTTCTCACCAATATCGTGAATTAAAGTCCTGATATATGTACCCTTGCTGACTGTTACAAACATTCTGCCCTGACGTGTAGCCTTATCATATTCCTGTATCTCAATAAGCTCTACCCGCCTCTGACGTGGCTCACGCTCAACAACTTTTCCCTGGCGTGCAAGCTCATAAAGCCTCTTGCCTCCAACGGACACAGCCGAATACATAGGAGGCAGCTGCATAATGTCGCCTGTAAATTCACCTGCAACCTGTCTTAGCAAATCTTCATCTACAGACATATCGCTTTCAGCCAGAATCTCTCCCGTACTGTCCTGAGTGTCAGTCATTTTCCCAAGCTGAAAGCCTGCTATATAGCTTTTTTCATCAACGGGAATTATGTCGCAGGCCTTGGTTGCCTTACCGATAAATACAGGTAAAACTCCCGTCGCCATAGGGTCTAAAGTACCTGCGTGGCCCAGCCTTTTTATGCCGATTATACCTCTGAGCTTTGCAACAACATCGAACGATGTCCAGCCCTCAGGCTTGTTTACAGGCAAAATGCCGTTCAAATCCTTGTTTGTATTCATATCAATATCCTAAAACCTTGCCAACCTGCTTGATTACAACGTCCTTGACATATTCAAGGTCGCCCTGAATTTCACAGCCTGCGGCACGAATATGTCCGCCACCGTTAAACTGCTGGCAAAAAGCCGATGCGTCAATTTCATCAGTAGTCCTTACCGACAACTTGAATACCTTTTCGTGCCTCTGCTTTATGGTAATACCTATTTTAACGCCCTCAACCTGAACAGGAAGTGATGCAAGCCCGTCGAATTCAGCTTCTTCCACCCCACAGGACTTTATAAGCTCCCTTGTCAGCAGAATAATTGCACATTTTCCGTCAAAAAAGTATTCCATATTTGACATAACAGCCTGTTCAACCGCCATTCTGCCACGGCTTTTTATATCGAACATTCTGCGGTTGATGTTTGCAAAATCAATGTCATATGTCATAAGCTCTGCTGCCGCAATATGAGCTCTTGGAATTGTGTTTTCAAACTTGAAACAGCCTGTATCTGTCGCAATTCCCGTATAAAGGCATTTTGCAATCAGGTCAGTTATTTCGGCACCTGCGAATTTGAGAAATTCATACATTATCAGCGATGCGGCAGATGCCTCACTATCAAGATAAGTTTCCCTTGCATAAAGCCTGTTTGAAATATGGTGGTCAATGCACAGGTCAATTCTGCCTGGCTCTGCATATTCAGCAAGATGACTGCCTAAAAGCTGAGTGTCAGCAATATCCACAGCCACTACACATTCAGGCTCAAACTTCTGCTCCTCATAGTCATCATACATAAACTCATATCTTGCAGGAAGCTTTTCAGAATTAAGCACATTCGCCTTTTTGCCCATATTTCTGAGGTAGTAGCAAAGTGCAAATCCACAGCCCAGGGTATCACCGTCAGGGCTCTTGTGGGTTAAAACCTGAAAGTTATCGTGGCTTTCAAAAAAGCCTTTCAGTTGTGAAAAATCCATTTGTGTGCCTCCGAAATCAGTCTTCCTGCTGTGTTTCTCTGCTTTCCTGCTGAGCCTGAATATTTTTCAGCTTTTCAAAAATTCTCACCGAGCTTTCAGCAGAGTTGTCTGCAACGAACTTCAGGTCAGGACATTTTCTAAGCTTCAGTACATTTGAAATTTCTCTTTTGAGATATCCCGATGCACTTGTAAGTCCTTTTACGGCTTCCTTTGCCTTTTCATAACCCTCAAGGCTTGAAATATAAACCTTGCAGTATGAGCCGTCATTGGAAACATCGCATCTTATAACAGTAAGCATACTTCCTCCGCCAATACGAGGGTCTTTAAGCTCTCTCATCTTGGCAGAAATTATTCTGCGTATATCTTCCGACATACGACCAGCTTTAACTCCGGGCATAAATCCAATCCTTTCCGTATCTATCAGTTATACAAATATCCGAGTGCAACCAATTTCTGATAAACAGCATCACCTACTATATCATATCCATAGTTGTTGAGAGTATTCGCATCGTGTTTCAACGCATTAGGTACAACACCCTTTGACATATCAATCTTATCCTGAATGGAAACACTTACATCAGCGTTCTGAAGCTTTTCCAGAGCAACATTACTGCAGAGGGATTCACGGGCATTCACATAATGGTCTCCCCATTTTTTCTCCATAGCCTTGTCAAATTCTTCATTGTTCTTTCTGATAAGCTCTTCCTTTGCCTCGTCGTCATCCGCCACAGACTGAAGCTGTTCTTCTGTAAGTGGCACAGAGAACAAGCCTACAATAAGGAACTTATCACTGTTTGAGCTTGTGTCAATAATAGCCTGCTGTTGTTCGATCAGCTGTTCAAAGCTGGTCCAGCCACCGTGGTCGCCCATACAGATAACAGGAATATAATCCGTATATTCTGTCATAGAATCACTGATTACCTTTTCACCTTCCTCAACGTGAACACTTTCGCCCTCACTGTTTCTTATGAAATAGTAAACAGGGTTTTCAAAATTCATAGTGTTTTCATCAATGGACAAAGCACCTTCAACGCCTGCAATAGTAACGTTTGTCATACCGCCATCCCATCTTGTACCATATCTGAGAGGTGCAACTGTGCTTCCGTCAGCAGCATAAATCTTCACTTCTACCTGCTCAATTCCCTCAGGAATAATAAATTCCTTTACAAGAAGGTCAACAGCACCTGCTCTTGCCATAATAGTACATGTGGTTTCCTGAGGAACAGCCATATTTGCAATAGGTATATAACATTCATCGTCCATCATATGATTTTCAATAGTTCTTGTAATGGATTTTCCTTCACCGTAAGCACCGTAGCCCATAGAGCCACCCCATACTGCAATACCCGGTAGTCTTTCAATCTTTTCAGTTTGTTTCTTTTCAATCGTAACAGGGCCTTCGTCCTTACCAAAGTTCAATGAACATGAGCTTAACGCTGTAGCTGTCATAACTGTAGCTGACACAAGGGCTAAAATTCTTTTAACGTTTTTCATATTAAACCTCCTGTATTCACTAATCAAACTTAATCTCTGTATTCTTCCATATAGAATGCTTCAAAAATATCTCCCTCTTTGATGTCAGAGAACTTTTCAAGTGTGATACCACATTCATAACCTGAAGCAACTTCCTTCACGTCGTCCTTGAACCTCTTGAGAGATGACATCTTGTCTTCAGCAATAACAATGCCGTCTCTTACAACACGGATTTCATTGTTTCTGCCAACCTTACCATCAAGTACATATGAACCTGCAACAGTACCGACATTTGTGATTTTATAAACCTGTCTTACCTCAATTCGTGCAGTTTCAACCTCACGATATTTAGGTGCAAGCATACCCTTCATAGCTGTTGAAATTTCTTCAATAGCATCGTAGATGATTCTGTAAAGACGAATGTCAACACCGTCTCTTTCAGCCATATCCTTAGCAAGCGGGTCAGGTCTTACGTTAAAGCCGACAATAATAGCGTTTGAAGCGTTTGCAAGCATAACGTCGCTTTCGGAAACAGCACCTACAGCACCGTGAATAACCTTAACTCTTACTTCTTCATTTGAAAGCTTTTCAAGAGACTGCTTGACAGCTTCAACAGAGCCCTGTACGTCAGCCTTGACAACAATAGGAAGCTCCTTCATCTCACCCTCGGAAATCTGACTGAACAGATTTTCAAGAGTAACCTTCTGATACTGGCTGAAGATTTCTTCCTTAGCCTGATGCTTTCTCTTTTCAACCAATTCTCTTGCAAGCTTTTCGTCAGCAACAGCGTTGAAAACATCTCCACTCATAGGTACTTCGCTGAGGCCTGTAATTTCAACAGGAGTTGAAGGACCTGCCTTTTCAATCTGCTTGCCCTTGTCGTTTGTCATAGTTCTTACACGGCCGACAGAAGTGCCTGCAATAATAACATCACCCTTGTGAAGTGTACCGCCCTGAACAAGAACAGATGCAACAGGGCCCTTACCCTTGTCAAGTCTTGCTTCAATAACCGTACCCTTTGCAGCCTTGTTAGGATTTGCTTTAAGTTCTTTTACTTCTGCAACAAGAAGAATGTTTTCGAGCAGGTCATCAATACCCATACCTGTCTTTGCAGAAACAGGTACAGCAATAACATCTCCACCCCATTCTTCCACTACAAGAGAATGTTCAGTGAGCTGCTGTTTAACGTGGTCAGGATTTGCAGTTTCCTTGTCCATCTTGTTGATAGCAAC
>DEPR01000019.1:21071-31942 GCA_002358895.1 Ruminococcus sp. UBA3387 | reverse complement strand
ATGATTGATACTCCTGCAGCCTTTGCGTGGTTGATAGACTCAATAGTCTGAGGCATAATACCGTCATCAGCAGCTACTACCAGAATAGCAATGTCAGTGATGTCAGCACCTCTTGCTCTCATCGAAGTGAAAGCTTCGTGTCCGGGAGTATCAAGGAATGTAATTTTCTTGTTGTTATAATAAACCTGATAAGCACCGATGTGCTGTGTAATACCACCTGCTTCGGAAGCTGTAACGTTAGCGTTTCTGATTCTGTCAAGAATAGAAGTCTTACCGTGGTCAACGTGTCCCATTACAACTACAACAGGGCATCTTTCTTCAAGGCTTTCCTCAGGGTCAGCCTCGTCGTCAATAAGACGTTCTTCAATAGTAATAATAACTTCCTTTTCAACCTTTGCACCCAGTTCTTCTGCAACCAGTGAAGCTGTGTCGAAGTCAATAACCTCATTGATTCCTGCCATTACACCAAGACCCATAAGCTTCTTGATTACTTCAGATACAGTAACCTTGAGTCTTGTTGCAAGCTCTGAAACAACGATTTCATCAGGGATAAGCACCTTAAGCTGCTGTTTTCTTGCCTTTTCAAGTGCAAGTCTGTTCAGCCTGTCCTGATCACTTTCTCTCTTGGTTGAGTGTTGCTGTTTCTTATATTGCTGGGACTTCTGAGTAAGCTTCTGCTTCTTTGTGAAGTTGTCCTTGCTCTTGTTGTGCTTTGTGTTGGCAAGGTTGTCATATTTTTCGTTGTATTTGTCAAGCTCTACATAGCTTCCTCTTGTATCAATAGTTCTTCTGCCCTTGCTGTTATCATCAGAAGAAATAGTATAACCCTTGTCTTCCTTTTCAACAGACTTGCCACCTACCAACTGCTGTTTTACACCGTGGTCCTTCTTCTTGGCAGGCTCAACCTTCTTTTTCTTGTTTTCAACAAGCTTCTTTTCTTCCTTTGCAGGAGCCTTTTCTACCTTAGGCTCTTCCTTTTTAGGCTCAGCCTTTGGTTTTACTTCAGCCTTAGGGTCAGTTTTCTTTTCTTCCTCAGGCTTCTTTTCAGTCTTTTTGGTTGCCTTAGGCTTTTCAGCCTTTGGCTGTTCAGGCTTCACATTATTAGCAAAGAACTCATTAAAGTTTTCCACCTGATTGTTCTGGGTGAAGTATTCCAGTACAAAGCTGACTTCATCAATAGCCAGTGAAGATACTGTCTTCTTTGTTTCACCCTTGTATTTTTCAAGACATTCTATAACCTGGCTGTTTGTAAGCTTCAAATCCTTAGCCAGTTCGTTAAGTTTGTATTTATTCATATTCATAGGCAAACATAAACCTCCTTAGTAGTTGCTGTAAAATTCGTCTTCATCAATTTCGATTTCTTTAAGCCCTTTGATACAAGCCTTGCAGAAGCCCTTGTCATCAATAGACATAACACCGACTTTTTTTCCAAGTTCCGACCAGATTTCTTCCATAGTCAGCCCAAGATCATAAAGCGGAACGTTCTCATTATAACAAACGTATTTGATTTCCTTCAAAGACTTCTTAGAAAAATCCGTTGCAACAAAAACGCCCTTTGCATTTCCCTCTTTGCAGGAATCCTTTACCATATCCATACCCATCTGAAGCTTTCCCGCTTTTCGGCACATAGTAATAAGCCCCATTTTGTTATTGCTCATTTTCCAGTTCAACCTCCATGCTGTCATAAACTTCATCATCTATCCTGCAGGCAAAACTCTTTTCAAGCCTTCTTGCCTTTCTTGCAGCTTTGAGACATTCAATATCCCTGCATATATATGCGCCTCTGCCGGCTTTTCTTCCTGTCAGGTCGAGAGAAATCTCTCCCTCTTTTGATTTAACAACCCTGACAAGCTCTCTTTTCGGCTTCATTTCGTTGCACCCAAGACACATTCTCATGGGAATTTTCTTCGTTTTCATAATAGAACCATTCCTTTGATTCAGACGTTTTATTAAAGTCTGAAATAATTATTCAAACAAATCCTGTTCAGAATCATCTGTTGTTTCAACAGCTTCTTCAGCGGCCTTTGCAAGCTGTTCATCAGCTGTGCTTTCAGCAAGAATATCAATCTTGTAGCCTGTAAGACCTGCCGCAAGCTTAGCATTCTGACCCTTGTTACCAATAGCAAGGGAAAGCTGATTGTCAGGTACAACTACCTTGCATTCACGCACGCCTTCCTTGTCGGAAAGAACAACCTTGACTACATCTGATGGAGCCAGAGCTCTTGCAATAAATTCTGCAGGGTCATCACTGTATGGGATAACGTCAATCTTTTCACCGTTAAGCTCGTCAACGATAGCAGAAATTCTTGACTTTCTCGGACCGATACAAGCACCGACTGCGTCTACGTTTTCGTCCTTGCTTGTAACAGCAATCTTGCTTCTTACGCCTGCCACACGGGAAATTGACTTGACTTCAACTGTGCCGTCCTGAATTTCAGGGATTTCCTTTTCAAACAATCTCTTTACAAGCTCTCTGTGAGTTCTTGAAATCTTGATAGAAGGCTTTCTGTCAGGGTTGGCAATGCCAACAACATAAACCTGAATAATATCGCCTGCTTTAAGAACTTCACCAGGAATCTGTTCGTTTCTTACAAGATAAACGTCGTTCTTGTCAATAGTAAGTACAGCATTGAGTGTTGCAGGTTCAACCTTCTGAACTGTTGCAGGAACACATTCACAAACCTTGTCTTCATACTGTGCAATAAGTCTTTCTCTTTCAAAATCCTTGATTTTGTGCTTGATGTTCTGCTTTGCATTCTGTGCAGCAACTCTGCCGAACTTAGCAGGATTAACCTTGATTTCAACAACACCGCCAACTCTTGCTCTCTTTGAAATAGTAAGCGCCTGGTCAATGTTCATCTGATTAGCAGGGTCTTCAGGTTCACCCTCAACTACTTCCTTGATAACTCTTACGTCAAACTTGTGAGTTTCAGGGTTGATGTCAACACGAATGTTTTCGCTGTCAGGATATTCTTTCTTGATAGCCTGAAGAATACCCGCCTTAATTGTTTCAATCAAAACCTCTGCGTCCATATTGTTTTCCTGTTCAAACTGGCTGAACGCTTCAAAAAATTCCTTATTCATTTTCTAAACCAATCCTCTCTGTATATTTTACTTTAATTAACTATATATAAAAGCTGTCGATTTATTACAAATCCCCATCATCATAAAGCTTGATTGATGCACACTCTTTGAAAGTGAACTCAACAGCCTCAAGCGGATTTGCCTCATCATCAACAAGATGACAATAAATCTTTTCCTTGTCAAAAGAATCCAATCCTGCAATGAATTCTTTCTGTCCGTCTCTCGGACTGAACAGCTTGATTTTTATAAGGTCATTAATGCAGGCCTCAAAATGTTCAGGGCGTCTTAAATCCCTGCCAAGCCCAGGGCTTCCCACCTCAAGCACATAGCTTTCGGAAATAGGGTCCTCTTCATCAAGTATCTTGTTGAACGGACGAGTAAAAGCCTCACAGTCGTTCATATCCACTCCACCGTCTTTGTCAATAAAAACTTTAAGGTACCAGCTTGAGCCCTCTTTTTCAAAACGCACGTCCCAGAGAAACAGCTCCAACTCATTACATAACGGCTGTGCCAGTTTTCTGATACGGGAAACGGTATTGTTTTTATCCAAAAAATCACCCTTCCTTTCTGACGCAGGGTATCTGCGTCCCCACCAATTTACGTTTATTATCGGAGAAAAATCCCCATACAAAACCAAAAGACCGGAAGTCAAATTCCAGCCTTTCATTAAAACTTATCATATACATTATACCACACAAATTCACCATTTTCAAGGGGTTCACAAAATTAAAGAAGAAACTTGATTAATTTTCTGTGAACTATCGGTAAATATTTTACTCGTCATCCTTTTTCTCCGTTGCACCAAGGCTCTTATAATCCTTCCTGATACCCTCAGCAAAATCAATGGGCACAGTAAACATAATACCCGTATTAGGCAAAGATAAATCACCAACCGTGTTATAAACAACACGTCTTGCCAGGTCCAGCTGGTCATTTTTGATAACAGATAAAATAGTCTTGTTATCCTCATCACCACTGAATAATGCACGGATTGAGGCACTTATAATATTGCTTTCCAGCTTTGAAAGAGTCATAGCAAGTCCTGATGATTCAATAATTGTAGCACCGCCTATTCCTGCCGCCGAAAGCCCCTCCAACAGGTATTCAAGTGCATCTACCTTGTTCAGAATTATTACCATAAGTTTCATAAATATTCCCCTCTCGTTTTGAGTTAATCACCCGCCATCGGCTCTGTCTGCTGAATAAGCTGAGAAAGCTGATTTTTGAAATCAAGTGATAACGTCATTTTATCATCTGTCCATACGCCTGATGGCAGCAGCATCTTGCAGTTTACAGCATTTGTACTGAGCATCTGCTTTATGTAGCCTTTCTGTTCCTTATATGTAGTCTTGTCAAGGTCTGTGTTTGAGTTTTCAGTAACCATTTCATACATATGGTCAAGATTGTTGGTAGTTATTGAAGTCTGCTTAAAGACGCTTCTGATAATGCTGTTCATAGCCATACCCATAAATTCCAGGTTTCCACTCTTACCCTCAGAAAATACAGGATACTGGAAAAGCAACCTTACCTGCCTGCCCACAAGCGTAAGCGTCTGTCCCTTTCTCAGAGAAATGTCGTCAGCATCATTGTCCGAGAGATAATAAAGCTCCTCACTCGGTGTGTAAATCACTCCGCCCAGCAGGTCAACCATATTATCAAAAGCTTTGTTCGATATGGTGAGATAGTTGTCCACAGTCAGGTCAAGTGTGGATTCAACGGATTTCTTCAGGTCCTGGATTCCACCGTCATTGTATATCTCCCTGAAAGTCTTGTCATTGTCAGCCTTTATGAATGATGACATAGGAATAACCGTAACAGAGTTGTTTTCAGGTGATATTCTTACAATGGACATATCCCCCAGCACGTTTTTGCTGTTCACCCTTGCGTACAACGTGTTGAATGTAGGTGTAACAGGTGTAGGAGCAGGTGGCTCAGGCTGGTTAAGTTCTTCTATTCTGTTTATAAGAAAAAATGCAATAAGTCCGAATACAGCAAGGAATAAAAGCATTGTTGCAAAATATACCAATGCTACAGGCACCTGGGACTTTCTCTTTTTTGCTTTAGCAGACATAAATTTACCTCACTTCGTTATTATTGGTTATTTATTGTATTTTTAAGTGTTTTGGTTTTGGATTT
Source organism: Ruminococcus sp. UBA3387 (assembly GCA_002358895.1). Classification (GTDB taxonomy): domain Bacteria; phylum Bacillota; class Clostridia; order Oscillospirales; family Ruminococcaceae; genus FB2012. The sequence continues at coordinate 26,722 of DEPR01000019.1, read as the reverse complement.
TTTATATATTTACTAAAAATTCAAAAAGCACTTGAACATTTGTGGTTTTGGGTGTAAAATAGAATAGATGTAATGTGTTTATATGAAATCATCTGAAACATAGAATACAGGATTACGGTCAAGATATATTATCTTCATATCAAGCCCCGCTTTTTCAGCAAGCTTTATAGTCTGGGAAGTCCCCGAACCTGTAGTCTTGTCTTTGAACACTCCGATTATCCTTGAGGAATTGTCCACCATAAACTGATTTCTCACCCTGTAACAGCTACGGCTTCTGACATCGCTGGTGTAGATAATCTGAGTGCAGTCCTGAGTTATAAGACTGTAAATGTATTTGTCCACAGGACTTGAAAGGTCTTTGATGTGCTGACCTTTGTACGGCACAGCACAAATCAGCTTTATATCCATACCCTTTCTTGTAATAAGGTTATGAACAATTTCGGCACAGATAAGGTCAATCCCCTCTGCCATTCCCGAAATAAAGGTGTCATAGCCGTCATCTATGGCTTGTTCAATGTAAAGCTGAATACTACTTGCAAGACATTTCATACCCTGCTTATCACGATTTCCACCAAAGGGCAGATCCTTGTTACGATGCCCTGTAAAACAACAGGCCTTTTGTCTGTCCCAGGAAATCCTTTGCTCCATTACATTCACTCTCACTTAATCACATTAATCAAATAAATTATATCATATACCCTTTTACTTTGCAAGAGCAAACACCAACTTTTTAAGAGTATACATTCTCTATTATGCAGGAGGATTTTATAAATGTATTTTTTGAAACGAACCTGGGCTGAAATAAACCTTGACAGCCTGAAAGCAAACCTGAACAATTATAAAAAGCACCTGGCACCTGCCACCGAGCTTATGTGCGTGGTAAAGGCTAATTGCTATGGTCATTGTGATAGTGCCATTGCGCCATTGCTTGAAAACGAGCTTGGAGTGAAGTGGTTTGCCGTGTCAAATATAATCGAAGCCGAGCATCTGAGAAAGCTGGGTATAAAAGGTGCAATCCTTATCCTTGGCTATACCCCGCCCGAAGAAACTGACGCCCTCATTAAATATGATATTATCCAGGCCTGCACAGAGTATGACTACGCAGTACAGCTGAACAACGCAACCTCCCGATCAATAAGAATACATATCGCCCTTGATACAGGTATGGGCAGAATAGGTCTGAGAGGTACAACAAAAGATATTTGCAAGGAGATTGAAAAAATCAATAGCCTTGATATGCTGAAGGTGGAGGGTATCTTCACACACCTTGCAGTTGCAGACAGTAATGATGCAGATGACGATGAGTATACAAAATCACAGGCTGAAAAGATAATCGCTGTGGATGATGCACTTAAAGAAATGGGAATCGCCCTGCCACATTGTCATTTTCTCAATTCTGCTGCAGGTGTCTATCATTACAGCGAAAGAAGCACCCTTGCAAGATTGGGTATTGTGCTTTATGGGCTTATGCCGAATCCTGAAAAGCCTCTGCCATTCAAGCCTGAAGCAGTTATGTCGGTTAAATCCTGTATCTCACAGGTCAAAACCGTGGAGGAGAACACCTGCGTCAGCTATGGCAGAACATATAAAACAGATAAGCCAACAAAGCTTGCTACAATCTGCTGTGGCTATGCAGACGGATATCCGAGAAGACTTTCAAATGTGGGCGAGGTAATTATCCACGGACAAAGAGCAAAGATAACAGGCAGAGTATGTATGGACCAGTTTATGTGCGATGTTACCCATATCGAGGACGTCAAAGCAGGCGATGTTGCTACCCTGATTGGTACAGACGGCAATGAAACAATTACTGCCGATGATGTGGCTCAGCTTACAGGTACAATCGGCTATGAAATCGTGTGTGGAATTGCTCCGAGAGTACCGAGAGTTATCTTTGAAAACGGCGAGCAGAAAGCTGTGTTCAATGAAGTGATTATGCCTTGATTTATACACAAAAGGAGGTATAAACCTTGAAAAATAAGACAAGAATAATATCAGCTCTGGTTGCTTTGTCAGCCCTGCTGTCAATGGCTTCCTGCGGAGGTGAAAAAGAACCTTCACCCGAAAACTATGAGCGTCCTGTTGTTACAATGGCAAGAGCTATTACAGCAATGGACAGCGATGCATATTTTAATTGCTATACAGAAGAAGCAAAAAATGAGTATTTTGAAAGCGACGACTATAACAGCGATTTAGTAATGACTTTTCTTCCGTCCCAGTCTGAGAATAAAAGAATACTTAAAACAAGAACCACATCCGATAAAGAGCTTAATCAGAAGAAAATCGACGAGCTTAAAGAACAGTATAAGGATAAATATAAAAAGCGTCTTGATATAACAAAAGCAAGAAAGCTGACAGTGGATTTTATTCTTCAGGGTGAAAAGGAACTGGTGGAAACAAAAGCGTTTACCGTAGTATGGGTTGAAAATCGCTGGCTTGTTTTCGGGGATGTTGTGGAAGAATTTGAATTTGAAAAGAAGTAAAAAAACAAACACTGCTTATGCAGTGTTTTTGTTTGCACAGGAGGTAAAAATGAAAGCAAGAATTGTTACTGCTCCACAGCTTATTTTGAGTTATGGACTGACGGATGAACAAAAGCTGACTCTTGATAACATCACCGCTGAGCTTAACGCAGATCATAAACCTGTAAAAGCTGAAAATGCCAACGAAAAAATCGGATGGCTTTGTGAGTTTAAAGGCTTTGAAAAAGCAAAAGAGCCTTGCGACAATCCACCTGATGAGCAATGCCTTGTGTTTTCAGGCATCGACAGAAAGAATATCCAGCCTCTGCTGACAAAGCTGAAAACTGAAGGGCTTGTTATTCCACTTAAAGCAATGGTAACAGCTTCAAACCAGAGCTGGACACTTGCTGAACTTATCGCAGAACTTAAAAAAGAACATAAAATGATGACAGAAAGAAAGTAATGTAATGGCAAAAAACAAAAAATATTTAGGAATAATCTATATTGTAATTTCAGCCTTCTGCTTTGCGTTTATGAATGCATTTGTAAGGCTTGCAGGAGATTTGCCACCAACGCAGAAAAGCTTTTTCAGAAACTTTGTGGCTTTGATTTTTGCGTTGGCTATATTGAAGAAGAACCATATCCCCTTTAAGTGTAAGAAATCCAATATCCCTGCACTTCTTGTAAGAGGTGGAATCGGAACATTGGGTATTCTGTGCAACTTCTATGCAATCGACCATCTTGTACTTGCCGATGCGTCAATGCTCAATAAAATGTCTCCGTTTTTCGTTATTATCTTTTCATTTGTATTTCTGAAAGAAAAGCTGACGTTTTTTCAGGGCTTTGCAGTGTTCACAGCCTTTGTGGGAAGCCTGTTTATCATAAAGCCCACCTTTGCAAATGTTGAAATATTCCCTGCATTTATGGGACTTGTGGGAGGCATTTCAGCAGGTGCAGCCTATACGGCAGTAAGGTATCTTGGCAACCACGGCGAAAAAGGTCCATTTATCGTAGCATTCTTCTCAGGCTTTTCCTGCCTTGTAACATTGCCGTTTCTGATTTTCGACTATCATCCTATGACTGTTATACAGCTTCTCTGCCTGCTGGGTGCAGGTCTTGCTGCGGCAGGAGGCCAGTTTTCCATTACAGCAGCCTATACAAAAGCACCTGCAAAGGAAATCTCGGTTTATGACTATTCACAGATTATCTTTTCAACTGTGCTTGGATTCTTCCTGTTCGGGGACATACCCGATTTGTATAGTGTAATCGGCTATGTGATAATTATTGCTATGGCAATTCTGGTGTTTTTCTACAATAACGTGTGGCATAAGGAATAAAATTAAGCGATTGATGTGCTTGCATCAATCGCTTTTTAATTTACTTATCTTCACTTACATCTTCTTTTTCAGCCTGAGGCATTTCCTCCTCAACCACCGCAACAGCTATCGGCTCAGGATGTTTTTGCTTATTGAGCCAGCAAACAAATTCACTTAGCAGGCAATATAATACAGCACATACAGGTACGCTTACAAACATACCAATAATTCCTGCAATGTTTCCACCAACGGTAACTGCAAAAAGCACCCATATTGACGGCAAGCCCACCGACGAGCCGACAACGTGAGGATAAATGAGATTACCCTCAATCTGCTGTAGAATAATCATAAATACGATAAACCAGAACGCCTGGGACAGGCTTGTTACCGAAATAAGAAATGCACCCACAGCTACACCGATAAATGCACCCACAATAGGAATGAACGCCGTAACAGCCACAAGAACGCCTACTAAAAGTGCGTAAGGCATACGAAGAATAAGCATACCAATCATACACAGCGAGCCGAGAATAATAGCCTCTGTGCATTGTCCCGTAAGGAACTTTGAGAATGTATCCGAAGCCTTTCTGCATACATAAACCATCTTGTCAGCTATTTCATCCTTGATGAAAGCATAGGTCAGCTTTTTACACTGTCCGATAAGCTTTTCCTTTTGTGCAAGCATATAAATTGCAAAACAGATACCAAGCACAGCGTTGACAATAGATGAGAAAATTCCTGATACTACATTTATAGTTGAGTCCACAGTCTGTAAAGTAAGAACGCTGTTTTTGAGAATGGATGTAAGCTTTTCAATAGCCGCCTCCTTACTCATATCCATACTTTCAAACCAGTGCAGAATAATCGGCTGGTCTTTTACAATCCTGCTTATGTTCTCTACAAATTCAGGGATTTCTTCAGAAAGCTGTGTTAGCGTGTCAATCAATGCAGGAATTACAAGATAAAACAGCATAAAGATTATAAGCAAAAACAAAGCAATTACAAAAATAATTGATACAGGCCTTTTAAGCTTGCTTTTAATCCTGCCCATCTTCCCCGTCTTTTTGGACGGCCTGAACACCCTGCGTTCAAAGGATGACATCGGCACATTAAGTATGAAAGCTATGCACAACCCGATAATAACAGGTGATAAAACCGAAAGTACAGTTCTGCCCACCTTAAAAATTATGGTGTAATTGGTTAGCCCCCAGAAAAGTGCCACACCAAATCCAATAAGCAAAAGATATTGCCTGAACTTTTTCTTTTCCATAAATATATGCCTCCTGTATAAAAAGGGTACAGTTATACCTGTACCCCATTTTTATTAATCCAGATCAATCGCCATAATCGGCTCACTGATATCCTTGCCTGCAGGAACCATCGGCAGAACATTTATGTCTTTGTGTATTCTGCATTCGATGAGTACAGGCTTGTTAAGGCTCAGTGCCCTTTCAAGTACAGGTGTGATATCCGACTTTTTCTCAATAACAAGCCCCTCTATGCCAAAAGCTTCAGCCAGCTTCATAAAATCTGTACCACGGTCAATGTCAGTCTGTGAAAATCTCTTGTCATAGAAAAGTCTCTGCCATTGGCGAACCATTCCGAGAACGTTGTTTTCAAATACAAGCTCAATTACAGGAATGTTGTGCTTTGCAAGAGATGAAAGCTCGTTGCAGTTCATAAAGAAGCTTCCGTCGCCTGCAATGTTGATTACAGGCTTGTCAGGGTTACCGCATTTTGAACCGATAGCCGCACCAAGACCATAGCCCATTGTGCCGAGGCCACCACTTGAAGCAAAGCTTCGTGGGTTCTTGAAGTTATAATACTGTGCGGCCCACATCTGATGCTGACCAACTTCAGTAGTAATAACAGC
>DEPR01000019.1:20013-20949 GCA_002358895.1 Ruminococcus sp. UBA3387 | reverse complement strand
CTTCCAGTCAGCGATTCTGCCCATCCAGCCTTCGTGGTTCATATCAGGGAGAATTTCATTGAACCTTGAAAGAATGTATTTCAGATCCCCGTTTACATAACAGTCAACTTCAATATTCTTGCCGATTTCAGCAGGGTCAATCTCAACGTGAATAATCTTTGTACCCTTTGCAAAAGTATTAGCGTTGCAGAGTACACGGTCGGAAAATCTTGAGCCGAGAACCACCATAAGATCACAATGACTTAAAGCAAGTGCAGCTGTCTTTGTACCGTGCATACCCATCATACCGATGTAGTTGTCCTTTGTGTTGTCATATGCACACTGTCCCATAAGTGAAAGTGAAACAGGAGCGTCGCATTTTCTTACGAATTCAGACATTTCATCAACAGCATCACAGGAAACAACGCCACCACCTGCATAGATAAATGGCTTTTCAGCAGCCTTGATAAGCTCAGCGGCAGCTTCAATCTGTGCATTGATGTCATAAGGGTTGTGATGAACAGGAGGCTTAGGCTGTGTGCGTGTGAATTCAGTCTTTGCAATAGTTACGTCCTTAGGTACGTCAATAAGTACAGGACCTTTTCTGCCTTCGTTAGCAATGGCAAAAGCCTCACGGATAGTATCAGCAAGCTGTGAAATGTCCTTTACAATGTAGTTGTGCTTGACTACAGGCATTGTAATTCCACAGATGTCAACCTCCTGGAAGCTGTCAAGTCCCAATAAGTTTGTAGAAACGTTACCTGTAATAGCAACCATAGGAATAGAGTCCATATATGCCGTAGCAATACCTGTTACCAGATTTGTTGCACCTGGACCTGAAGTTGCAATAACAACGCCTGTCCTGCCTGTTGTACGGGAATAACCGTCAGCAGCGTGGCAAGCAGCCTGCTCGTGAGCAGTTATAACGTGTCTGATTTTGTCAGAATACATATAAAG
>DEPR01000019.1:17223-19921 GCA_002358895.1 Ruminococcus sp. UBA3387 | reverse complement strand
ACCCTGTTCAAGCAAACATTCTATAATAATATCCGAACCTGTCATTAACATAAAATCAATCCTTTTATTTTTTCAATATTAAAATTTATTATACAATAGCAGCAAGCTAAAGTCAATAGATTATTTGTAAAGAGTTTACCATTACACAGGTTGCCACCCACTTGCATAAAACGACAAAATGTGGTATGATTTAAGTTGTAGAAAAATTAACCCCGAAAGGATATGAGTATATGAATTATGCAGAAGAATCATTGAAGCTCCATTATGAGTGGAAAGGTAAAATCGAGGTTGTCTGTACAACACCTCTTGAAACAAGAGATGATTTATCCCTTGCTTATACCCCTGGCGTTGCACAGCCTTGTCTTGAAATACAAAAGGATGTTGACAAAAGCTACGAGCTGACACGTCGTTCAAACCTTGTTGCAGTTATTACCGACGGCACAGCTGTATTGGGACTTGGAGATATCGGACCTGAGGCTGGTATGCCTGTAATGGAAGGTAAATGTGCACTTTTCAAGAGCTTCGGCGATGTAGACGCATTTCCTCTTTGCGTAAAGTCCAAGGACGTTGACGAAATCGTTAAAACAGTAAGCCTTATTTCAGGAAGCTTCGGTGGCGTAAACCTTGAGGATATTTCTGCACCAAGATGCTTCGAAATTGAAAGAAAACTAAAAGAATGTTGTGATATTCCTATTTTCCACGACGACCAGCACGGCACAGCCGTTGTTACCCTTGCAGCTATGATTAATGCGTTGAAGCTGACAGGCAAAAAGCTGGAGAATATCAGAGTTGTAACAAGTGGTGCAGGTGCCGCAGGTATCGCTATTATCAAGCTCCTTATCGCAATGGGACTTAATGACGTTATCCTCTGCGACAGAACAGGTGCTATCTATAAGGGCAGAGACGGCCTTAATACAGAAAAGGCTGAAATGGCTGAAATCACAAATAAACAGATGAGAAAAGGAACTCTTGCAGACGTTATCAAAGGAGCAGACGTGTTCATCGGTGTTTCAGCTCCTGGTTGCCTGACACCTGAAATGGTAAAGAGTATGAATGAAAATCCGATTATCTTTGCTATGGCTAACCCGACTCCTGAGATTATGCCAGACCTTGCAAAGGAAGCAGGTGCAGCAGTTGTGGGAACAGGCAGAAGCGACTTCCCTAACCAGATTAATAACGTGCTTGTGTTCCCGGGAATTTTCAGAGGTGCACTTGACTGCAGAGCCAAGGATATAAACGACGAGATGAAAATTGCGGCAGCAAAAGCTATCGCAGACTATATTCCTGAGGATAAACTTAATGCCGACTATATTATTCCGTCAGCCCTTGACAGAGGCGTTGCTGCAGCAGTAGCTGAAGCGGTTAAGAAGGCTGCAAGAGAAACAGGAATAGCAAGAATTTAAGGTGATATATATGAAAAAACTTTTGTGTCTGGCTTTATCATTTGTTATTACAGCTTCATTTGCAGGCTGTGGAAATGACGTGGAAAACAAAAGCCCTGAAAAAGACAACCCTGCTTCGGAAGAAATAATTGAACAAAATAGCCAACCTGAAGAAAATACTGCAATTTCCTTTGTGGCTGTTGGCGATAACCTTATCCACGAAACTGTGTATATTGACGCCGATAAGTATTCGGGAGAAATGAATGACGATAAGTATGACTTCAGCCCTATGTATGAGGAAATCAAGGAGTATATCCGGGCTTCTGACCTTGCCTTTGTAAATCAGGAAACACCTATCGGTGGACAGGAGCTGGGCGTTTCGGGCTATCCTGCATTCAACTCACCTTATGAGCTTGCACAGAACCTTAAAGACGTTGGCTTTAATATCATCAATACTGCCACAAACCATTCTCTTGATAAAGGACAGGCTGCAATCGACAACCAGACAGCTTATCTCAATGAGCTTGGAAATGTGGTACATTCAGGTACAGCCGATAGCTGGGACAGATATAATTATATCCCTGTTTTTGAAATAAAAGGTGTGAGATTTTCATTCCTTTCCTATACAACCCATACCAACGGCATAACAGCCGAGAACGACTATGCCGTTCATTATCTGGAGGACGATGAAATCATCGAAGATGTGCAGAAAGCAAAGGAAATGAGTGATGTTGTTATCGTGTCAGCCCATTGGGGTGAGGAAAATATGGCAAATGCATCCGACTACCAGCTTTATTATGCACAGTTCTTTGCTGATTTGGGCGTTGACGTTGTAATCGGAACTCACCCTCACGTTATCCAGCCTGTTGAATGGCTTGACGGAAAGGACGGTAACAAAACCCTTGTTGCATATTCCTTGGGCAACTTCCTTGGCGGTATGCTTGCCGTTGACAATTCACTGTCAGGAATATTGAGCTTTGATTTTGTTAAAAGCAATGATGATGTAACTATTGAAAACGTGAAATGGATTCCTATTGTTATCCACTTTGAAACCAATGGTGGAGATATAATGGAGGACCGACATAGCTATAAGATTTATCCTCTGTCTGAGTATACCGAGGAGCTTGCTTCAAAGCACGCACTTAATGGCTATAATGGACAAACAGTTACCGTTGATTATTTTAAACAGCATACCGAAGAAGTAATCGCAGAGGAATTTCTGAACTGAATATATGATTATAATTAAACTGCTACCTTAATGGTAGCAGTTTTTTGTGCCTGAGTAGGGGACGATGCCCATATCGTCCCGTTTTTTC
>DEPR01000019.1:11687-17106 GCA_002358895.1 Ruminococcus sp. UBA3387 | reverse complement strand
ACAGCAAAAGGGCTGTCCCAAAAGGAACAGCCCAATCGCCTGAAGTAAAAGAATATGAAAAAAATTATGAAAAAAGCAAATTAGTATCCGAAGTCAGGGAACATATCATAGAAGTTGTCATAGAAATCCTCATATGACTGCTGACCCTGTGAGCTTGACTGCTCCTCAACAGCCTCGCCGAGAATAACCTTGACATCTACAATCTTGTCGTTTCTGTAAAGTGAAACGGTGATTTCGTCTCCTGCCTTGTATTTTTCCTTGATATCATTGAATTCTTCAATAGATTCAATAAGCGTACCCTCAATGCCTACAATAATATCATCTTCAACAATTCCTGCCTGTTCAGCAGCACTTCCCGGCTCAACGATTTTTACAATAAAGCCCTTAGGAATGTCATAATACTGCGACTGCAGGTCTGAAATGTTCATACCACTGATGCCAAGTGTAGGTCTGCCTGTAACGTAGCCGTTTTCCATAAGCTCCTGAACAATAGGAATAGCCTCGTCAATAGGAATAGCAAATCCGAGACCCTCACCATAAGTTGAAGCAACCTTTGCAGAAGTGATACCGATAACCTGACCGTAAGCGTTAATCAACGGACCACCTGAGTTGCCCGAGTTGATTGAAGCGTCAGTCTGAATAAGATTCATTGTCCTGTCCTCAATGGTGATTGTTCTGTCCGTTGCAGAAATAATGCCTGCAGTAACAGAGTTTGCAAGATCAAGACCAAGTGGATTGCCGATTACAATAGAAACCTCACCAACCTGTACTTCAGCAGATGTACCGAACTCTACAGCAACCAATCCGTCCTTTTCAATTTTAACTACTGCAATGTCTGTCTGATTATCCTTGCCGATAAGCTCAGCCTTGTATGAGTTGTCTTCATCATCCTTTTCGCCATCTGTGTATTCACTTGGAAGTACTACGGAAATAGCACTTGCACCGTCAACAACGTGAGCGTTTGTAATAATGTAACCATCCTCACTCATTACAATTCCTGTGCCTGTAACTGTGCCTGAGTTTGTAAGGCAGGAAATTCCTACAACTGAAGGTGAAACCTTTTCCACAATTTCAGGAATTTTCATTGCGTCATCAGGAGTAGCAAGCTGAATAAGTGTAGGGAGATTTTCTCTCTTTACCTTGTTTGTGGTGTTGTTATCCGAAACATCAGGACGTATTGAGCTTCCCTCGCCCCTGTTGAATAAGTTGCCAAGAGTGTTGCCCGTCATAATTGAATATCCCACAACTGATGTTGCTCCCACAGCCACAACGCAAATGCAGACAACCAGAGCTATAAGAAGCTTTCTGTGCTTAGGCTTTTTCGGCTTCGGATTGTATGAATATTCATTCATATTGTTGTAGTTGTAATATCCGTTCTGACCGTTATAGCTGTATCCATTCTGATTGTACTGTGAATACTGCTGGTTCTGATTAGCTGTTGTATTCTGTTCCTTCTGTACATTTTCATTGTTCTGATTCTGCTCATTATTGAAATTGTCGTACATATAAACACTCCTTTATATTAAGCCAAAACTGGTTTGTATTTTCCGTTATACCTATATTATACCCATTAATGTGATAATTTTATGATAAAAAAAGAAAAGTTAGGTTATCCATATGTTCTTTGAATTACCATAAAAAAGAGAGCCGAAGCTCTCCTTATATTTCGCTGTCATCAGCACCGATGCTTGGAATATATTCTTCGTTTTCGATGATATAATCCATAACCTTGCAGTAAAAATCCGTAGGATTAATCATAATCTTTGACTTGATATAGTCAGCCTGTTCCTTGTCAGGAGCAAACAAAGTCATATCCATAAGCAAAAGCCCGTTATCACTGCATTTGCAGTGTACAGAATAACCCTTTTCAAGAGGTGTTATATCAAAAGTAACATCACGGCTGTTCTTGAGCTTTGAGAAAAATCTCAGTCCTGCCGCATAAATTCTGTCACGGACGCTTTTGCTTACATACTTTTTGAAGCTTAAAGCACCGTCCTTGCCCTTTTCCGTCAGCACATAATGATTGATTCCCTCAATTTCCTCAATGGCGATGAGTCCATTTTTCAGCATCTCGTTGACAGCTTCCGAATAGAGAAAATAATTTACTATTCCGTCGCCCGTAGCAATTTCCGTCAGCTGATTAGGAGTTAAAGGACGGTCAATCTGATGCATAAAATAAGCAAGGAGAATTTTAACCTCATATTCATCGGTGGGATTTAAAATATCGGGAGTTATACTGTTTATAAAACTGTGTTCCATTGAATACATTTACCTCATTTTTTATGGCATTGAAAACCATTTATCCGTCATTTTCTTCTTCCAATGCCTCAATTAAAAATTTGGATACTGAAGCATATGGTTAAGCAAAGCAATGTTTACAGCAGCCTCAACACAAGGTACTGCTCTCGGTACAACACAAGGGTCGTGTCTGCCCTTGATGTTGATAGTCTCGTTCTTCATTGCCGAATAGTCAACTGTAGCCTGTGGTCTTGAAATTGATGGTGTAGGCTTGAAAGCAACCCTGAGAGTTATAGGCATACCTGAAGAAATGCCACCTAAAATACCACCGTGGAAATTGGTTCTCGTAACAACGTGGCCGTTTTCGTTTACATAGAATTCGTCATTGTTTTCTGAGCCCAGCATTTTTGCACAGTTGAAGCCTGCACCGAATTCCAGGCCCTTTACAGCAGGGATACCGAAAATAAGCTGTGCAATAGAGTTTTCAAGCCCGTCGAAAATCGGTGAGCCGATTCCTGCAGGAACATTTATAGCTATGCACTCTACCACACCACCAACGCTGTCAAAGCTCTGTCTTGCCTTGTCAATGTCAGCAACCATCTTCTTGCCCTTTGCATCTGAAATTACAGGGAATTCCTTCTCTCTTAAAGCAACAATATCATCCCTTGAAGTCCTGATAGGGTCAAAAGCATTGTCCTTGATGTTGTGGATTTCAGCAATGTGAGCACCAACATAAATTCCACGCTTTTCAAGAATCTGTGCAGCAACAGCTCCTGCAAAACAAAGTGGAGCAGTAAGTCTGCCTGAGAAGTGTCCGCCACCACGCTGGTCGTTGAAGCCTCTGTAACGCAAAGCACCTGTGTAATCAGCGTGTCCTGGACGAGCCAGCTTTGAGAGATTGGAATAATCGTTTGAGTGCTGGTCTGTATTCTGAATCAAAGCACAAAGAGGAGTGCCTGTAGTCTTGCCGTTGAAAAAGCCGGACATAATCTGTGGCATATCCTTTTCACGTCTCTGTGTTGAAGTCTTGTCCTTTTTCGGAGCTCTCCTCGCCATAAACTGCATAAGCTTTTCCATATCAATAGTTTCTCCGGGAGGCACATTGTCAAGACACACACCGATAGCTGGTCCGTGGCTTTCTCCGAATACTGAAAATGTAATATTGTTACTCCAGGTTGATGCCATATTCTTTTCCTCCGTTTTTGCTTGTTATGTATAATTATTCTTCTTCGTAACGATAAATATTCTTGAACAGATATTCCTGATTTGCCTCAAAATCCACACCAAGTACCGACATACTTCTGATGGTCATATATTCCCAGGTACCCTCTGTCGGAATTGTGTGCTGAACCACATCATAAGAGAAATATGTAGGTGCCTTTACAAGAAGTGAGAAAATATCAGTTTCCGTAAGGTCAGTTGTAATCATAGGGAAAAGCTCGTCAACAAAGTTATCAAGCTCTCCAACGCTTAGCTTGCTTGCCTTCTTGATAACCTCCTCGAAAACATACCTCTGACGGCTTGTTCTTGCAAAGTCAGTACCAACATAACGCACTCTTGTGTAGCCAAGAGCCTGCTTTCCGTTAAGATGCTGCTTTCCTGCAGATTTAAGACAATCTGTTCCGTTAGGAAGATTTAAAAGTTCATTAAGCTGATTTATATAACCGTTTACACTTCTCAATTCTTCTTCAGCTATGTTTATATCCAGCCCACCGACTGCGTCAACAACCTCCATAAAGGAGAAGAAGTTTATCTGAACATAATTGTCAATGTCAATTTTAAAGTTCTGCTCAACAGCGTCAACAGCCAGGTCTGCACCACCGTAAGAATAAGCGTGGGTCAGCTTAGAATTTTCCTTGCCGGGAATTGTAACGTACATATCTCGGAGCAATGATGTCATAATGATTTCGTCTGTCGCCTTGTTAAGGGAAACTAAAATCATACAGTCTGAACGTCCTCGTTCATTATTCTGCCGACTGTCCGTACCGAGGACCAGAATGTTCAATACGTCATCTGACTGCATAAGTCCGTCCTTGTCAAAGTTAGCCTTCATCTTGCCTTCAAGTGCGTTAATGTCCGCCAGAGGTGAATCAGGTCCTACAACAAGGTCATCAATCTCAATGGAATCATACACTTCAGCCTTTGTACGCTGAATATTAATCTTAGAAACATAGTGGAAAAAGATACCCACAACCGCAAGAATAATCGCCAAAAAGAAGCCGAGAATTGAAAAAGATACAATAACAGCTTTTTTGGTCTTTTTCTTCTTATTTTCGTCTGTTTCATTTTCATCTGAAATTTCAGTGTCTTCCTGATTTTCAATCAGTTCTTCTGAATCTATTGCCCTATCTTCCAATGGTTTTTTATTGTTATCCATAATTTACGCCTCTTTCAACAGACAACTAAATACAATTATTTTTCATTATACCATATCTCAATTTAAATTGCAAGCAAAAAACAGCAAGGGAGCTTCAGACTTCTGCCCGAAACTCCCTCGTTGTCAATCTGTTATTTTCAAAGTTCTCATAGCGTTTAAAATCGCTATAACCGATACGCCCACATCTGCAAAAACTGCCCACCACATTCCTGCTAAGCCCAACGCACCCAGCAGTAAAACAACAGCTTTTATACCTAACGCAAATATAATGTTCTGATATACAATCTTCAAAGTCCTTTTGGATATGTCAATGGCCTTTGAAATCTTTTCAGGGTTGTCATCCATTATCACCACGTCAGCTGCCTCAATGGCTGCGTCCGAGCCGATACCGCCCATAGCAATTCCTATGTCAGCCCTCATAAGAACAGGAGCGTCGTTTATCCCGTCCCCAACAAATACAAGCTTGCCTTTTCCCGACTTTTCGGAAAGTAATTGTTCTAACTTTTCAACCTTGTCAGCAGGCAGAAGCTCACTGTAAATCATATCCATACCAAGCTGTTTGCCTATGGCTTCACCTTCCTGAGCAGAATCCCCCGTAAGCATAACCACCTTTTTTATGCCCTGTGCCTTCAGCTTTGCCAACGCTTCAACTGAAGTCTCCTTTATTTCATCTGAAATAAGTATATATCCTGCATAAACACCGTCAGCCGACAGATGTACAACAGTACCGAAAAGTGGTGATTTATCCCACTTTATCCCTGTTTTCTCCATCAGCTTGTCATTTCCTGCAAAGATAACCTTGCC
>DEPR01000019.1:10720-11588 GCA_002358895.1 Ruminococcus sp. UBA3387 | reverse complement strand
GTGCAATAGGGTGATTTGAAAAGCTTTCTGCCAATGCACCAAGCTCCAGCAGTTCAGCTTCAGAACAATCCACAGGGTGAACATCAACCACCTTGAACACACCCTTTGTAAGCGTCCCCGTCTTGTCAAAGACTACCGTTTCAGCCCTTGCCAACGCCTCAAGATAGTTGCCACCCTTTACAAGGATTCCTGACCCGGAAGCACCTCCGATGCCCCCGAAAAAGCTCAATGGCACCGATATTACCAATGCACAAGGGCAGGATATAACAAGGAAAACCAAAGCCCTGTGTATCCATTCAGCCCGGTTGCCACCTGTAATCAACGGTGGAAGTGTGGCAAGCAGTACAGCCCCGATTACCACACAAGGAGTATAGTATTTTGCAAATCTTGTGATAAAATTTTCAGCCTTTGCTTTTTTTGAGCTTGATTCCTCCACAAGTTCAAGAATTTTCGCAACTGTGGATTCACCGAATTCCTTTGTAACCTTTACCTTAATCAATCCACTCTGATTAATACAACCACTGAGTACTTCACTTCCAACGCCTGCATCTAAGGGTAAAGCCTCTCCTGTCAATGCCGACGTGTTCACAGCTGAATTACCCTCGATTACAACTCCGTCAAGTGGAATTTTTTCGCCTGCTTTTACAACAATTATATCGCCGACAGCAATTTCATCAGGGTCAACCTGCACAAGCTCGCCATCACGCTCAATGTTTGCATAATCAGGACGAATGTCCATCAGCTGAGCAATTGAACGTCTTGACTTGCCCACAGCATAGCTCTGGAAAAGCTCACCCACCTGATAAAAAAGCATTACAGCAACGCCCTCAGCACATTCTCCCGTGAGGAAAGCACCGATTGTAGCAAT
>DEPR01000019.1:5231-10562 GCA_002358895.1 Ruminococcus sp. UBA3387 | reverse complement strand
GCTATAAGCAAAACAAAGCTGACAATAATTCTGATAAGCCTTTTTCTCTGTTTTCGTGACATAGCCTGTTCCTCAGAAAATTATCCTACAATCAGGCTCGATTTTTCTGCAGATTTTAGCTGCCTGCTTTAAAATATCGTCCAGTTTATCCTCATCTGCAACAATAGTCAGTTTCTGCATCATAAAGCTTACAGTTGCATCCTCAACGCCGTCAATTTTCTTTATTCCTGCTTCCATTTTTGCCGCACAGTTTGCACACTCAAGGTCCTGCACTTTATATGCTTTCTTCATCAAAATCACTCCCCTATGTGTTCCATACCCTGACCGATAATGCTTCTGACGTGGTCATCAGCCAACGAGTAATAAACGTTCTTGCCTTCTTTTCTGAAACGCACCAGCTTGTTTATTTTCAACACTCTCAGCTGATGGGAAACAGCTGTCTGTCCAAGCTCCAGAAGCTCACAAAGCTCGCTTACGCAAAGCTCCGACTCAAAAAGAGCATATAATATTTTTATTCTGGTTGAGTCTCCGAACACCTTGAAAAGCTCAGCCAGGTCATAAAGAATTTCATCAGGTGGCATACTCTCATCAAGCTGTTCCAGCTTTTCCCTCTCCTCACTGAACTCACGCATCATTTCTTCAAGGTCCCAAATATTATCTTTCATATATGAACATCCTTTCATATGAATATCTGTTCATATGATAACATATGCTATACGTTTCGTCAATATATACTATAGAAAATTTATATTTTGTTTACAAAAACACACTTCCCGATTAAGGCTCTTATCCCCTTTACTTTTTAAGTTGTATGTGTTATAATATGTTTAATTGTAATCTTAGTGCAAGATGGTGAGAAAGTGAAGTTTTATTGCGAGCTTAAAAAGGTTGTGGACGACTCATATGACATTGAAATCGGCCACAATTTATATAATAATCTTATTGAGGATTTAAAGAACGGACTTTGCGGCAAGGTAAAAAAATTTGCCGTTGTTACCGACAGCATAGTTGCAGATTTATACGGACGCAAAATTCACGAAATGATAAAATCTGCAGGTTTTGCTTCAGATTTGTTTGTAATTCCTGAGGGAGAAAAGTCCAAGACAAGACAGATGAAAGAGTTTGTTGAGGATTCTATGCTTGAAAAAGGCTATCGTCGTGACTGTGCAGTAATTGCTGTGGGCGGTGGTGTTGTAACCGACCTTTCAGGCTTCGTTGCAGGCACTTTCGGACGTGGCGTGCCTTTTGTAAACTACGCAACTACTCTCCTTTCGGCTGCTGACGCATCAGTTGGTGGCAAAACTGCCGTAGACACACCACTTGCTACAAATCTTATCGGAATGTTCAACCAGCCGAAAAAGGTTTATCTTGACATTGACACCTGGAAAACTCTCCCCGAAAGACAGCTTTCAAGCGGGCTTTCCGAGACTATAAAGCACGCCTGCTTAGGTGATGCGGAAATGTTTGAATATCTTGAAGCTGACATCGAAAAGATTTTTGATAATGATATAAAAGCCTGTGAATACATAGCTGAAAAGAACTGTGCTGTGAAATATCAGGTGGTTATGCAGGACGAGAGAGAATCAGGACTGCGTGAGATTTTAAATCTGGGACACACTGTAGGCAGAGCTGTTGAAACGGTATCGGGCTATGAGCTTCTTCACGGTGAGGCTCTGGCTATCGGTATGATTGCTCAGGTTAAGCTGGGTGAAAAGCTGGGCTTTATTTCAAGTGAAAACGCACAGCGTGTAATTGACCTTTACAAGCGTGCAAGGCTCCCTGTAAGGATACCCGATTACATCGACAAGGCTGAGCTTGTAAAAAAGCTTTATACCGACAAGAAGGTTCGTGACGGAAAGCTGAGATTTGTTTTCCAGAAGGAAATCGGTGATGTAATGCAGTTTGGTGAAAACAATTTTGCCAAAGAGATTTCCGAACCTGAAATTGCACAGATTATTGAAGAATTATAAGAGAGGGACGCAAAAATGGACATAAAAATTACTCCTTCCCTGCTTTCGGGGTCGGTGCAGATTCCACCCTCAAAAAGCGTTGCTCACAGACTTATTATTTCTGCGGCTCTTGCAAAGGGCACATCAAAAATATCGAATATTTATCTTTCAAAGGACATAAATGCTACTATTGAGGCAATGAAATCACTTGGTGCAGACATTGAGGTAGAGGGTGATGTTGCTACTGTCAGGGGCATTGAGGCTCCACCTGAAAAGGCAGTTATCGACTGCTGTGAGTCAGGTTCAACTCTGAGATTCCTTATCCCTGTAGCCTGTGCTTTGGGGGTGGAATGTACTTTCATCGGCAAGGGAAAGCTTCCGCAACGCCCAATTACGCCATACATAGACCAATTCCCTGCACACGGAATTGAATTTGATTTCAGCAAGGCTAAGGAGGGCGAATTTTTGCCCTGCACAGTTAAGGGAAAGCTGGCTTCGGGAAGATTTGAAATAGACGGAGGGATTTCCTCACAGTTTATCACGGGACTGCTTTTTGCTTTGCCACTTGTTGATGGGGACAGCGAAATTGCTCTTACTTCTCATCTTGAATCCCGTCCTTATGTAGACATAACCATTGGCTGTATCCGTAATTTCGGTGGAGATGTGGCTGAAACTGAAATGAGCTATACCGTTAAAGGTGGACAACAGCTTGAGGCTTGCGACGGTATGGTTGAGGGCGATTACTCTCAGGCTGCTTTTTTCAAGGTTGCAAACGCTTTAGGCAGTAATATTGAAATCAAGGGTCTTAGTGAACAGTCATATCAGGGCGACAAGGCGATTATGGACATCTGCGATAAAGTTTCGACTGCCAACGGGCTTGAGGCTTTTTCTCTTGACTGCTCGGATATCCCCGACCTTGTGCCGATTTTAACGGTACTTGCCTGCTTTTGCAAAGGTAAATCGGAGATAACCAATGTTGCAAGGCTTCGCATCAAAGAAAGCGACCGGCTGGAAGCAATTTCAACCTGTCTTAACAGGCTTGGCGGAAAGGTAACCGCCTTTGCTGACAGGCTGGAAATCCACGGCGTTGAAAGCCTTTCAGGTGGCGAGGTTGACACTTACAACGACCACAGAATTGCAATGGCTATGGCTGTTGCTTCAACCAAATGTACTGCTCCACTGATTATTAAAGGTGCAGAATGTGTTTCAAAATCATATCCCAACTTTTTTGATGATTTTTCTGATCTTCAAGGAAAAGTTGAGATTATATAAACGAAAATTTCGGAGGTTTTTATATGAGCAAAGTAATCATTTCAGCAGACAGCACCTGCGACCTGGGCGAAGAGCTGATGACCAAAAACAATGTCAGCTATTTTCCTTATCACATCAACCTTGAAGGCAAGGATTATCTTGACAACGTAACCATCAAGCCTGAGGACCTTTTTGAGGCTTATCGTGAACGCAAGGTGCTTCCTAAGACAAGTGCTATCAACATCGGTGAGTTCCTTGACTATTTCAAGCAGTTTACTGATGAGGGATATGAGGTTGTTCACATTAATCTGGGAAGTGGGCTGTCTTCATCTCATCAGAATGCACGTCTTGCTGCAGCTGAGCTTGAGGGTGTATATGTTATCGACTCACAGAACCTTTCAACAGGTTCGGGACTTCTTGTGCTTAAAGCCTGCCAGCTTGCTGAGCAGGGGCTTTCTGCCAATGAAATCGCACAGCAGGTTACTGACCTTGTAAGCAAATCCCACGCAAGCTTTGTAATCAACACTCTTGAATTCCTCCGTGCAGGAGGAAGATGCTCTGCACTGGCTGCATTCGGAGCAAACCTCCTCGGTATCAAGCCTTCTATCAAGGTTGACAACCAGGACGGTGGCAAGATGAACGTCGGCAAGAAATACAGAGGCAGATATGACCAGGTTATTTTAAGCTACGTTAAGGACACTCTTGCACGTTATCCTGATTATGATGACGAAATAGTCTTTATCACCCACTCAGGCACAAAGAAAGAATACATAAACGCTGTACGCAAATATCTGAAAGAAAACACAACTTTCAAAAATATTTACATTACACAGGCAAGCTGTACAATTTCCTGCCATTGCGGTCCTGATACTCTCGGTATTCTGTTTATGACAAAGTAAGTCTAAAACCACGGGCATATTATGTGTTCGTGGTTTTTTTATATGAAAGGAAGTGCTATAATGGATAATTTTAATTTTTACAGCCCTACTGAATTCGTTTTCGGTAAGGACAGAGAAAATGAATGTGGATATTACGTCAGAAAGTACGGTGGAAGCAAGGTGCTTATCCACTATGGTTCAGGCTCTGCTATTAAGTCGGGGCTTATTGACAGGGTGAAAAATTCACTTGAAGCAGAGGGTATTTCATATGTTATGCTTGGTGGCGTTAAGCCTAATCCTCGTGATACTCTTGTTTATGAAGGTATTGAGCTTTGCAGAAAGGAAAATGTAGATTTCATTCTTTCTGTCGGTGGAGGCTCCTGTATCGACTCGTCAAAGGCTATTGCTCTTGGCGTGCCTTATGACGGAGATTTCTGGGATTTTTACAGCTCATACAAGGCTGTTGAAAAAGCTATTCCTGTGGGAACTGTTCTTACAATCGCAGCGGCAGGCAGTGAAGGCTCAGGTGGCTCGGTTATCACAAAAGAAGACGTAGGGCTCAAACGAAGCACCGGCTCAGACCTGCTCAGACCTTGTTTTTCCATCCTCAACCCTGCTCTTACCCAGACGCTTCCTGCATATCAGACTGCTTGTGGTGCTACAGACATTATGGCACACGTTTTTGAAAGATATTTCACAAACACAAAGGACGTTGAGGTTACTGACAGGCTTTGCGAAGCTGTGCTTCTCACTATGATAAAGGAAACTCCTCGTGCAATAAAATGCCCTGACGACTATGAAGCGAGGGCAAACATTATGTGGGCAGGTACTGTTGCTCACAACGATATTGTAGGTGTGGGCAGAAGCCAGGACTGGAACAGCCACGGAATTGAACACGAGCTATCGGGACTTTATGACTGTGCTCACGGTGCAGGGCTTGCTGTAATTATGCCTGCCTGGATGGAATTTGTATACAAGCACAACGTTACGAGATTTGCTCAGATGGCAGTTCGTATCTGGGGCTGTGAGATGAACTTTGAAAACCCTGAAGAAACTGCACTCAGGGGCATTTACAGCTTCAGGAGATTTCTTCACGAAATCGGTATGCCGATAAACTTCGATGAACTGGGTGCAAAAGAAGCGGATATTCCTGTGCTTGTGGAAAAGTTCGGACTTGGCGACGGAATGACAGGTGGATTTGTTCCACTTTCATCTGATGATATTGCTGAAATTTATAGATTAGCTGTTAAGGC
>DEPR01000019.1:0-5160 GCA_002358895.1 Ruminococcus sp. UBA3387 | reverse complement strand
GAAACAAAGCCGACCTGAAAAAGGTCGGCTTTAATTTATATAGTTCTGATTTTACAGGCTGATGCTTACATCAGCCCCTACAGTTTATTTATATTAGTTAAAGATATTTTACAAGCTCATCACGGACGCCGTCCATACGGCTGTCTGACAGCCCAAAGTCCTTTTCCTTATAAGTCCAGGCACTTCTTGAGATACCATACTTTTAAAACACACAAACTTCACCTTTCGGCATTTTTTATGTAAAGCTTATAGTATTTTTTATTCTCCCCGGCAACTGACATATAAACATCAATATAAAACAGGCAGTGTATCTTTTGTTACGGCATAAGGGCTGTTGTACATCTCCCTCAGCACTTCATATGTATTGAATTCCTCACCGATACAAAAGCCGTGGGACCAGGTCATAAAGCTTGCCCAACCTATTTTCTCATCTATTACTGCCTTTGCAGACGGCAGAATACCCGTTTCGCCGATAAGTGCGATTTTCGGCTCATCGGTAATTTTCATAAGGTCATAGTAGGCATCGCCCCTACTTGTATGCTCGTGGGCAGGAGGATACATATCCCTTGAGATAATATCCACCACATCATCGCCCGGATAACACTCGGGAACAGGAGAATTCCACACCCAGATAAGGTTATTAAGCTTATGGACATTTGTGTATCGGTCATACATTATTCTCCAGAGTTTTTTTACTGTATCTGCTCCCTTTGCACCCCACCAGAACCAGCCACCGTCCCCCTCGTGGAATGGTCGCCACAAAATCGGAATTTGTTTATCGCAGAAGGGACGGAGAAGCCCTGCCATAACGTCCATATCAGCAATAAGTGCTATATTTTCAGGCGTACCGTCAATTACAGCTTTAGTTGCATCAAAGTCGGTATTCTCGGTAAAAAAGGCTTTTGAACGGCCACCCAATGGTGAAAACCAATGCCAGGTAAAGGTTATAAGACCTTTTTGCTCAGCCCATTCCCAGGCTCTTTTAAGTGTACCGTAATTCTCCACAACCTCTGTCATACACTCATCATCGGTATCGGCATAATTTATATTAGGTGAATAGGAAAGCAGTTCAAAGCCCAGCAACGCAGGCTGTTTTCCTGTGATTTTTTCGATATGGTGCAGTTCCTCCTGAGCCATAGTCTGGGTATGCTGACCTGTGATGATTTTTTCATAAGTAATATCCGACAGATATTTCATTACATTCTTAACGCAGTCCTGTGCGTTTTTATTTCGTGGAATAAAAATCTTATCGCTCACAAAATACACCTCACTTATATATCTTTTACTGGATTTATGATAGCATAAAATTTTATAAATTGCAATACTAGTACCGTAAGTATAACCTGAACATAAAAAACCACGAACTTAAATCGTTCGTGGTTTTTGGTGACCCGTACGGGAATCGAACCCATGATTCCGCCGTGAAAGGGCGGTGTCTTAACCGCTTGACCAACGGGCCATATATGGTAGCGATAACTGGATTTGAACCAGTGACACCCTGGGTATGAACCAAGTGCTCTAGCCAACTGAGCTATATCGCCATAATCGGGGACACTGTTCATCTCTGTTCAGCGACTTAATTATTATACACTAACAATTTTTATTTGTCAACCCTTTTTTACACTTTTTTTGACAGCTTTTTAACTTTGTGTATTTTGACAAACAAACTCAAAACAAGCCCCTTTTTACTGTGCAACAGCAACAAAGCAGTATCTACTGCTCTGTTGCACATATAATTTTAACCGAAGTCTTTTTCAACACGCATTTCCATTTCGTCAATTATGCTCTGGACTTCCTCGTCAGTGTATGTATCTCCGTCCCAGATTTTGTGAGCAGAAACTGCCTGCCACACAAGCATTGCCATACCACCAACGGCTTTTTTGCCCATAGCTTTCGCTTTTTTCATAAGCTGTGTTTCACGAGGATTATAAATTACGTCAAATACAGCCTCACTTGCTGAAATAACCTCATCGCTTACAGGGCAGGCATCAACCTTCGGATACATTCCCACAGGACAGGCATTCATAAGCAGACTATACTTAATCCCCGTATCAATCTCTGTGTTAAGCAGGATATTCACCTTTGCATCGGGCTTCATCTCTGCAATTTCCTTTTTCACCTGCTCTGCAAGTGGCATATCGCTTGCAAGCACGGCGATATACAGCTCTGCACCTGCAAGTGCAGCCTCAATAGCCATCATTCTGCCTACTCCACCACAGCCGATAAGCAATACCTTTCCGCCAAAATCCACATTCATTGCACGAATAGTCTGCAAAAAGCCGTCGCAGTCGGTGTTATACCCTGTATGGACGCCGTTCTTATTGTCAATACAGTTCACGGAATTATATTGCTTTGCAGAATTATCAAGCTTATCCGCATAGTCAATTATGTCGATTTTATGTGGAATAGTTATATTATACCCATTAAGTGAGTTAAGATACTCTGCTTTATCTTTAAGCTGTTCAGGGCTTACCTCAACAAGCTCATATTCAAACTCCCTGCCTTTCATCTCAAACAGACGTGAATGAATAGGTGGGGACATTGTATGCTTCAGAGTTTCTCCTAAAAGTGCATATTTTCTTGCCATTTTCATTGCTCCTTTATTTCTTTGCTTCAAACCAGCTCTTACCCATATTTACGTCAACAGACATAGGCACGGCAAGGTCTACTGCCTTTTCCATTTCCTCTTTCAGAATAGCCGATGCCTTTTGTGCGTCAGCTTCGTTTGCCTCAATAATCAGTTCGTCGTGAACCTGCAAAATCAGTCGTGCATCAAGCCCCTCGGCTTTCAACCTGTTATAGACCTTAACCATAGCAATCTTAATAATATCTGCAGCTGCACCCTGAATAGGTGCATTCATCGCCGCACGCTTTCCAAATGCCTGTATCATCTTATTACTTGCTGTCAATTCAGGAATATATCTTCTTCTGCCGAACAGAGTTGTAACATAGCCGTCCTTTTTACCCTGTTCAACAGTCCTGTCCATAAATTCTGATACTTTCGGGAAATTGTCAAGGTAATTCTGGATATATCGCTTGGCTTCAGCAACCGAAACGCCGATATCCTTTGAAAGTGAAAAGGCACCGATGCCATAGATAATACCGAAGTTTACAGCCTTTGCGGCTGAACGCATTTCAGGTGTTACAAAATCTTCAGGCAGGTCAAAAACCTGTGCAGCTGTGCTACGGTGAATATCCCTACCCTCTTTGAAGGACTCCTGCATATTCTCATCACCACAGACAGCAGCAAGAACTCTCAGCTCAATCTGGCTATAGTCGGCGTCCAGAAGCTCATATCCGTCTTCTGCGACAAAGAATTTTCTCATATTTCTGCCGATTTCTTTTCTTACAGGAATGTTCTGCATATTAGGCTCGGTAGATGAAATTCTTCCTGTTCTTGTTTCGGTCTGCTTGAAAACCGAGTGGACACGTCCGTCGGCTTCAATCTCTTTCAGCAGTCCCTCAACATAAGTTGAATTCAGCTTTGTAAGGGTGCGATACTCGATAATAAGTGGTATAATCGGGTGCTTATCTGCAAGTGCCTCCAGCACTTCTGCATTAGTTGAATAGCCACTCTTTGTCTTCTTTTTCACAGGAAGTTTCAGGTCCTCAAAAAGCACCTGTCCCAGTTGTTTTGGCGAAGAAATATTAAACTCCTTGCCTGCATAGGTATAAATCTGCTCGGTAATTTCTTCGATTTCTGCTGTCAGCTTCACGCCGAAGTCTTTAATGCCCTCGGCATCTGCTCTTACGCCCCAGATTTCCATTGACGCAAGCACCTCACACAAAGGCAGTTCCACGTCATAATACAGCTTATCCATCTGAGTCTGTTCAAGCTGTCTTTTCAGGCAGTCGCACAGTGCCTCAAGGCTTGCAACATCGGCATTATCGCCCATATCGCTACGATATGCAACGTGATAGGCAAGGCAGAGGTTTTCAACTGTATATTCACTTGCCTGGGAGTTAAGCAGATAGCCAGCCAGATCACAGGCAAAACGTAGATTTTTCAGCTCTTTGCTCTTTGAAAAGGCGAACTTATGTGCAGATTTACCCTCAAAGCACTGCTTTTCGCCCTCGCTAATGAAATAGTCAAGCATAAGGCTTTCATTTTCAGTTATATAAATCGTATTATCACAACAAATTTTCAGCTTACCGTCCGAAAAGACAAAACAGCTTGGCTTATTGGTAATCCGCTCAACATCATCGGCAGAAAGCTCTTTCACCTCAGGTTTTGGCAGGTCGGAAAGCTTTGTTTTCTCCTCGGTTATATCGCCTTCGGTAGCTTTTACCCCAGTAAGTCCAAGCCTGTCCATAAGCTTATTCATCTCAAGTCTTGCAAGAAGCTGACTTGATTTTTCTTTATCCATTTCTCCCAACAGGTAGCTTTCAGGGCTTTTTTCAATCGGAACTTCAAGGCAGATTTCAGCAAGAAAACGGCTGTCCAGGGCATCCTGATAGCCTGTTTCAAGCTTAGCACGGACACTCTTGGTAAGGGTCATATCCTCAAGATTCTTATAAAGCTCCTCAACACTTCCCTGCTCCTGAATAAGGCTCAGTGCCGTTTTTTCACCTATTCCCTTAACGCCTGAAATATTATCCGAGCTATCACCCATAAGGGCTTTTACGTCAATCATCTGACGAGGTGAGACTCCATATTCCTCCATAATTCGGTCGGGCGTATATACCTTTGTTTCCTTTGTGCCTGCAAGACGCACAGTAACCTTTTCGTCCACCAGCTGGAAGCTGTCCCTGTCCCCTGTCAGGATAAAGCACTCATTCCCCGAATCGGCAAAAATTCTTGAAAGAGTACCCAATATATCGTCAGCCTCATAGCCCTCACATTCGATTATTTTAATGCCCAGGTCGGTCAAAAGCTCCTTTATCAAAGGCATCTGCTGAGCCAGCTCCTCAGGCATACCCTTTCGGTTTGCTTTATAGGTAGCATTAGCCTTATGACGGAATGTTGGTGCTTTAAGGTCAAACGCTACTGCTACACAATCCGGCTTCACAGCCTCAATTTCCTTGAGATATATATTCATAAAGCCTGTAATGGCATTTGTATACTCACCTTTTGATGAGGACAGCACTCTTATTCCGTAAAAGGCACGGTTCATTATACTGTTTCCGTCTATGCATAATAATTTCATATTGGCACCTCGA
>DEPR01000018.1:12751-20686 GCA_002358895.1 Ruminococcus sp. UBA3387 | reverse complement strand
TCTACAGGAGAAACTTCAATGTGTAAGTCAAATCTGTCCAGCATCGGCCCCGATACCTTTGATAAATACTGCTGAACCTGACGCTGACTGCAGATGCACTTTCTTGCAGGGTGTCCGTAATAACCACAAGGACAAGGATTCATTGCCGCAACCAGCATAAATGAGCAAGGATATGTAACACTTCCCGAAGCTCTTGAGATTGTAACCTGTCTGTCCTCCAACGGCTGACGGAGTATCTCCAGTGATGGCCTTGCAAACTCTGCAAGCTCATCAAGGAATAACAAACCATTGTGAGCAAGGGATATTTCACCCGGTCTCGGTACACTTCCGCCACCCGAAAGCCCTGCTGTCGAAACTGTATGATGAGGTGAACGGAACGGCCTTGTTGTAACAAGTGGATTATCCTTGTCAAGCAGTCCTGCTACCGAATATACATTGGTAGTTTCAATGGACTCCTCAAAAGTCATTTTGGGAAGAATTGAGGGCATTCTTTTTGCAAGCATTGATTTACCTGAACCCGGTGTACCTATCATAAGTGCATTATGCCCACCTGCTGCAGCAATTTCCAAGGCTTTTTTTGCGTTCTGCTGACCTTTTACATCTGCAAAATCAAGGTTGCCGTAATATACAGGCTCACTTTTCTGCTTGTTTTCAGTAGGTGCAATCATAGATTTCTGACAGAAATGAAGCACAAGCTCTTTGAGCGAAGTTACCCCATAAACGGTTATTCCCTCAACAACTGAAGCCTCTTTTGCATTTTCTACAGGTACAAAAATCTCTTTGTATCCCATTTTTGATGCAAGTATAGTCATCGGCAGAACGCCGTTAATTCCACGGATTTCACCACTGAGAGATACCTCTCCGATGAATGCTGAATTTTCAAGCTGTGTGTCATCGCAATACCCCTGCACTCTCAGAAGTGCTACGGCAATGGCAAGGTCGTGAACAGAGCCTGACTTTTTCTTGTCAGCAGGAGCAAGATTTATGATAATGTGCTGTGAGGGGAAATTTATATTGCTTGAACGGAGTGCAGAACGAATTCTTTCACGGCTTTCTCTTACTGCAACGTCAGCAAGCCCCACCACATCAAAGGATGGCAGACCTCTGCTTGACTCAATTTCAGAATATACAGGGAAAGCATTAAGCCCTGTAAGCCCCATTGTGTTTATCTTTGCAAACATAATTTTTCTCCTTAAATAATATAATATCAAATGGAAATTAATAGAATAAGTAAATTATAACATTTTTCCCCATAAAAATCAACGATTTTTTGTTTTAGGTTTTTTTATTTTACTATTGACTTTATTTCGATAAAGTATTATAATTAATGTGTTAGTTTATTATTAAAATGGAGGTTTTATACAATGGGTAGAGTTTACAACTTTAGTGCAGGTCCTGCAGTTCTTCCTGAAGAAGTGCTCAGAGAAGCTGCCGACGAAATGCTTGATTACAAGGGAACAGGTATGTCCGTAATGGAGATGTCCCACCGTTCAAAGGCTTATGACACAATCATCAAAGAAGCTGAACAGGATCTCCGTGATCTGATGAACATTCCTGACAACTATAAGGTTATGTTCCTTCAGGGTGGTGCTTCACAGCAGTTTGCAGCAGTTCCAATGAACCTTATGAAGAATAAGAAGGCTGCTTACATAATCACAGGCCAGTGGGCTAAGAAAGCATACCAGGAAGCTCAGATTTACGGTGAAGCTGTTGCAGTTGCTTCATCAGCTGACAAGACATTCTCATATATTCCTGACTGTTCAGACCTTGACATTCCTGAAGATGCAGATTATGTTTACATCTGCGAAAACAACACAATCTATGGTACAAAGTTCAAGACATTGCCAAACACAAAGGGTAAGCTTCTTGTTTCTGACGTTTCATCCTGCTTCCTTTCAGAGCCTGTTGACGTAACTAAGTATGGCGTAATTTACGGCGGTGTTCAGAAAAACGTTGGACCTGCCGGTGTAGTTATTGCTATTGTCCGTGAAGACCTTATTACAGACGACGTTCTTGAAGGCACACCAACAATGCTCAAGTGGAAAACACAGGCTGACAACGATTCACTTTACAATACACCACCTTGCTATGGTATCTATATCTGCGGTAAGGTATTCAAGTGGATCAAGAAGATGGGCGGACTTGAAGCAATGAAGGCTCACAACGAAAAGAAAGCTAAGATTCTTTATGATTATCTTGACGAAAGCAAGCTCTTTAAGGGTACAGTAGCTGCTGAAGACAGATCACTTATGAACGTTCCATTCGTTACAGGTAACGCTGACCTTGATGCTAAGTTTGTTGCTGAAGCTAAGGCTGCAGGCTTTGAAAACCTCAAGGGCCACAGAACTGTTGGTGGTATGAGAGCTTCTATCTACAACGCTATGCCAATCGAAGGCGTAGAAAAGCTTGTTGAATTTATGAAGAAGTTTGAGGCTGAAAACGCTTAATCAAAAAACAAATGGGCGGCCTCAGGTCGCCCGTTATTAAATATGAAAGAGGTAGTTTTAAATGTATAATGTTTTGACATTGAATAAAATTGCAGCTATCGGTACTGACAAGTTTGATACTGCAAAATATGTAGTTACTGACAACTGTGATGCTCCTGAAGCAATTATGGTTCGTTCAGCTAAGATGCACGATATGGAAATGAAGGATAACCTTCTTGCTATCGCAAGAGCAGGTGCAGGTGTTAATAACATTCCTGTTGACAAGTGTGCAGAACAGGGTATCGTTGTTTTCAACACACCTGGTGCTAACGCTAACGCTGTTAAGGAGCTTGCTATCTGTGGTTTGCTTCTTGCTTCAAGAAAAGTTCCTGAGGCTATGAACTGGGCTCAGACACTCAAGGGCAACGGCGACGAAGTAGGCAAAATGGTTGAAAAAGGCAAGAGCAACTTTGGTGGCTGTGAGATTATGGGCAAGACACTTGGTCTTATCGGTCTCGGTGCTATCGGTGGTAAGCTTGCTAATATCGCAATCT
Source organism: Ruminococcus sp. UBA3387 (assembly GCA_002358895.1). Lineage (GTDB taxonomy): Bacteria > Bacillota > Clostridia > Oscillospirales > Ruminococcaceae > FB2012. The sequence goes on along the minus strand of DEPR01000018.1, from coordinate 17,706 downwards.
CACTTGGTATGAACGTTATCGGCTATGACCCATTCCTTTCTGTTGGTGCTGCTCTTTCACTCAAGCCACAGGTTAAGGTTACTGCTAATGTTGCTGACATTTATGCAAACGCTGATTATATTTCACTTCACCTTCCTTATAACGCTGAAACTAAGGATACAATCAATAAGGAAACTATTGCACAGTGCAAGGACGGCGTTAAGCTTCTCAACTTTGCAAGAGGCGAACTTGTTAACTCAGCAGACATCGTTGAAGCTGTAAACAGTGGCAAGGTAAGCAGATATATCGTTGACTTCCCTTGTGATGAAGTTCTCGGTGTTGACAACATCATTGCTATTCCTCATCTTGGTGCTTCAAGTGAAGAATCTGAAGACAACTGTGCTGTTATGGCTGCCGACGAATTGATTGACTACATTGAAAACGGTACAATCAAGAACTCAGTAAACTTCCCTAACGCTGAGCTTGCTAAAACAGGTGATGCACTTGTTTGCGTACTCCATAAGAACATTCCTGCTCTTATCTCACAGATTACAACTGCTGTATCTGCTAAGGGTGCAAACATCGAAAATCTTGTAAACAAGTCAAAGAAAGACTGGTCTTATACAATGCTTGATGTTACAGGTGATGTTGATGCCGATGCTATTGCTGCTATCGACGGCGTAGTTAAGGTAAGAGTACTTTAATATATAAGATATAAAACGAAAGGCTGTTCCGTTCTGGAACAGCCTTTTTTGTGCTTTATTACTGTAATGGTTTTTCTTTCATCTTCTTGTTCTGTTCAATAATCTGCTTGAGTATTGTGTCCAGCAAGTCCTTTGTAAACGGCAACGGGTCGCTGAGTGGATTTACCACAAAGCCGTTGAGGTTAGGCATCTGCTCAGTCAGACTTGCAACCTGATTGAATCTCATTACAACAGCCTGAAATTTTTCATCCGACTTAAACTTGCTTATCTCATCAGCATCGGTAAATGCAGGAATGAACGAGCCAAGCTTTGGGTGATTTATGAGCAGGAATTTTGCCTGTGGTGTCTTGTCAAACTGCACCTGATTGTTTTCATCGGCAATAATTCTCTCGCTCCTGTCCACAATAGCAGGCACAAGAAATGTTGAACGCAAAGCAATGTTTATTACTTCATTCTGTGTTTTATCATTAGGCTCAGCCCTCATTTTTTTAATCGCTTCAATAAGCTGAGGATTTGTAACAGGCTTGTTTATATCGTTCATTTACTGTTCCTCCAGGTTTGTTTCTATTATAAATTTAGGTCTCTGCTTTGTTTCAAGATAAATCTTTCCGATGTATTCACCGATAACACCGATAGCCAGCAACTGCAAGCCACCCAAAGCCCAGATTGAAATAACAATGGTTGACCAACCTGAAACAGCCTCCCCAGCCCAGTAAGTAATAAGGAAGTACACAAGCATAAGCAAGGATACCACAAACACTCCAAGACCAAGGCTTGTGATAAATCTGATTGGCTTAACTGACAATGAGGTAATTCCCTCCATAGCAAAGGCAAGCATTTTCTTCAACGGGTACTTTGGACTCTCCTGCCTGTCTTTCGGCTCTGCGATATTTTACTACCCCACTCTTGTAACCAACCATCGGCACAAGACCTCTCAGAAACAGGTTTACTTCCTTGAACTCTGCCAGCCCCTCAACTGCACGCTTGCTCATAAGACGATAATCTGCGTGGTTATATGTAATTTCCACGCCCATTTTAGCCAGAATCTTATAATATGCCTCAGCAGTACCTCTCTTGAAAGCAGTGTCGGTTTCACGGGAAGAACGTACACCATATACGATATCACAGCCCTCTGCCCTTTTCTCAAGGAAGCCGTCAATAGCATTAATATCATCCTGCAAATCAGCGTCCATTGAAATAATAATGTCAGCATAATCCTTTGCTGTCATAAGTCCTGCAAGCAAAGCATTCTGATGTCCCTTGTTTCTTGACAGCTTCAGCCCTGTAAACATAGGGTCATAATCGTGAAGCACCTGAATAAGCTCCCAGGTCTTGTCCTTAGAGCCATCATCTACAAACATAACCTTGCTTTCAGGCGAAATCATTCCACCTGAAATAAGCTCGTTCATCTTTTTAAGCAGTGCCTTTGATGTAATCGGCAACATATCCTCCTCGTTGTAACAAGGAATTACAAGATATAAAGTTTCCATAATTCTATCCTTTCCTGTCTATGTCAAACAAACGTCTTGCGTTTTCGTTTGTCCTGTCAACAATTTCCTGTGGGTCAACGCCCTTGATTTCTCCTGCACATTCAGCAATCTTTTCAATCATATCACTTGTGCAACGTTTTCCTCTGAACGGCTCCGGTGCCATATACGGACAGTCGGTTTCAAGCAGAAGCCTGTCCAACGGCACAACCTCCAAAGCCTTCTTAGCCCTCTTAGAGTTCTTAAAGGTAACAACACCTGTAAAGCCGATATAAAGCCCCAGCTTCAGCATTTCCTCAGCTGTTTCTGCCGAGCCTGAAAAGCAATGTACAACGCCTTTTGGTCTGAACTTTTTCATAAGCTCAGTAAAATCCACCAACGCATCACGACAGTGCAAAATCACAGGCAGGTTACGCCTGTTCGCAAATTCAAGCTGTCTGGAAAGCAATTCAATCTGCCTTTCCCTGTCATATCCGTCATAGTGATAGTCCAGCCCTATTTCACCTACTGCACGAATTTCAGGGTGCTCATCAAACAGCCTTTCAAGCACTTCCATATAATTTTCGGGAAGCCTGTCCATACACTCAGGGTGGAAGCCTGCGGAAGTATAAAAATTGCTGTATTTCTTACCCATTTCAACGCCGAACAACGCCGATTCTTCATCTGTTGAAGCGTGCATAATGCACTCAACAGGTGAGTTCTCATCTGTCAGCAGATAATCGAGAATTTTCTCCCTGTCGCCGTCAAAGCCACAGTCATCATAATGGGAATGGGACTCAAAAATTCCTTTCATCGGTTTTTCACCTTTCTGAATTTGTTATATTAAGTATACCACATATTTTCAGCTATGTAAAGAACAAAAAGTCAATGCAAGCAATATTCCTATAGCGAATACAAGTGAAAATGAAAGAAATAATGCGAAAATAAGAGATACAGGGAGATATTTCAAATCTTTTTACCTAAGATAGTCTTAGTGTCAAAAGATTGGATTTGAAGTTCATTTGAACTTGTGTTATAATCAAATCACAGTAAGAAAAGCTCATTTGAGTTATCTTATCTGGCAGAAATGAAAGCAGAAAGGACTGATAAAATGATTGACAAACTGCCGGGAACGGAAATTGACTTCAACGAGCAGGCTGAAGACAATGCGTTCTCACTTATCGAGCCGATACTCACGGCGACGGGAGGAATAACACTTTCACAGCTGTCAACTCTCACGGGGCTGAAAGGCTCTACAATCCAGAACTGGATAAAAAGAGGTTGGGTAACAGCAACGGTGGATAAGAAATACACCGAACGACAAATAGTGCGAATACTCCTTATCAACATACTTCGTGACGTGATGAAGCTTGAAGACATAGCTGCTCTTATGTCTTATATAAATGGTAAGGTCGATGATTTATCAGACGACATACTCCACGATAAGGAGTTGTATAACCTGCTCTGCAAGCTGATCTGTCATCTTGAACGGGAAAAGATTTATAATCCTACACAGGTTGCTAAAGAAATAGACAAAAATCTGGGTGGCAATTATAAGGACAAAGAAAGAGAAATATTAAACAGGGTTTTGCTCATAATGGTTCTTGGCTACCGTTCATCAAACCTTATGGCGACAATCAAAACGGAATTTAAAACAATTCAGGGAGGCAAATAATATGGCAAACGTAGTAGACTTCAAAGAAAAGAAAAAAGGCATCGGCAAGATTGTAGCAATAGTAATCGGGCTGATAATCGTTGCTTCGGCAATCATCTCAACTCTTGCTATTGTACCTGCAGGATCAACAGGTGTAATCGTAACTTTCGGTAAGGTTTCCGACAAGGTATTGTCTGAAGGTCTGCATATGAAGATACCTTATGCTCAGGAGCTTGTAATCGTTTCTAACAAAATCCAGGTTTACGAAGCTGACGCAAGTGCCGTTTCAAAGGACTTGCAGACAGTAAGCTCAAAGATTGCAGTAAACTTCCGTGTAAGAAGTGATGCATCATCTTCAATCTATAAGAACATCGGTCAGGATTATCAGACTGTAATCCTTATGCCTGCAGTTCAGGAATCAATGAAAGCAGTAAGTGCAAAATTCACAGCTGAACAGCTTATCACCGAGCGTAACAAGGTTGGTAACGAAATCAAGGAACAGCTTGAATCAAAGGTTTCCGACTATGGTATTCAGATTGAAAAGTTCAACATCGTGAACTTTGATTTCTCAAAGGAATTCAATGACGCTATCGAAGCTAAGCAGGTAGCTGAACAGAACCTTTTGAAAACAAAGACAGAACAGGAACAGGCTATTGTTATTGCAGAAGCAGAAGCTGAAAAGAAGATAATTGCAGCAGAAGCTGAAGCAAATGCTATCAAGACAAAGGCTGACGCACAGGCTAAGGCGAACAAACAGCTTGCTGATTCACTTAATCAGAACCTGATTGACTATCAGACAATCGAAAAATGGGACGGTGTACTTCCAAAGGTTGCTTCATCAGCAAACCCGCTTGTATCACTCGACCTTGACGAAAAACAGGCAGCTGAATAATTACATACTAAAAGGGTAACCATTCAGGTTACCCTTCTTTTTGTCTAATCAAGCAAATCTTCAATCATTGCCTTCGGAACAAATCCCACAGATGAACGAACAGGCTTTCCGTCCTTGAAAAGAAGCACAGTCGGAATACTCTGAACACCGAACTGCCCGGCAAGCCCCGGTTGTTCATCCACATTAACCTTGCCGACTTTTATTTCATCGTGCTCCTCAGCGATTTCAGCAATAGTCGGTGCAAGCATCATACAAGGTCC